>NZ_JALKCW010000021.1:0-106689 GCF_046883345.1 Hydrosulfovibrio ferrireducens | reverse complement strand
CATTGGCGATCAGCTCAGTAAAAACACCGGTGGCAGTCCGCGTGGCCTTGAACAGCATCTTCGTGAAATCCGGCGGCGCGCTGGCATCTGTCTTGGGCTGATAGTTGGGATTGGAGAGTTGCACGATGGTCAGAGGGAGATTCTTTTTGGCAGACTCAAACGGCATCCCGAGTGCGTCGAGGATCGAAAAAAAGTCCTTTAATGAAGCGTCCCTGGTGTCGAAACCAAGACTCTGCTGCAAAGCGCCTTCCTGCTTGTAGTACACGGTGTATTCCTTGGGGGAGCCGACGCTCGCCGTACCCAAGACCTCGGTGGTTTTGACTTCCCCCTCCTTCCGGAGACTCAACATCCCGCCCTTCATCGTGGTGTTCTGCAGCCCCAAAGGGTTGTTCCACGGCTTGATGATCGCGGCGTTGATGGTGTATTTTTTCTGGCCCTTTTCGGTCTTACCCATGGCAAAGCCGGCGAACATCTCGCTGGGAAGCGCATAGGGGAAGCCCTCGATGCTGCTGGTCAGGGTGCCGAAGAAATTCAAACCCTTGGCGGCGATTACCTGGCTCGGCATGATGCTTTTCAGGGACGGTTGCGTCCTGGCCGGCATGTCAACGGTCAAAAGGTCGCAATCCTCCTTGGCATAACACACCACGGGATTCTTCAAACCAATGCCCGGTACGGAATCGCCGAAAAGAGCCTTTGAGGTGATCTCAATGGGAACCATGACCGCAACTACGGACACCGCCACATTCTGGGCATTCTTCTTATGCCCGTACATGAAGAAGATCGTGGTCTCTTTCCCGAACAGGGTCACTTTTTTCGTGTAGGCATTTCCGTCTTGCTCCACCCCGGCCTTATCGAGGAGCACATTGGATATCTGCTTGGCAGGATCGGTGCCAAAACCATTCAGCTCATTGTGGAGGTCCGTCAGGACGGAGGTGTCGAAATTGGGAGGCAGGGTTGCTGCTTGTGCCGGTGCGCTTGAAACACCGAGCATAAGCGCCAGGAATATCGCCACTGCCTTGATTGAAGTTCCCATTCCTCCTCCATCCCGACTCAGAAATAGATCATCTGTTTGACGTCCTGGAGCACACGCTCCAGCGAAGGGCGCGGGGCAAAGCGCCGGTACGAAAGATCGCCGGTGCGAAACTCATGCTGATAACGATTCAGCCGAAGCTTCGCCATGATGGCTTCCAGATGCGGACGCTGGGGACGCAGCGCGTCATTGGCTTCGGAAGCGGCCGTGTCGATGGGCTCCTTCTGGAACTCCGGCGAATAGGCATAGGTGTTGGCAGCGCGAAGGGTTTCCGAATATGACGCCGGTTTTCGGGGAGTAAGCAGGATCAAAACGTGGTGCGAGTAGTCATATTCCTCATTGGTCGAGAAGAGGTATTGGACCACGGGCACGTCGCGCAGCAAGGGTACGCCATGCTTTCCGTTGATGAATTCGCGCTCGCGCAGGCCGGAAAGGATAAGCGTTTCCCCGAAGCGCATGATGACGTTGGTGGAGACGATGTTGTTGGCCGAGGTAAGCGCCTCCTGAAACCCTTCGAATTGGGCCGGCTCAATGAAGGAGCGTGCGCCCTTCACCGCCAGGAGCAGGCGGTCGTCGTCGATGAAGGTGGGCGTGACCGAGAGGCTTACACCGATGTTCTTGTCGGACAGGGAACCGCCGTATTCCCCCTCCAGGGCAACGGAAATCGTCGAGCCGGAAAAAAAGGTGGCGGGTGTCCGGTCAAGGGCCAGCAGGCTCGGCCGGGCAATCACGTCCGCCACCGTATCTCCGGCGTTGAAGATATTGAGCGAATAACTGATCCCCGCTGCGGGGAGACCCAGGCTGCGCATAACGGTCGTGCTGCGAATATCGTCGTTCGGATCGCTGTTGGACGTACTCTTTCTCTCCCAACTGCCGTTTAGGACTATTTTCAGCCCGTCGAGCAGATTGACGCCATTGGTGTATCCGGTGGTTTCCTGCGTGCGGACAATGGTAACATCCACCACGGCCATGCGCGGCAAGGCTATGCCCTTGCAAGGCGAAGGCAGGGCAGTCAACTTTTCGGTCGCATCGCTGCTGGTGCTGCTCCCCCAGCTACTGCTGTTTCCTCCCCCCCAACTGCTGCTGCTGGAGGATTGGCTGTTCGACGACTGCACACAGTCACTCCAAGAGGGCGCAAGCGGTCCCTGCCCCTGCTCGCCGATGATTTCGCCCGCGCTGCCAGTCCCGCCCGGTGCCCCGGAAGGGGACGCTTGCGTGGCTGGCGGGAGATTCCCCGGGGTGGATTCCGCCGGCGGGACAGGCTCCGCAGCAGTGTCAGGAGCTGAATCCCCAGGTTTCGGCTCCTTGGCTGGGACAGCGGCGTTGCCGGAAATATCGGCTTGCGCATGCACCCGTTTCCACGCCCGGATCCTGTCGTTAAGAATGTGCACATCCTCCGAGGGGTTCGCCTGCTGAAAACGGTCCCTAAACTCAAGGGCGCTGGATTCCATTCCGAGCGCGGCGCTGGAAAGAGACGCGATCCGCAGGGCCTCCGGATCGTTCGGGCGCAAGGTCAGCGTGTTGTTGGCTGCCCAGAGGGCCACCGGAGCATCGCTTGCCTGATAGGCCGACCCGGCCAGGGCAAGCTGGATGTCGGGGTTGCGCGGCCGCAGCCGGGCTGCAATGGCAAACGATTTCCGGGCCGCATCGTATTGGCGTTACTCGACCTGCAGCAAACCGAGATGCCAGGCAGCCAGCCAGTGATTCGAGTCGAATTCCAGGGCCAGCCGGTATCCTGTTTCAGCCAGCTCCGCAACGGCTTGACCTTTTGTCCGGGCCATCTCGCGATACGCCAAGCCATTGAGAAAATGCAGATTAGCATCGGAGGGGGCAAGGGCCAAGGCCCGATTGAACTCCGCGTTTGCCTTCTTCGCCTTGCCGGCGGTGAGCAAGTCGATACCCTTTTCCGTGCCGACCTGAATTGGCGATTCCGCCTCGCTCCGCATTGAAGGCTGCATCCCCGCGCAACCCGCCAGTGCAAACACAATAGCCGCCGATAGACCAAAAGATGCCATACGCATTGCTGTCAATACCCCACAGTAGAGAAAATTTTCATTCTGTTGTGCAACTTTGCACAAACAATTTAGCATGTTGCCTCTTTAAACGAGAAGATAATAATACGCACCAGAAGAACTCTTTCCGATACGCAAATTCGCAGCATGGGAAGACAAGCAGATGCCGCGGGCAGGCTGTTATCTGCGCACCAGGGCGTCGGGCAGGGTTGCCTTGTGGAGCAGCCAATTTTTTTCCTGTTTTTGCAAGGAAAACATCACCCGGTGGGTTTCCTCAAAAAAATCGGGCTGGTTGTAGTTTGCGGTGACATGGACCAGAGCGCTGACCTCACCCCTCCCTTTGCTCGGAATTTTCACCAGGATTTCCTCCATGGCCACGTGCAGGTTGGCCTGGCGGGAGCGATAGGCAATGAGGTAGTGGGTGATCAGGCCGGGCTCCAACATCTCGTGGTAGTTGCGCTCAGGCACTGTAACTTCGCAGGCCGGGGCAATGAAATCCTTCACCGGCTTCATCTTGAGGGCGATCATCACCGGGGTTTCCTCCCCATCCTTGGAAAGCGAGACCGCAAGGGCGGTGAATGTGCGCTTGATCACCTGTTGATCGCTCAAATAATAGAGAAGCCAACCGCCAACCCCCATCAGCAGCACAACCACGGCGATGAAACATTTTCGCTTCATGGGGCACCTCCCTGTCTTGTTTTTTTTGTAACGGGACGTTCAGCGCTTCTTGCCGGGGGCCTTGGGCTTGCCTGCCCCGAGGGCAAACTCCGGCTCGTACCCCACCGTGAACTGGCTGACGGTGGGGTTGCGCAGGCTCAGGAAATGAGCGTTGTTCGTATCAAAGGGGCAGATCGGCATCACGCAGGGAGCAAAGCCGAATTTTCGATACAAGCGGGGGGCGCCCAAAACATAGATGGTATTCGTCTTGACCACCTCCTGCCGCAGGGCAAAACGCAGCAGCTCCGAACCGATTCCCTGCTTTTGAAACTCGGGCTTCACCGCCAGGGGCGCCAGATGCAGGCCGCACAACGCCTTGCCGTTGTAAGCCCTGGTAAAGGCGATATAGGCGACAACCGCATTGACATGGATACAGACCCATTCATGCATCGGCTTGCCATTTTGGTGGAGGTTTTCCACCAACTGCACCTCATACGTGCTGCCAGGGAATGCCTGCCGCAACAGGGCGGAAACCTTGGGATAATTGTCCGGGGTGAGTGGGCGTATCTTCACAGTTTTTGCACTCGCAATGTTATGTTTCGCATGAAGTTAGTGGTTTCTCTGCCGAGAGCGGGCTCGGCCTATGGCGGTAAATTCCTCCGGCTCCAGGCCGACAACGCCGACCATCAAGCCGCTGATCCCAGCCAAGGTGCGGTACTCGCCGGTGTTTTTCGTATTGAGCCAACCGCCGTTGAGAATCGGGGTATCAGGGGCCATGGCCCGGATGGCGAGGCATATTGAGCAAAAGATAGCTGCGCCTACATCGCCCTCGTTCATGGATCTTGGCGTGTGCAAACCTCTGGCGCAGCAATCACTCTTTGCGCACTGCGGGCCAGAGTTTTTCCTGAAAAATAAAGCCTGCCCCGGCCAAAAGGAGAAAAATAAGGATTTGCATGGCCTGGCTAAAATGGAATTCGCCGACAATTGCCCCTGCCCCGACCAGGCAAACGAGAATGGTTATGGCGGTATCCATGATCAGGGTGGCGATTATCGCGCCGATGATGCCCCCGCCAAGAGCAATGAAAAGCATGGTGTTGGCCTCGGTCAGGGCAAAAAAATGCCCCACCCCGAGGGCCAGGTACATCCCGGCGAAAAAACCGCCGAGGGCAAAGGCAAGGCGCTGGGCAAGGATTGCCACAATCGCCCCGAGACAGCCCGTGGCCACGGCAATGGCGAGTTGTATCCACCGGGGTTCATCGCCGAAAAACATCGGCGCTATTTCCATGCCGATCAGAAATCCGGCAATCCCAAGAAAAAGCCAGAAAAGCTTGCGCCCGAAGAGAAGCAACATAACGCCGGCGATTATATTGTAGATGTGCATGGGCCCTCCGTTACAGGAATGAAGCAAGGCGGATCAGCACCGCATGTTTTTTGTTCTGGTCCATTGTAGCATGCTCAGGGAAAGGGATTACATCCTTTGCTGCATTTTTCCGCCGGCCGGATCGAGGCGCTTCCCGGCTTGCGTCCTCGGATAATTCGGTTTAGGGTGCAACGCCGGGTGTGTAGCCAAGAGGGGCATGCAGCTCCTTTGTAACAGAAGAAAATAATGACCGCGAGAAAATCGTAGAATGAAAGTTGTTATTGCCGAGAAGCCTTCCGTGGCCCGCGATATTGCCGAGGTTCTTGATATCAAGAGCAAGAAGAAGGGGTACATCGAGGGGCGCGGCTGCGCGATCACCTGGGCCTTCGGCCATCTCGTGACCCTGCAGGAGCCTGGGGAATACGATCCCGCCCTCAAGCGCTGGTCGCTGGAGACCCTCCCCTTCGTGCCGGAGACCTTCAAGCTCACCCTGATCAAAAACCGCGGGGTGGACGAGCAATTCAAGGTTATCGAGACCCTGTGCCAGCAAGCCGACGAGATTATCTGCGCCACGGATGCCGGACGGGAAGGCGAGCTGATCTTCCGCTACATCCTGGCCCTGTGCAACTGCGAGGACAAGCCGATCCGCCGCCTCTGGCTCAATTCGCTCACCCCCGATGCGATCCAGGAGGCGTTCAAGGATCTCAAGGACGGCCACGACTACGACGCGCTCTATGCCGCGGCCCGCTGCCGCAGCGAGTCCGACTGGATTGTCGGCCTCAACGCCACCCGCTACTACACCGTGCGCCATGGGCGGATCGGCGGCTCCGGCGACCGGGTGCTCTGGAGCATCGGCAGGGTGCAAACCCCGGTTCTGGCCATGATCGTGGAGCGCGACGACGCCATCCTCCAGTTCCGGCCTCAGCTCTTTTGGGAGCTTACCACCCGCTACCGCGAGGTGGTGTTCAAATACACGGGCAAGCGCTTTGAAAAGCCGGAAAAGGCCCAGGTGCTGCTGGAAAAAATCACTGATCAGCCCTTTGCCATCACCGGGATCGTTGCCAAGGAGAAAAAGGAGCAGCCGCCCCAGCTCTTCGATCTCACCACCCTGCAGCGGGAAATCAACAAGCTGCACGGGCTCTCGGCCGCCGATACCCTGGCCGCCACCCAGAATCTCTACGAGAAAAAGTTCGTCACCTATCCGCGTACCGACTCGCGCTATCTGAGCAAGGACCTGCAACCGCGCATTCCCCAGATCCTCTCCCAGCTCAAAACCTTGCGGCCGGAAGAGATCGCGGTGCTCAACCTGGCAAAATTGCCCTTCAGCAAGCGAATCATCGACGATACCAAGGTGAGCGACCACCACGCCATCATCCCCACCGGCGTTGCGCCGCGCGGCCTCAGCGCCCACGAACAACTCGTCTACGAGGCGATCACCACCCAGTTCATCGCGGCTTTCTATCCCGTCTGCCTCAAGAATATCACCACGGTGAACGGGGTCAGCAATGGGGTACCGTTTGAGGCCAAGGGGACCCAGGTCGTCGAGCCGGGCTGGACCGCGCTTTTTGCCAACAAAAAACAGGCCCAGGACGCCGCCGAGGAGCAAACCCTGCCGGTGTTTACTCACGATGAAACCGGCCCGCATGAGCCCTCCCTGCGCGAAGGAAAAACCAGCCCACCCAAGCATTTTACGGAAAATTCGCTGCTCGGGGCCATGGAGGCGGCGGGCAAACTGGTGGAGGACGACAGCTTACGCGAAGCGCTCAAGGAGCGCGGCATCGGCACTCCGGCCACCCGGGCGGCCATCATCGAAACCTTGCTCAGCCGCAACTATATCCAGCGCGACAAGAAACAGCTCCGCTGCACCGACATGGGCCGCTGCCTGATCGCCCTTATCCGGGACCCCTTGCTGAAATCCCCGGAGATGACCGGGGAATGGGAGGAAAAACTGAAACAAATCGAGCGCAGCCAGCTCGATCCCGGCGAGTTCATGGGAGGGATCTCCGGCTACATCCGCACCCTGATTAAAAACGGCACTGCGGAGAGGCTGGACCCCGGACGCTGGGGCAGTTGCCCCCTCTGCGGCAAGGAGGTGGTCAAGGGGAAGCGAGCCTACGGCTGCTCGGGCTGGAAGGATGGCTGCGAATTCGTCCTCGAGCCGGAGTGCAAGGGAATAGCGCTTACGGCCAAGCAGATCCAGGTGCTGCTCCAGCAGCGCATTCTGCCCCAGCCGGTGCGGATCGAGGACGAGCCGCGCATGCTCATTCTCTCCACCCAGGGCATGGTCATGGACCTGGGGCTGCCCGCTGCCGAGCGGCAGAAAAAGGTGGAAAAAACAGATCGGCCTTGAGCAAGCAATTGCTGCGTAAGGCCGATCCTGATTCTGGGAAACACCTATGAAAAATGGGCAAAAACGGGTTACTAATTGCGCCCCCGGCCCCGTTCCTTATCCCGCCTTTCCTGTTCCTCTTCCCTCTCCTGCTCTTTTGATCGTGGTCCCTTCTGCTCGCGCTGGACAGCATCCGGCTGCTGGGGCTGCTCCTGGATTACCGGGCCTCGCTGCTGGGGCTGCGAACGGACGCCATTCCGATCGTCCTGCTGCCTAGGGCTTGTCCGCCGAGGCTCTTCCTCTCTTTCCCGCTGCGCAGGGGCGGGCGCTCTTTGCTCTAACTGCTGAAAGTGTTCGCGCACCGCCTTTTCGCGCGGCTGGTAACGGTATTGCTTGCTGCGGATCTCGTGCTGCTCCTCCACCCGGGGATATTTTTCTCCCGAATACTGCCGCTGGTAGGTAGGCAGCGGCGCCCGCTTCGGCACAGAGCCCCGTTGCCACTGGTCCCAGCCCCTTCGCTGCTGCTCCCATTCCGGGCCCCAGTGATGACCCCAGCGGGGCGGCGCATGCTGAGGCCAGCCGCGAAAGTACACCGGCGGCTGCCGGTAGTAGCGCACGGGGACACGCAAGACGAACAGCGGCACATAATACGGCTCCACAAACCCCCAGGGGCCGTTGTACCAGGAACTCGCGTACCAGTTGTCGTCCTGATAGACCCAGTACATGCCATCGTAAAAGAAATAGTTGGCATTCAACCGGGGCGCATAGTAGACCGGGTAGCCCGGCACCGCGACGAGTTGCGGGTACACCGGCAGGTTGATTCCGATGCTTACGTGGGGAGCCCCTATAAAGACGCTCACCTCTGCCTCGGCGGAAGTCACCGAGCACAACAGCATCGTCAGCACAATGAATCCGTAGCGTATTCTCTTCATTCTGTCCTCCTGTTGGATAAGCAGGTCGCGAGGTTTGCTTGTCGGCGGAAAATGACGTCGGCACGCTGGTTTCGTCCCGGAACCTATGGTTCATTATACTGAATTGTCCGGAGATAAGTAAAATACCTTCTGGATTTTCCTGCTTGCCGGACCACTGGGTTTTACGGGAAAATATCAGGATTCAAGGGGAAATATTTTTTCTGTGATAAAATAATTTCATGAAAACCATCAAGCCATCCTTTTTGTTTTTCTTAGTTGGAGCCTTCTTGTGCCTCGGCACCGGCTGCGCTACCTTGCCGAACGTCTCCGAGGTGATTGAGGAGGCCCCGGCCACACAGCATCCGCGGCAAATCGTGGCGGCCAAGGGACGGGTGCTGTCTCCCCAGAAAAGCAAGGCCATCATGGCGCGGCTGAAGCGATCGGTCGATCCGACCGACATTCTGGAACGCCACATCGCCGTGGTGGAATCGGTCACCGAAAGCCCGCTGACTAGGGGGAACAAGATCACCCTGCTCGCCGATGGTCAGGCCGCCTATGCCGCAATGTTCAAGGCAATCCAGAAGGCCAAGGACCATGTCAACCTTGAAACCTATATTATTGAAGATGATGAGACAGGCCGCAAATTTGCCGATCTGTTACTGGAAAAACAGGCGGCAGGCGTCCAGGTAAATGTTATTTATGACAGCGTGGGCAGTATGAACACCCCCGCGGCTTTTTTCCAGCGCTTGGCCGAGGGCGGAATTCAGGTGGTTGAATTCAATCCGCTCAATCCCCTGAAGGCCCAGGTGAACTGGGGCTTGACCCTGACCCACCGGGATCACCGCAAGATTTTGATAATCGACGGCAAGGTCGCCATTCTCGGGGGCATCAACATCAGCGAGGTGTATTCGAGTCGTCCTTTCAAGCGGGAACAAAACGAAAAAGGGCCAATTCATTGGCGTGACACAGACGTGCAAATTGAAGGCCCGGCCGTGGCTGAAATCCAGAAGCTCTTTCTGGACACCTGGCAGGGTCAGAATGGCGCGGAACTTTCCGGAGGGAACCATTTTCCTGCCCTGAAGGCAGAGGGCAATGCCCTGGTGCGCGTGATCGGCAGCACCCCGGGAGAAACCAATAGAATCCCTTTTATTGTGTATGTGTCGGCCATCAATTTTGCCGAGCATTCGATCCACATGACCAATTCCTATTTCATCCCCGACGAGCAGATAATCCAGGGCCTTACCGATGCGGCTGCGCGCGGGGTTGACGTAAAGATCATCCTCCCGGGGATCAGCGATTCCCGGTTGGCCTTATATGCGCAGCGGTATCATTATACCGGGCTCTTGCAAGCGGGAGTAAAATTGTACGAGCACAATACTTCCCTGTTGCACGCGAAAACCGCGGTGATTGACAAGGTCTGGTCCACGGTCGGCTCGACCAACATGGATTTCTTGAGCTTATTAAACAACGACGAGGTAAATGCGGTTATCCTGAGTCAGGAGTTTGCCGGGGAAATGGAAAAGATGTTTGCCAGGGACCTGGAGGATTCCAAGCAGATTCACTGGGAGGAATGGAAAAAAAGACCGTTGTTGCCCAGGTTCAGGGAGTGGTTTGTCAATTTATTCGGCCGCTGGCTGTAGCCGTTCGTTAAGGATGGGTGTATTCCCGCAAAAATGGATCAGATGAATAAGGGGGAGACCATCAGAAACCAGGGGGGAGTATTCCTGTTTTTGCTCGCCGTTGCGTTGCTCTTTTCAGCCAACGGTGCTGCCGCTGCCGAAAAGCCTGGGCTGGGTGCCGAGATCCTGCGCGACACCTATCGCCGGAACATGGGCCGCTTGGAGCAAAACAGCTTCGGCTTTCCGCTCCTTCTGGAGTCTTTTGCGCGAGACGACAGGGTGCAGGTGGATGTCTACGGGGTCTTTGCGTATCCCTTCAGCAGCGTGGCCAAGGTGCTCAAGGTCCCTGCCAACTGGTGCGATATCGTCTCCCTCCACCCCAATGTCAAGGCGTGCACCTACAGGGAACTGCCGGACGTCTGGCTGCTGACTTTTTACATCGGCCGCAAGGTCTATCAACCTCCGGCAGACACGCGGCAGGTCCTGTACCAGTACCGGGAAGTTGCTCAGCAGCAGGGATATCTGGATGTCACCCTCAGCGCCGAGGACGGCCCTTTCGGCACCAATAACCACCGGATGCGATTCGAGGCCCTGCCCCTTGAGGGGGGAAAAACTTTTGTCCACGTCAGTTATGCATACAACGACAGTGTTGCGCTTCGCCTCGCGGAAAAGGTATATTTCGCGACCCTCGGCCGGAGCAAGGTGGGGTTCACCCAGACCGGCACCGGGAAAAACGGCACGCCCGTCTATATCGGCGGGCCTCGCGGCGCCATTGAGCGCAATGCTGTCCGGTACTATTTCGCGATCCAGTCTTTTATGAATACCGTGCGCTACCCAGAAGAACATCGTTTCCGCATGCGAATCAACGAGTGGTACGATCTTACGAACCGTTACCGGCGGCAGCTCTTCGAACTGGAAAAGGAGGAGTACCTCGCCTTCAAGACGATGGAGCAGAAGAATCAGGTGATGCTCCAGAACCGGCTTACGACGGATTTTCAGTGAGTGCACGGCTGCCCCAACCCCATGTTGCTCAGGCGTGGAGGCTCATCCTCTCCACCCCGGGCCAAGCACCGGCAGCAGGGGAAGAAAACGGATATTTTCTCCCAAAGGATCTGAATATATGGCTGAAACAATCCCGCCCGATATCAAAAAAGACCTGGAAAAGGCCGCCAGCCTGCACCAGCGCGCCTCTTCCGATTACGAAAAATGCGTGGAATTCAACAAGTTGATGTCCGACGTTCTAGGCAGGCTGGAAGATGCCCACTGCTATAAAACCGCCGACAAGGTGATGAGTATACTCATCGACTGCAACCCCAAACAGGGAGCCCAGTGCGAAAAGGCTGCCCGGATCGGGGACAAGATGAAGAAGTTTGAGCAGGACAAGGGAAGTAAATAGTTCTGCTCCGGGTTTCTCTGCTGCCCAGCCAGGTGCTTCGAGCCAGCACGTGGAGACTGCCCCTTGCCCGCCAATGCTACTTTTCAAGACCTGATTCCAGCTCGCCTGTTTTATCCCCGCTTTTTTTCCTGAAAACCCGGATCTCCACATCCACATCCATTTGCAACCGGTCCAGGGCCGCCACCTTCCCCTTGGTCTCCCGGTCGATGTTCCAGTAATAGGGGGTCATGGCCAGCAGGTCCATGATCGTCTGGTTGCTGGTCAGTTCGAGCGGATAGGTGATCCGCTGCACGGCGGCGGGGAAGAATAGCTCCTTGGCCTTTTCGGTGATCGCGGGCGCGTCATGCTCTCTGGTGACCGGATAGATGATTTTTCGCAACCCGTTAAGGTGTCTAGGCCCTGGGCTGACAAAGACGAGGCTGCCGCTCTCCTTGAGGATGCGAGCAAATTCCGGGATGTTCGCCGGGGAAAAGACACTGAGCACGAGATCCAGGGATTCATCCAAAAAGGGCAGATCGTTGATGCTGGCCACGAACCACCCCACGGTCCGGTCGCGCTGGGTGGCTTGGCGCACCGCAAACTTGGAGACATCGACCCCGTGGTACTCAATGGCCGAATGCGCTGCAAGATGCGGTGCGCTGTTGCCAGCCAGGGCCTCCTTGAGGCGCGCAAGATAAAAGCCTTCGCCGCAGCCGGCATCGAGCACGCTGCCGCCGCCGACGCTTGCCAATCGCGAAAGTACGGTGCGGATAGTCTCGTTGATCGCGTCTGAGATCGGGTTGTAATACCCCAAGTCCAGGAACCGTCTCCGGCTCAGGACCATGTCCGGGTCGTCCCCCGGTTCCTTGGAATGTTTTTTGTGGGCAAGCACCAGATTGACATAGCCCTGGCGGGCGGCGTCGAAGCTGTGCTTTGCCGCGCATTGGTAGCCGGAAGGCGTTGCAAGCAGCGGTTGCCGGCAAACCGGGCATTGGAGAATGGAACTCATGTGCGCATCCTTACCATTGGGGTCCGATCTCATGTGCGCAGGTGAGCCGGGATTTCAGAGGGATTGACGGGGGGAGTCCGGTTATACATCTCGACAGGCAAAGAATCTGCCACCTGTTCGACTTCGGCAGGCAGGTGCGGAGCAAGGATGTATTTGGTCCGCAGGCCACGAAAAAAGTTACCGTACAGGCGAGGAGAAGTCAAATCACTTGCCAGGCGCTGCCCGTATCAGGCAGCGCCTTTGCCGGGTTGCGGCTCTCCCCCGCGCTGGTCACCATGACCGCCGAGGCCCCGGGCAAGGGGCACTTGGTTTCGCATATCCCGCAGCCGACGCAGAGATCATCAATCAGGTACGGCTGTTTGACCGTCACCTTCTCGCCCCGGCTGTTTTCAACGGTAGCTTCCCGGAACTTGATCGCCTTGTCCGGGGTGGGGCAATGCTCTTCGCAGACGATGCAGGGGATACCCTTGGCATAGGGCAGGCAGCGGTTCTTGTCAAAAACAACATTGCCGATTTTCACCTTTTTCTTTTCCGGGACGGATAGCTTTGCGATCGCCCCGCTGGGGCAGACCTGGCCGCAGAGGGTGCAGTTGTATTCACAGTAGCCGGTGCGGGCTTTGAGGATCGGGGAAAACATCCCCTCCAGGCCGGCCTGGAGAAAAGCAGGCTGCAGACCATTGCCGATGCAGACCTTCATGCACTCTCCGCAGCGGACGCAACGGCCGACAAACTCTTCTTCCGGCAAGGCCCCGGGCGGGCGGATCAGGAGTTCGTCGGACTGCCGGGCCAGGGTTCGGCTCTTGAGAAAAAAAGGCAGCAGCGCCCCCACAGCCAGGGAACCGACAAAAGTACGGCGGGAAAGCGCAAAAAACGGCTTTGTCCGAGATTGCCCGCCAAAGCGAAATGATATTTTGTTGCCCGGGCAATGATGGATACAATCCAAACAGAGATTGCAGTCCAGCATCGAGATAGTGCGGTCCTCGTCGATGGCCCCCATCCGGCAGACCTCCCGGCAGTTTCGGCATGTACCGCATGTGCTGCCCGCTTTCCCCCGCAGGAGGGAAAAGCGGGCGGTCACCGCAAACAATGCGCCCAGCGGGCAGATATTGCGGCAGAAAAACCGGCGTTCCAGTTTTTCCAGAAAGAAAATCAGCAGAAGAATCCCCAGCGAAAGCAGTGCCAGGTCATAATATTTCTGATTAAAGGGCAGGACGGACGCCTTGAGAAAGGCGTACACCGGTTCGGTTACAGCGTTGACCCAAGCCGGGGCCTCTTGATAGGTGTAGGTGAAAAAGGTTGCGGACAGGGCGTTTAAGGCCGGGTCCACCGCCAGGGCCAAACCCCGGACCAAGATCGAGAAAGGATCGACATACCCGGCCATGGGCAGCCCGAACCAGGCTCCCACCAGCAGAAAACCCAGGAGATAGAACTTGAGCGGCCGGTATGTTCTTTTTTTCCCGGTCTGCGTGTTCGGCGTCACGTTGCGGCAACCGTCCAGCAGGGTTCCCATGGGGCAGATCCAGCCGCAGAAAAAGCGGCCCAGGATCAGGGTCAAAAGCACGGTGCCAACGGCCGGCAGCATCAGGAGAATAAAAAAACCCGCGGCCACGGAAGCGGACAGGGCCAGCAGGGGATCGATCCGGAAGAGAATGTTCACCGCGTACTCGATGGTATCGGAGCCCGAATAATCGGTCCTGATGAACAAAAAGAAAAAGAGCGCCAGACAGGCCAACTGGCTCAGGCGCCGCCAGTAATACAAGGGGATTTTGCGTGTGGTTTTCATGGAAATTCATTGCCCCGGTGCGGGATCGGTTGAAGCGAGCCAAGCTGACCCGCGGGTTTTAGCAGGGTGTTGAAAAACTCGTTTTTCGATGCCCTGCGTGCGATTCAGGCATGAATCGCCAATTTCGACGAGTTCTCATTCGTTAAAAAAAAGATCAGGCTGTAATCACCTTGATCTTTTTCAGGTCTATCTCTCCCAGCCCCAAGGCATGGGCGGCGACAGTGGATTCGATCTCCTCGGGCCTCAGGCCGAACAGGGTGGTGGCATAGGCATCGGCTGCCACCGGATCGACCGAGGCGACAACCGTGTCCAGCACCTTGACGTCGTTGAGATTGCCGCCTTGCGGGCCATTGGCAAGAAGGATGCGGGTGGCGTCGATCACGGTGAGTTTCGGCCGGATCACCGTGGCCAGGTCTGCCAGCTTCTGGCCAAGGTTGTGGTGCATCGCCCCCCGGGTGCCGCCCAGAACCCCCATGCTGTTCTTGAGGCCCAGGGTCAACCGGCTGAGCCCGTGGTGCTTGGCCACCGGCACGTTGATGTAGCTGTCCGCCTCCAGGGCGTCGCGATAAATATCCAAACGCCTGACCGCCTTGCCCCGCGCAATATCAACCGGGACATATTTGCGCTCGTCCGGGTGGAAAAACTTCAACCGCTTGTCCTTGATCCCGGCCAGGACCTCCTGGATGCCGCTGTTGACATAGCACCGCCGCTCCTCATTACAGGTCCGGTCAAAGACCAGAACCTCCCCGGCCCCGGCATCCAGAGCCCGCTCAACCAAAACCCTGACCACCTGCGGATGGGTATTGGCAGCCTGGGCAGGATTGCGGTCCCAGCCGATATTCGGCTTGACCACCACCTTGTCGCTGGGGCGGACGAATTTTTCCATCCCGCCCAGGGGGGAAAGAACCCGGTCAACCAGATCCCGGTAATTCTTTCCGGTTGCATGGGCAAGCAGGGGCAGGCGATCATCCGCTGCCAGGGCCTCGCCTATCGTGAAATGGGGAACACCCACACTGAGCCCTGCCGACCACAGGGCCACCTGCCTGAGAAATTCTCTCCTGTCCATGCCGACACCTCTCCCGTAATGGTTTGTCTCGGTTTTTCCACTCAGTCAATTATGGCTCCGCAACAGTGTTATGTCAAAGCAAACCCCAAGAAAGGGAGCAGCGGATGCCGGAATCTGCAACGGGGTAAATAGTTCCCGGTCATTTTTTTTTAGCCCGAGGCCCGGGTTTGCCATCTTTCTGTAAGAGGTTGAAACTCTGTAATTTGTTTTCCTAACTTTTTTTTGTTGCCAAGGGCAAGAGAAGTATGGCACGGTTAATTTATGCGACAAAATGCCGCACCTAAACACAGGAGGGGAAGATCGTTATGATACGCAGACGAACGCATCAAGTGAAGAGATGTTGTGTCCGGACAGCGTTTGTCATTCCCCTTCTTGTGGCGGGTTCCGCCGGCGCGAAAATCACCGGCGAGTGCGACAATTGCCACACCATGCACAACAGCCAGCAAGGCGCCAGCATGCAGTTCAACAATTCCGCCAAGGTGGAACGAAACCTGCTGCGGGGAGACTGCCTCGGCTGTCATGGTCAGGCCACTGCCCAGAAGATCGTCAACATAAACGGCAGCCTGATTCCCCAGGTCATGCATTCCGATCCCAGCGGGGATCTTGCCGCCGGCAATTTCGGGTATATTACCGGCATCAAGGGCACCGCCGCCAACAGCCATGGCCATAATGTCATTGCCCTGGGCGCGGAATTTAAAGAGACCTTAATAACCAACCTGCCCGGCGGAATCAGGCAATCCTTCCACGACGGCTATATCGTCAACGCCTCAAACCTGACCTGCGCCGGGCTCAACGGCTGCCATGGCTACAGATACGCCAGCGGCTCGCCCACCGATATCGTCGCGCTCAAGGGCGCGCATCATAACAACGTGGACGGCCAATTGGCCGTGGCCGACACCGCCGCAAACAGCTATCGCTTTCTGGTTGGAGTTAAAGGCTATGAAAACCAGACCGACAAATGGCAGAATGCCAGCGCCACAAGCCACAACGAATATTACGGCGCCACCACGCCCATGACTTTGGGCTGCGGCGCCACCAGTTGCCATGGCAGCAACGGCGTATCCCCGCCCAACCACACGATCAGCGGATTCTGCGGCACCTGCCACGGCAATTTCCATACCCTCTCGGCAGGCGCCAGCGACGGCATCGGCCCGGACATAACCTCGCCATTCATCCGGCACCCCAACGATATCGTGCTTCCGGCCTCCAAGGAATATCAGAATTATACAACCTACAGTGTCCAGGCTCCCATCGGGCGCACCGCGGTACCGGCCTCCGCCAGCAGCGTTGTGGCCCCCGGCGCCGATGTCGTTACCTGCCTCTCCTGCCATATGGCCCATGCCAGCCCGTATCCGGACATGCTGCGCTGGGATTACAGCCAGATGAATGCGCACCAGAGCGGCGATGTCAATACGGGTTGCTTTACCTGCCACACCACCAAGGATAATTGAGCCACAACACGAGCGGTGTGACCTGCGCCGGAACCGCGGTGCCGTAATCTGCCCACACAGGGCTCGTCTGGCCGTCCGGTGGGGCAGATCGCGACTTTCGGCAGAGGGTCATTTCCCCTGCAGCCATTGTTTGTAGAAATCAGCATGAAAGCCGACCACACATTCATCGCCGACCCGCAAGGCGGGAGCGCGGAGGTTGCCGCTCGGCCCCATCACCTGCTTGAGTATCGCTTCCTTCCCGTCCTGCTTTGGTTTCAGGGAAGAGACCGTCTTGCCCTTGACAACGGTGATTTTCGCCGCCTTGCCCAGCATCTCCCAGGCGGCCGCGCCATCCATCCGCACCGTGCGGGCGTCAACCACCTCGCGGATCACCGCCTTTTCCTGCGCAAGAACCTCCTGCGCATTCCGGCAGGAGGTTCACCCCTTACGCAGATAGGCCCAATCAATTTCCATCCTCTTCCTCCTTTTTTGGATGTGAATCATCCCTGTCGCAGCAAGCTTCTTGCCTGAAGATCGCTTAAAACAGCACTTGATGGCAAGGCAATTTCGTCGCAGGGCAAAAAATATCGTTGCGGAACGTTGCAATTCCTGCCGGAGTCGGGTTTCATATGAGATAATCATTCCAGAACATCGCTCCCATCAAGAAAAACAACCTTTCGCGGCCGTCACATGGTACCCATGTCGAGCAAAAACATCCGCCCCCGCTTCCGGCAAAACGCAGTCACCCTCTTCCTTATCGCCCTGCTCCTTCTGCCTGCCGGGGGCGCGGCAAACGCGGCCCAGAACAACAGCCGCTACGACGTGCTCTATATCTGGGACCCCGACCTGCGCAACCTCCAGGATTATAAGGCGGAGCTGGAAACCCAGCTCGGCCCCGAGGTCGGCAAGGCATTGCACATTATTCAGCGCAACGACCAGTACGGGATCATTTACGACTGCAACACCACCGCCCTCTCCTCGGCAAAGCTGGCAATCCGCCACAGCGTTGTCCTCGGCAAGGCCGGGCTGGGCGACGCCCGGGCCATCAAGGATGAAGACTACCACGAACTCTACAATGTTTGCTACGGCCACGGCCCGAACCTCGCAGCCCTGACCGAGCAGTATCAAACGATCTACCGCCAGCTCGGCGCCGAGGTGGGCAAGGATCTTTTCATCGAAAAGAGCGGAGACGGCAAATACACCCTGGTTTACAGAAGACAGGCGGATAAGCAGTCGACCATGGGGGTGGCCCGTTACCACGGCAAACTGCTGACCAAATCCGGCATCTCCGCCTCCATCACCCGGGAGGAAAATAACGAGGTGGTTTTCGGCGAGTCCAGCCTGCTCGACCACGAAGAAAAGGATACGGACCCCGACCCTGCGCCCGTCCCCTTCCTGGCCGACACCAAAAAAACACCAGCCGAAGCGCTTCTCCTGCTCACCGGCAACAAGAAGAAAAGCGTCGCCGAAACCGTCGCCACCAACAACAACCTGGAAAAAGAGCTGGAGGAGTATATCAATCAGTTGCGGTGCAAGGGGCTTCTCGCCAAGGATGAGAAAACCGGCTGGCTGGTCATCGACCTGAACAAGGGGGAAACCATTGTCGACATCAACGTCGATAACCCCTACCAGGCAGCGAGCATGATCAAGCCGCTCGTCGCCCTGGCCTATTTCCACCGGCTCAAAGAGGGAAAGCTGACTTACACCCCCACGGCCCGGCGCAAAATGGAGGCGATGATTCAATACAGCAACAACAACGCCACCAATTGGGTTTTAAAACAGGTCGGCGGCCCCAAGACGGCGCAAAAGATCCTGCGCCAACATTACGGCCACCTGCTCTGTGAAACCAGCCTTGTCGAATACATCCCCAGCGGCGGAAGAACCTACCGGAACAAGGCCTCGGCCAAGGATTACGGCCGGTTCCTGGTCGCCCTCTGGCGCAAACAACTCCCCCACGCCCAGGAGATTCGCCGGTTGATGTCCCTGCCCGGTCGCGACCGGCTCTACTCCGGCACCCAGATCCCCCAGGGAACCCTGGTCTACAACAAGACCGGCACCACCGCCAGGCTCTGCGGGGATATGGGCATCCTGGCCCCCAAGGGGCAGAACGGCCGCCGCTATCCCTATGTGGTGGTGGGGATCATTGAAAAGCGGAGCAAGGCCGGCAACTACGGACACTGGGCAATGACCCGGGGCAACGTGATCCGCCGGATTTCCTCCATGATCTATCAAAAGATGAAGACCAGCTACAACCTGCGCTGAGAGATTCTTCGCAGCAAAAAAGCTGATTTTTTTTTTAAGGTCTGACCGACACTGTTGTTGAACACCCTGTACCGCCGCTCTTGCTGGATCACCCCTTGACATCCCCCTGTGGCCTGCCGATAGTAACACTATGATGAGTTACCATGAGCTGAGGAGGCTTTTATGAATATCACCATTAAAGAAAAAGCAGAAGCGATGCTGAACAGCAAGCTGACCCCGGGCCAGTTCCTGCGGGTCTTTGTCAAGGAAGGCGGCTGCGCCGGCCTGACCTACGGCGCGGAAATCGCCGGCGAGATGAAGGGCGGGGAGAGCGTGGTCCATACAGCGGGAGCGATCCGGATTGTGACGGATGAAGCGAGCGGGAAATTTCTCGACGGTCTGGTCGTGGACTACTCCGACGAGCTGATCAACGGCGGGTTGCAGTTCACCAATTCCAATACGAAAACCACCTGCGGTTGCGGCCAGAGCTTCAATCTGCAAGGTTTCCCGAAGATCGAAGGCGGCAAGTGCAAGACCTGAAGCAGCTTGTCCGATACCAGCGCACCCGCACCGTCTGACCGGCGTGAAAATAGAGGGAATGCCTCTCTCTCACGTTTCCACGGGGCAAGTGCGATGCACGCGCCCTGCCGGATTCTGGCGATAGTAGGCACCGAGGACACCGTAGAGGTCTGGGGCGTGCTTCTGGAGGGCGAGAGGCCGGTCGAAGAATGCTTCCGTGGCTACGGCGAAGAACTCGGCCTCGTTCGTCGCCCCGTAGGCATTGAGGAAAGTTTTGTGGCCCTTTTCGGCCAGGCGGCGCAGCCGCAGGAATTCGTGGGAGCACACGGTCACCCATTGGGCCAACTGGTCGCGGTCGACGAGGGGCGGGGTGCCGTTGGCGGAGCCGCTGAGCATGTCGAGTTTGTGGGCAAACTCGTGGTAGACGACGTTATGACCCTGCTCGGGGTGGCGCGCGTCGTGCAGAACGGTATCCCACACCAGGATCACCGGGCCCTGCTGGTTGAAGGCCTGACCCAAAAGAGGAACCGAGTCCTCCACCGGGCCATCCACGCGCTCGAAGAAACCGGGGTGATGCGCGGGGGGCACAACGGTGGAGGGGTAGACGAGAATCGACTCCACGTTGCGATAGTAGTCGTGGGGAAGTCCCAGTTGCAGGAGGCATGCCTGGGCCGCAATGGTGACACGAATCTCATCGGTGAGGTCAAGGCCGCCGCATCCTTCCCAGTCTTTCTCCTCCAGAAATACCTGAATCATCGCGCGCAACTCAGCGCGCTCGGCGTCATCGAGCACGCAGTAGTGGGCCACGTTCGCACGCATAAAGGCTTCCCACGCAGGAGGGAACAGGCGGTTTCGCGCCTCGGCACGGCGATGATCGCGGAGCCAGTGAAACATGGGCAACGCCCTCCTTAATTAACGATGCTTTCCCCGGAATTTATACCTCGGGACGGCTTCAGCCTTTCCAGCGAAGACTGGCTTTAATCAGTCTTCCTCTTGGCCTGATGCGGCTTGAGCTGTTGAATGTCCTGTTCTAACTCCCTCAGACTTTCTTCATGCTGCATCTGTTTCCACGCTTCCCGGTATTTATCATACTCCAGCGCCGATTTTTCCAGGGCCAGCTGGTGACTGATGTTTCCGGCGTGGGTCAACAATTCCCGGCCGTTGAGTCGAATGATCGCGTCAAGCCGCTCAAGCCAATCTCTCATGTACATGGGCGTCCGTTGCTGGGCCATGGTTTCGGCAAAGGCGAGATACTGTTCCACCAGCAGGCCGAGCAGCTTCATTTCATCCTCGGCAAGATAATTCTTGGCCACGCTGACATCGCTTTTGCGTATCGCTGCCGGGTTGCCCTTCTTGTCGTATGACTGCATACCCATCAGCGGCAGGGCGGCATCCGCCCGGCGGTACACCAGTTCCGCCGCCGTCTGCTGGCTGATGGCCCAGAGCAGCTTGTTCTGCACCACCCTGAAAAACTCGGTGGTCTTTTCGGCCTTGTGGTCGTAGTCAATGCTGGTGGCGTAAATGTCCTTGATCTTTTGGTAGAAAAAACGCTCGGAGAGCCGGATTTCCCGAATGCGCTCCTGCAATTCCGTGAAATAGTTCATGGAATTGCCGCTCTTGAACCGCTCGTCGTTCAGGGCGAAACCCTTGACGATATACTCCTTGAGACGCTGGGTGGCCCAGATACGGAACTGGGTGCCCTGGTGGGATTTCACCCGGTAGCCGACGGAGATAATCACATCCAGGTTGTAGAACTGGACCTCTTTGGACTGGGTTTTTCCTTCTATGGCACCATGCCGAGTGGTTGTCCGGAATTTCCGGATAACCACATTTTCGTCCAGTTCGCCCTCCTTGAAGATGTTGCGGATATGCTCGGAAATGGTTTTCTTGCTCTTGCCGAAAAGCTGCGCCATATGCTCCTGCGTCAGCCAGACCGTTTCCTCCTCCAGGCGGACATCAATTTTGACCTTGCCATCGGAATCCTGATAGATGAGCAGTTCAGAGTTGTTCATCGAATCCCTCTTACACCACCGTGACCTGGCCGTTCATCAGTATGGGCAGGAGCCAGTCGCGGAGTTGGGTGAGTTGTTGGTTTTCCTGCCCAAGAACATCCTGGCGCTTGAATATGGAATCGACCTTGTTTGTAAATTGTTCCACAACGTCAGACGCAGGCAGGCAGATTTTTACTGTCTTCAGCACCGTTCCGGAAACCTCCTTGAAGGTCGAGCCGGAAGCATCCTGAGTGATAGCCTTCAAAGAATTTTTTACAGTGTAGTAAATGAAGGACGAGGAGCGAAAATATTGGGTTCCGTCCCCATTTGTTCCGGAATTGCCGAGGCTCATCTTTCATTCACACGCCACACACAACATGTGGAATCTTCCGTTCGTTTGCCGTAATTGTGTTGGGGAAGGCCAACGTAGTCATTGGAATTTTGTCGGAGTATTTGCGAAAAGCTGTGTTGTAGAAGTTTCTCAAAATGAAACCTCCGAACGCGAGTGGCCCAATGGGAGAACAGACAGGTATGCGGCAATTCTCATACTGACCTAGCGTTAGGTGGGAATATGGGTGATGAATATCTACGAATTTTTCCGGGTCATCGCTGAAGTCGAAACGGATGGGGAAAGGAACGATATTTCTATCAATAACATCGGCATAAATCTCATCCTCAAGATAAATTTCTGGCTCATTCTGAAAATGCTCAAGGTCTGGGGACGGGAAATATGAAAGGGAATGTTCACAGATGACTTTGTCCCTAAACCGGTAGCGGAGTGAAATCAAAGCACCATCCAGCATCTTAATGTTGAAGCACCTGGCTTTCTCCAACTCGCCATAGATGTCGCGGTAAGCAACATTCTTTAATGCCACGCTCATGCGTGCGGCGGTGCTCACAGTAATTTCGAACGCCGCATTGATTTTGCCGTGTGTGGCTGGAAAATTCTGCTCGTTCGAAAGGCTCAGGCCGACGAGTGCTTCCGTGAGTTTTTTTATCTGCTTGAGTGTTTGCTGTGGTGTCATTTCTGCCGCCGTTTGGGTTTCTTCGCGTGGGCCAGGAGCTTTTTTACGAGGCTGGCGGGATAGTCTTCGATGAAACTATCACCCGAGTCGAGTGACGCAATAATGTCGGCGAAGTTGTTTCTTCGTTTGGCACTCCGATCTTGCTCCGCTTTCGACATATCACGATTTACGGTCGTCATTGTCTTTCGCTCATTTTCGGTCGGATAGCGAAAGTGAAGCGCGAAATTTTCTGTCTTGACCTTTTCAAATTCTGCTTTAAGGGCAGACATAGATTTTCCAACTCCGAGGACCCGAACCCATGCTTTTGAGCGCGTGATTGCGGTAAAAAGACGGTTACGGACGCGTGCGACATGCCGTGGCGATAAAGCCCCAAAACAGTCCTGTGCATTGATCACATAGACCATGGCTGCCTCATTGCCTTTTGCGCGGAAGATACCAGTAAAGGTCACAGTTCCAGGCTCGGTGAATACATCGGCGATTGTCGTCACGCCAGCAAGATTTGAGTTGATTCCCATCTGCATCAGCGTCCGTCTGGCCTCACCGACTGCATCCTTCGTCTTCAATGGATCTGGGTTTATGACAACGATGTCGTCTGGTATCAGCTCATCTTCGGTCAGATTTCGTTTAATCTCAGCAACCAGCCACGCAGTTTGTGCTTCGGGCGTGTCGAAAACTTCGAACTGAATCAAGTCTTCCACTGGCGAGTGCTTCTCCAGGAATTCCGGGCTGGATTTTGGTGTGCGAGTGAGCGTGACGATTTCGCCGTCCTCGATTTCCCCATTGTCCTCTTGATAACCGATGTCGAACCAGAGGTTCTTGTTCTCAAAGATTTGAACAAGGCCTTCGGCGCGATAAACCCCAAACCCAAGGGCATGAGCCGTGGACAAGACAGGACGGGAGTTGCGATAGCAAGTGTCGAGAATGATGTCTTGCTTGGGTTTTCCTGGCTCAGGGGGGTGAATAACGACACGGGCTGTTCCATCTGTGTTCTTCCCAAAGATTTCTTCAACGGGGGGGAGTGATCTGTTCCCGAGGTTCTGCAACTCGTCGTATGCGTAGACTAGGCGCTTTGGGTCCTTGAGGTATTCGTAACAGAGCAATAAAAAATTTGGTGCAAAATCCTGTGCCTCATCAACCAGGACCGCATCGTATTTAGGTACGAATTGTTTTGCGCCTTGAAGGGCAATATCACATGCCTCCTCAAATGCCTTGTCGGAGCCAAAGCGATTTTTGGCCGTTCCAAAATCCAAATATTCGACACCATGGTCACGGCAGAACTCGTAGTAGATGCCTGTGCGGTTTGACCCTCCGGGAGCACCCCAAGCATTCAAGATTCTGATTTTGTCCCAGTCTGGCTCTTCGTTTGCTTGTTCCAGTACAAAAGTGGTGATGAGGTTCTCGAACTGCTTCTTAAGTGACCGGGTGTTGAACGTGACCGCGATGAACCAGTCAGGATGACGTGCGTGCAAATAGGCAACCTTCAAAGCCAGAACGATAGTCTTGCCACATCCGGCAAGTCCGCGAATGCGCTGAACGCCTTCATAGGTTTCAACAACAGCAGCGCTCTGCTGGCTGTCGAGATTGGCAATCGAATCCTCCAGCGTTTTGATCTTGGTGCCTCGCGAATTCTGGTCACGGAGGTCGCGCTTCTTACGGCCCCTACGCAGAGTGGAAATCGCCTGAATAACCGAAACCAGCGATGGGAAAACCGCTGGGTCGAAATCCTCCAATTCTTCGATAGCCGACACCAAGTTGTCGGCATTGCAGAGGAGGTACTCCTCATCGGCATCAAGTTTTGCGATGGCAGGCGCAAACGTGACCGTGTGAATGCCGACAAGAAGCTTTCGTTTGCGAATTAAGGTCTGATGCTGGAGCAGTTTTGCCTGCATCTTATTGAACCCCTCGTCTTGCGCCTCGGCGTAGTCTGGGAGGGTTCTTCCTTCAACAACACTAAACAAGACCAAGCCTTTGGTCGGCGACACAAGTAACGCATCTATCGGAAAAGAGCCTTCTGGCGTGCCGATGATTGGGTAACCAATATAGAGGGTGCCTTCAAGGTCGGGTTCCTCGCTGAGAAGTTCGGCGAGCCGCGTGCTCGAAACAGGCTTGTCTGTGCTGCCCCATACGGTGTTAATCATGGCGTAGTCCGGTTTGATTGTTGATTTGAGAGTGTCACTCAGAAGTTGCGGGAAATTCAGGGGACACCTTACTTAATTACTGTCAGCCAGACCAAAATGTCCCTGAATTTATGAGCTAAACCAATCTAGTCGAGAAAAATCTTTTTAGCCAACGGGAAATCAGGGGGAAACAGAAACATCTCCCCATATTTTTGTTTTTGAATTTGCTCAAATAAAAACCGCAGGGGAAACCCCGAAGCGTGCCGCCAAGGCCTTGGCCTGTCTGGCGTTGATTTCGCGTTTGCCCGTCAGTATCTCGCTTACCACGGATTGCCCGCCGATCTCCTCGGACAGATCGGTCTGCTTGAGCCCGTGCTGCTCCATGAGGAACCGGAGAACGGCTCGTGGTTCCGCCTCCGGAACGGGATGATGTTGTGTCTCGTAATCCTCGACCAGTTGTCCGACCAGATCGAGAAAATCAGCCAGCTCATGGTCTTCGTCGTCGCCGACTGCATCGATGAGGCTGTGCAGCAATGCAACCACCTCTTCAAATTGTGCCTCGGTGCGGATGGGCGTAAGGCGGACCGGCAGCGCTTCTTGCAACGAGCGCCACGCCGGAGCGATTACAGCCGGATCAATGGCATGGCCTGCGGGGATCATTTTCCTTTACTCCTGTTCTGTTTGCACCAGCGGTCATACTCGGGATGGGTGAACAACAAGAATTCCGGGGATATATACTTAATTCCTGCCTACCTCCAAATCGGTCGCGCTTGCCAATCATTCGGAAAGCCCATGGCCTGTGCCCGCACTTGCGGATGCTTGACAAAAAGGTTGGCCAATCGTTGTTTCCAGGTGTTTTGGTTGATGCTGTCCATGAGATATGCCAGCATCACCAGGGTATTGTAAAGATGTTTCCCATCCATTTGGTTGAAATTTGCCTGTAGATCAGCAGGCCTTTTCCGGGGCAGTTTCCAGGCAAAGGGGAATAATCGATTCCAGAGCCGGGCATGATGGGCGCAATGGTTCCGCACGATACTGAGATGATGGAGAAAGGAGGTGAGATTCACCTCGTCTAAATCATAGGCATGGGCAATGGCATTGCGGTCGCTGCCATGTCTTAGGTTGGCGTACCACTTTGAGAGTTGCCCCAGGGTCATGACTTCGCAGACAACCCAGAGGGGCGGGAGTTCTTCATCGTATTTGCTGAAGTGCCTGATGAAAATCTCAGAACTTCTCCCTACCGTTTCCTTGAGAGCGTTGATATTTTCAGGGTGGTTCCAGTTTTCCTTGAATAGATTTTCTTGCAGGTGGGCGTGCGGCCCATAGGCATGGGCGAGGTGATAGGCCCAACGGGTGCGCAGGGAAACTTCAACTCGTTCGAGGGCATCCATGATCAATAGCCGCAATTCACGGTCAAATATATAGTGCTCCAAGATCAGATTGAAGTCTGTGCCGGGCTTAAACTGATGGGTGGGATGGTCCTGCTCGAAGGGGAGCCAGTAAGCAGCCAGGCGATAGTAATTGAGGTGGCCGAGATAGCGTTTGGCCCGGTCGCGGTCTGTGATGGCCATGCCGCGTTCGATGAGCAGGTCGATCTGTTCATCAAAAGATTTAGGGGGCTTGGTAAATTGCATTACCAGCCCCCATAAAAAGAAACCCCCAATGGTGCGCAGATCTTACGAGATGCGTTGGGGGTGTTGTTCAAAATTAAGTAATAATTGAGCATAAAGTATCTGATCCGGGCAAAGGGCGCAAGCTTTTTTCTTTGTATCACTGGCCAATAGCTCCATGAAAGTCGCCGGTGGCTGCATGGAGGGACACCAAGCGGATGGCGGCAGAAAGCCTAACTGAATATTGCCTGAGTATTTGACCATATTCACCATCGAATTCATAGTGATATTGCATCGTTGCCTTGGGGAAAATTAGGGAAAGTAGGGGCACTCCCCCCAGTTTCTTTGCAGAGGGCAAAGCGCGCCTGTCACGCCGTCTTGACAGGATTTTTGCGATAGGTGATGCTGGGTGCGCCATCAATATAGATGCCTTCCAGGTAGGAGAGTTTTCTTGCCAACTGCTGCACCGTGCCCCTGGCAATGAGGAAGGTTGCTTTTCGCCCGACCGTCAGCCTTCCCAGCTTCTCCATGCCGAAGAATTCGGCGCCGTTTTCCGATCCGCACCGGATGGTCTCCTCAAGTCTATAGCCGGCCTTGAGGAACAATTTCATCTCTTCGGCCATGGACTCGCCATGGAGGATGCCGACACTGCCGGCCCCGGTTCCCACCGCCGTTTTCACGCCCAATTTTTTGGCCAAACGCAGTTGCGCGAGTTGTTCGGCGAGCGTCTTCTGCCAAAAAGCCTCCGCACCCGGGATCGGCTTTCCCGGTGCCACATAACGAATGGAGAAACGGCACGCCACCTCGCCGCCGGAGCTTGCCCCGTCCAACCCATTCTTGGCCCGCAGCACGCTGGGAATCCACAGCACATCCTGCTCCGCCATCTTCCGGAGATTGTCCTCGCCCATGCCGTATCCCTGTTCGATGGCATCGCACCCCGCCGCCAGCGCCTCGGCTACCTGTTGCACGCCATTGGCCACCACCACCGCCTTTCTGCCGCCTCGGTGCTGGAGAATCCGGCCCAGCTCTTCCTGGGTAAGCCGGGGAGAGGGGGCTTCCTGGTCTTCGATATTGGGGGAATAGCCTATCTTGAGAAAATCGGTGGATACCGGGTTGGTGGCTGCGCAATTCTGGCTGCTTCGGCAGAGAGGGCCGGAGGTGCGGATGTCGATGCTGCTCCCCGGCGCCGTCCTCTCTCGATACTGGGCCACCAGGCCGCTGAGATCGTCGCTGTCGGCCACGCCCAGCACTCCGTAGGCATGGCAGTAGCGGATATGCCGCTCCAGCATGGCACTCTTTTCCGTAAGACCCGCCTCCTCGGCGGCTAGCCGCACCCTGCTGTCCACGGAGGGCGAGCGCGACAGGGAAACGCTGCAATCAACCAGCGGGGGCACAATGATACAGTGCGAAAAGTCGTCGATTGCCTCCCCGTCATGGCGGGGAAGGTCTGCGGCGGAGCCGATGGCGGTAATAATGGTGTCCGTGATTTGCAGAAAGACATCCCTGCGCACCGCACCGCCGCTGCCGTCGATAAAGCTTCCCGCCACGATGTATCGAGTTGCGCCCATGCTGTGTGTTTCCTTATCTCTGCGGTCGCAGAATTCCGGGGCCGCTCCCCACTTTTTTTGCCGCAGTAAAGTTCGGTTGTTGACGGCAACGGAATGTTCTATTATTCAATAAACCATCAGGGCGATTAGCTCAGCGGGAGAGCACTGCCTTCACACGGCAGGGGTCACTGGTTCGATCCCAGTATCGCCCACCATTGCACACAACGGGAGCATTCGCTCGCGGTTTCCTCTTATGCCTTTTTATGAAAGACCACCACCGCCTCCTGGTCGCGGCTCGCTATCTGGTGGGCAACCTTGGCCGGGACCACCTCGTAGTTGGCGCCGAGCTTGACGATGGCCAACTGGCCGCGGCTGAGCTGGTCGGTCACCTCTTCGGAGACAAAGATCCGCTTGATCTTGTTCTGTTCGACAAAGTTGTACGGCTCGCCCCGGTCATCCTTGGGCAACCGGTTGGTCTCGATGAGCTGTTTCACCTGGGCCTTCTGCTCCCGCAGCCGGGTCTCCTCGGCGCGCTCCCGGTTGAGCTCCCGGTTGCGCTGCTCCTTGGCCGCCTGCTCCTCCCGCGCCTTGTTGGCAACATCGGGGCTTTTGCCGTCGTTTTGCTTGCGGCTGATCCGTTTTTCGTGCTCGGCCTTTTTGGCCTGTTTTTTACTGGCCAGCCCGGCCTTGAGAAGCTGTTCCTGCAACGGGTTTCCCATGCGCTTTTCCTTGCGATATGATTCAGCGGCGCCGGCGTCCGGCCTTATCCGCGTTGCCGCTCTTTTCTCGGCTTCCCAAAAAGTGAATCGCTGCACGGTATTTGACCATATTCGGCATGGGATGCAAAGTGATATGATGGGCACGGCGCAACTCGAAATTGTTGCATAACAGGTGCTTCTACAGGGCTCAGCACAAACGGAAATTCGATTCGGAAAATGCGGGCTGAGCAACGTAATTTCAACATGTTAAAGAATAATCCGTTCACCCTGAGCCTGTCGAAGGGGCCTTTTGCGAGATCGTCAATTCAGGGTACCGCAAAAAACAATTGGCGCTACGGCTAAAATATGAATACAAAAGCAACCATGCGCCCACACCTGCAACGCATCCAGACGGTACGAGATGATGAGTGAAACGAAACCAGCGCCGCACGATCCGGCAAACCCCAGCGGGCTTTTCTTCAGCCTGCTGGAGGATTGCCTGGCCCGCAACACCTTTATCAACCTCGTGTTGGGAAAATACCATGGTCCGGAACCGGGGCTGGGCCGCGTCTTTGTCCGGCGGCTTACCCTGAAGGAGGGAGAAAGCCTCTCTTTTCTCTATCGCTACCAGACCAGGGACGTGACCAAGAACCTGCCCATTGCGGCGGGGATTGCTTCCCTCCGCGATATGTTTGCCACCTCGTTCAACAATCTGCACCTGCAGACCCTGACCGAGGATATCCAGCTCTCGATCAACAAAAAGGGGAAATACACGCTGCAACGGGGCAAGGCAGCAGGCCGGAGCGTCTCCCCCCAGGAGCATGACCGCGAAAAAGAGCGCTTTCTCGATCTTGCCGCGCCCTTTCTCAAGGAGCTGGGGGTCACCAACGCGCAGCAGCAGCTCATCCCCGCCATGTCGCGCAAGTGGAAGCAGATCAACAAGTTCATCGAGGTGCTGGACCATGCCATTGGCGCCTCGAAGCTGAAAGAGAAAGAGCGGGTGCGGGTGGTTGATTTCGGCTCGGGCAAGGGATACCTGACCTTTGCCATGGAGGAATACCTGCGCGGCGGCCTGGGTCTCAAACCCCAGGTAACCGGGGTGGAATTGCGGGAGGATCTGGTCAACCTCTGCAGCAAGGCGGCCCGCAAGCTGAACCTTGACGGGCTCTCTTTCATGCAGGGCGATATCCGCAGCTTCCCGCCGGAGAGTATCGATATCATGATCGCCCTGCACGCCTGCGACATGGCAACGGACTACGCCATCCACCTGGGCATCCGCTCGGGCGCCGCGATCATCATGTGCGCGCCCTGCTGCCACAAGCAAATCAGGCCCCAGATGCAAATCCCCACGCTGCTGCACCCCATGCTCAAGCACGGCATCCATCTGGGCCAGGAGGCGGAGATGGTCACCGACTCCCTGCGCGGGCTACTCCTTGAGGCTTCCGGCTACGAGACCCAGATCTTTGAATTCGTCTCCCTGGAACACACGAGCAAAAACAAGATGATCCTTGGGGTGAAGGGGAACGGCTCCGGCAAACAGGCGGAACTGCTGGCCCAGATCCGGGAGATCAAGGAGTTTTACAAAATCCGGGAGCATTGCCTTGAATCCTTGCTGCAGGCGGACGGCATGGGACAAAACGAACAAGTGAAGGACACACCATGAGCACAAGCCAGGAAAGCAACCCGCTGCACGGCATCACCCTGGAGCTGATCCTCACCCGCCTGGTGGAGCATTACGGCTGGGAAAAACTGGGGGAGAAGATCGCGATCAACTGCTTTACCAAGGACCCCAGCATCAAGTCGAGCCTCAAATTCCTGCGCAAAACCCCATGGGCCAGAGCGAAGCTGGAAAGCCTCTATCTGCATACCCGGCTCCGCAAGGAGATTCTCTAGCCGAGACAGCATGCGGGGGAAAACACATGGGGACATGTGTACGATATTGTATTGGTATTGACTTTTGTGGGGCATTTGATAGATAGTTGAGCGTACTATTTTGTTCCCTGATTGGATCTTCTGGCCAATATCAAGAAATAGTGACCATGAAGATTTCAACCCGCTCGACCTGTTCGGTTTGCGGTCATCAATGAGCTTAACAGCAGCCTAACCAGGCTTTTTGCCCAATTTTCCAATGGACGGCTCCGCGCTGTCTGCCAGGGGGGGGGAAGACGTATGATCACATATCAATCTGTGTGGAAAAGAATTCCTGTTGGCAAACATGCCGCCTTCTTGTTGTTATTCTTCCTGGTATTGTGCACTTTTCCCCATACCGATTCCGCCGAAGCAGCCGTCTTTGACACCTCGCAAGACAGTTGGGGCGTTTTGGGCGGTTATGGCCAAAGCATTCCCGGCTGGGGAGATACCACCCAACGGGTCGAAACCATTGACCTTGTCTTGCGCTACAATCACCGCATCTTTGACAACCTCGGTTCGGGATGGTATCGCGGCTATCACTCCATTCTTCTGGAACTGCCCGTGCATTTTGTCGTCAGTCCCGATGTCTCCAGCATGGTTGGGATGAATTTTCTGGCCTGTTACACCTTTACCGCCAACCAGGATATCCGGCCCTACCTGTTCGGCGGCGGCGGCCCTGTTTACAGTTTTGCCGATGTTCCCGGAATGGGCTCGGAGTTGAACGGCAATTATCAGTTCGGCTTGGGTCTCAGTTACGGGATAAACCCGGACCACGATTTTCTGTTTGAATTGCGCTACCATCATATCTCCAATGGCGGCAGCGAGGAGCCCAATGAGCCTCTGAACTCCGTCAAAGCGCTTTTCGGCCTCACTTTTTAGCAGACGCCATGGAGCTGCCCGATCATTCTTCCGAGGAAGATATAACCGACGGCCTGAAAATCGTGAGCTATGCCGTGAACAGCAAGGGTGAATATGAGCTGATCCCGGATTTTGTCTGGCAGCCGGTGAATGTCGTCAATCATCAGGCCTGGCAGGAAATTGAAAAAAATATTGCCGCCTCCAAAGATAAAATTGCCGCCGGCCGGGTAAGCTGCCTCCACTACTACATGATTGCCAACCAAATGGACACCTCCCTGCTGGCCCAGTATACCGGTCAGCCGCGCTGGAAGGTGTGCCTGCATCTGCTCCCCTGTATCTTTAACCGGCTGTCTGCAAAAACCCTGCAAAAGTACGCCGAGTTGTATAAAATTTCCCCGGATGATCTGACCCAAGGCAGACTCCAGCCGCTTATCCACAATCACCAATAGCCTGGAGCGCATCTTTTGCCTGATTTCCCCCACACCCAGTCCGCCCACTGTGAAAGCGGCGTGGCCGCCAACCTGCTGACCCATCATGGCCTCAAGATTTCCGAGGCCATGGCCTTTGGCCTGGGAGGAGGGCTTTTTTTCGGCTATCTCCCCTTTATCCGAATCAATGGACTGCCCCTTGTCACCTACCGGGCCGCAGCCGGAAATATCCTCCGGCAGATTGCTTCAATTCCCGGTGTCTGCATGGTGGAAAAGAAATTCCGGAACCGGGATGCGGCCATGGCGGAGCTGGACCAAGCCCTGGCCGCTTCCATCCCGGTGGGGCTGCAGACCGGGGTTTTCTGGCTCCCCTATTTCCCCAAGGCGCTGCGCTTTCACTTCAACGCCCACAACCTGGTCGTCTATGGGAAGGAAGGAAACGAGTATCTGATCAGCGATCCTGTTTTCCCCAGCCCGGTCCGTTGCCCGGCCGAGGATCTGGCCCGGGCCAGGTTTGCCGCCGGCGCCCTTGCTCCCAAGGGGAAAATGTATTACCTGACCCAGGCGCCGGCAGCGCTGGAACTTACCCCCCATATCGTCCGGGGGGTTCGATTCGTGTGCAAGATGATGCTGGCCAGCCCCTTTCCCCTGATCGGGGTCAAGGGCATCCGCTTTCTGGCAAAGCGGCTCGGCAAATGGCCGCAACGGTTGGGCCAGGAAAACGCGGATCTGCATCTGGGCCACGTTGTCCGCATGCAGGAGGAAATCGGCACCGGTGGCGGCGGCTTCCGTTTCATGTACGCCGCCTTTCTCCAGGAAAGTGCGGCGGTCATGCAGGAACCCCGCTTACAGGAATGCGCCGCCTCCCTGACCGAGGCAGGCGACACCTGGCGCGAGTTTGCCGCCATGGCCGCCCGCCTCTGCAAGAAGCGCGGCCGACCGGAAGACAGCTATCCCGCCATGGTGGAATGCCTCAACCGCTGTGGGGCCATGGAAGAAAAGGTTTTCACGGAACTGAGCCAATGGGCCAAACAGCAGCCATGAGACCCGGCGACCCATGTTTGCCCGAGCCGGGGCCGGATTGCGTGGTTTCCGCCCGATCGCTAATCAAGCAATACAAAAACAGCGACCGCCCGGCGCTGAATGATTTCAGCCTGGAGGTGCGGGAGGGGGAATTCTTCGGCCTGCTGGGCCCCAATGGGGCTGGAAAAACCACGGCCATCTCCATTCTTACCGGCCTGTTTCCCGCGGATAGCGGCAGTATCCGGATCAAGGGGATGTCTTTTCAAGACCACGAGCACGAAATCAAGCGGATTCTGGGCCTGGTGCCCCAGGATATCGGCCTGTATGACACACTCACCGCCCGGGAAAACCTGAGCTTTTTCGGCAAACTCTGCGGCCTCAGCGGCCAAAAACTTGCGGAGCGGATCCAACAGGGTCTTGAGTTTGCCCGGCTTACCGAGCATGCGCGCCATCAAGTGGCCACCTTTTCGACCGGGATGAAACGGCGGCTGAACCTGGCCGTGGGTCTGTTAAACAAGCCGCAGTTGCTGGTCCTTGATGAGCCCTGCGTGGGGATTGACGCCCAGTCCCGGCACCTGATCCATAACCAACTGCAAGAGATCAACCGGCAAGGGACCACCATCCTCTACACCACCCACTACATTGAAGAGGCCCAGGAACTCTGCAGCCGGATCGGGATCATCGACAACGGCCGCCTGGAGGAACAGGGCAGCCCCACCGCCTTGCTCCAGCAAAGCGGGATACGCAACCTAGAAGAGCTCTTTCTCCATCTAACCGGCAAGGAACTCCGCGATACCTGATGAAGATCACTCAACCATCTTTTCCCCCATACGGGCTCCCATGCTGAAGATCTTTGCCGCCACGGCCAAGGAACTCCTGCTTCTGCGGCGGGACCGGACAGGCCTGCTTGTCCTCTTTCTCATGCCCGCGATCCTGGTGGTGTTGATCACCCTGGTGCAAGAAAATGTCATGGAGCTCACCGGCCAGAAAAAGACCCAGGTGCTGTTTCTCGACCTGGACCAGGGGGATCTCGGCAGATCCCTGCAAAAGCAGTTGTCAACAACCACTCTCGATCTTGTGCTCTGGGATGAAAAGCAGAAAGATATCGCTGACATTCAGGCCGCCGTGACAGGCGGCGGGTATCAGGTCGGAGTGGTGATTCCCAAGGGCGCCTCCGCCCGGTTTACTGAGGAGACCGCCCGTCTTTTTCAGCAAGGCACAGGCAGCGGAAAGCCACGGGAGATGGCCGCCACTACCGTGCAGCTCTTTGTTGATCCCGGCATCATGGCCGGATTGCGCTCGGGGGTTATTGCCCAGCTTGAGATGGCCTTAACCACCATTGCCCTGGAAGCAAAGCTGGCCCAGCTCGGCGGGGTGCTTGCGCAAACCATGGCCAGGGCCGGGATGGAGCCGGAACAGAGCCCCCTGGCCGGCGACAAACTCCCGGCCCTGTTCCGGCAACCCCTTCTCGACCTGCAGGAACACCAGGGCGACTCCGGGGCAATCGGCGCCTCCCAGTATAAGCCGGTGCAGCAAAACGTGCCAGCCTGGGCTCTGTTTGGGATGTTTTTCACCGCCATCCCCATTGCCGGCTCAATCCTGCAGGAACGGAACTCCGGCATCTGGATCCGATTGACCGCCCTTCCCGTCTCCCCGCTGGTGCTTTTTACCGGCAAGGCCCTGGCCTATATGGGCGTCTGCCTCTGCCAGTTCCTGCTCATCGCCCTGATCGGGGCCTTTCTCTTTCCCTTTCTCGGGCTGCCTGCCTTTACCGTTTCCATGCATCCGACCGCGATCCTGCTCACCGTGGTGCTCTCAAGCCTCGCGGCCTGCGGCTATGGCATCTTTTTGGGCTTGACCTGCAACTCCTACGAGCAGGCGTCCACCCTGGGCTCCACCACCGTGGTGGCAGCCGCGGCCCTCGGGGGGGTAATGGTGCCGGTCTATGCCATGCCCCAGGTAATGCAGCAACTCAGCATCATCTCGCCGCTCAACTGGGGTCTGACCGCCTTCCAGGACCTGCTGTTACGCGGCTACTCCCTGTCGGCCATCCTCGATGACCTGGGCCGCCTGCTGCTCTTTTTCGCGGTAACCGTTTTTGTATCCTGGAAGCTTGCCGGGATCCGGAAATAGCCCTCTCCCTTTCAACCAATGCCAGAGATTCTCCTTAACGACCATGGACCAACTACAGCACGAGCTCCTCGAACTGATCTGCACCACCTGCAACCTCCACGATGTGGACCTGGCCAGCATTGGCCCTGATGATCCCTTGATCGGTCCGGATTCCCCCCTGGGCACCGACTCCCTGGATGCCCTGGAGATTGCAGTGACCGTGCAGAAGGAATACGGGGTGAGAATGGACTCGGAAAACACCAGCCGGGTTGTTTTGCAGTCGGTGACCCACCTTGCCGACTATATCAGAGCGAACAGATAGGGGGATTTTTCCGCCGCTTTTTTTAACAAACAAACCGGTATGGATACACGCGTAACAGCTCTCCTTCGACAGGGCTCAGGATGAACGGATGTTATCTTAATGTATTGATATTCCGTTCGTGCTGAGCCCGTCGAAGCACCGGTTTGGAAAAAATTAAATAAACCACGCGAGGCGACGGCACTCTTCACCTCTCCCTGTAACAAAGGGGGAGACGATGAATTCCCCCTTAATTTTTCAACCAAGGCAAGGCACAAGTACCTTGCAACTTTTTAATCGACATCACATTACTTCCCTCCCCTTCCGGGGGAGGGTTAGGGAGAGGGGGAAGTTGCCATTTTCTCAGCAGGTTGGAACTACCCCCACCCCCAACCCCTCCCGCATGGGGAGGGGCGTTTTCCAAAAATAGTAAGAGTTACAAGGTACTAGACAGACATGGCAAAGGTCGTTATCATCGGCTCCGGAATCGGCGGATTGAGCACCGGCATCATTTTAGCCAGGCTCGGTTTTGAGGTCACGGTGGTCGAAAAAAACAGGCAGCCCGGCGGGATGATGCGCAGCTATGTGCGCCAGGGGGTGCATTGCAATGTCGGCCTGCATTATCTGGGCGCCCTGGATGCAGGGCAGGTGCTGCGCCGCTGCTTCGATCATCTGGGCATCACCGCTGATTTGCCCCTCATGCGGATGGGAACGGACGGCCCCATTGACCGCTACCTCTTTAGCGACGCGCGCCTGGGGATCGAATCGTTTGATGTCCCTGCGGGATTTGCGGCCTATGAGAGTAATTTGCGGGCAGCTTTTCCCACGCAACAGCCGCAGATCGATGCCCTGATGGCGATGCTGCGCCGCAGTGGTTCTCAGTTCGAGCAACTGGATTTTCTCTACTCGGAAAGGCCACCCCTCTCCTGGTTTGAACAAATGGAGCCCCTGGGGGCGGTTTTTGAGCGGCTCGGCTGCAGTCCCGGGTTGCGGGCGGTCTTTGGCCTGCCCTCGGTCCTGATCGGGGTTCCCCCGGCAGTGTGCCCGCAATTTTATCACACCATGGCCCTGGCCAGCTATCTCTTCTCCGCCTGGCGCCTGACCAGCAACGGGGCGCACATGGCCGATGTCTGCGCCCAGCGCCTGGCCTCCCTCGGCGGCCGGGTGCGCACCGGCGACGGCGTCGTCCGAATCCGCACTGCGGACGGCTGTGTGCAGGGGGTCACCCTGGCCTCCGGGGAAACCCTTGACACCGATCTGGTCATCTCCACCCTCCACCCCAAGGAAACACTGGGGCTGCTGCCGCCCGAGAGCGTCAAGCCCTCGTATCGCAGGCGTATTGAGGGTTTGCAGGATACCCACGGGATGACCGCGGTCCATGCCCTGGTGCCGGCCGCCCGACATCCGGCTTTCGCCCACAACCTCTTTGCCATCCAGACCGACGCCTCCGGCGATGCCAGCGATCTGATCTATGTGCAACTGCGCCCCAGCGAACGGCCGGACCAGAATCTGCTCTCCCTGATCACCTCCGGCCATGAAGCCCTGTGGGATCGCTGGCAGCATACCGTCAGCGGCAAGCGGGGGAAGGAATATCTCCAGAGCAAAACGGACTTTGCCCACCGGCTGCTCGGCCAAGCGGAAAAGATCACCGGCCCGCTCAGCGGCGTCCAGTTGCTCGATGTCTCCACCCCCCTGACCATCCGGGATTGGGTCAACAGCCCCAACGGCTCGGCCTATGGGGTCATGCGTTCGACCGAGCAACTGCTTTCCGGCGCCCTGCTGAACCGCACCTCGCTGCAGGGTTTGTTCCTGGCCGGGCAGAGTGTCATGGCCCCGGGTATCCTGGGCACGATTATCGGCTCGCTGGCCACGGTACAGTTTATCATCGGCCCAGAGCGCTTTCGACGGGAGGTACGAATTTAGGGAACCATCCAGCAGTACCACCTCTTGCAACGATCGGTTCGGCTCACGTACCTGATGTACGCTTCGCCGTCCCGCTTGCCGCAATCTGCGGCAGCAGCGAAGCGGCGCTGCTGAACAGTTGCCGGTTCGGTGGTTTAGGTTATTCCCGGCATTGAGACGGATGGTTTTACGAATTGAGAAATTTGCCTGAATTGCCGGGCGTCCGGACAGTTTTCCGCAATCGTTCCGGCAAACCGTTTTTTTAATCGCCAAGGGCTGTTCCGGTTGGTATGTTTTGCCGGTCGATTTTTCGCGCTGATTCGCGGTCTCCAGGGCGAAGAGAGGGCTGGCGCCCCAAAAAATTCCAGCTATGGTCATAATGCATATACTCCTTATTAATCCCCCGAATTGCGGGCGAAGCATTCCCGAAGAGCGCTATGGGATAACTTCGCTCAAGCAGATTTTTCGCGGCGAACCCCTGGCTCTCGAAGAGCTGGCCGGAAATCTTTTGGAACATACGGTGCGGATCCTCGACCTGAAGGCTGATCCCGATGGCCTGGACAGGGAGCTGAGCGAATTTCAACCGGATGTGGTCGGCATTACCGGGGTGACCTGCGAGGCGAATACCATGCTGCGGCTTGCCGCCAGGGTCAAGGAATCCTGCCCGGCAACCGTTGTGGTGGGCGGGATTCATGCCAGCAATGATCCGGGGTTCTTCAATCAGGCAACAGTGGATTATATCGTGGTCGGGATCGGCAAGAAGGTCTTTGCCGAGCTTGTCTGCGCCCTGGAGAGCGATACGAACCGCACCGATCTGCCCGGGGTGATTCGAACCACGCCGGGCCGGGAGGTCACATGGCCGGCAGTGCGGAACTGTCTTGCCGATCTGGTCATGGAGCGCCCCCCTGCTTATGCTTTGGTACAACGCTACCGCTCCCATTACATTCTCGAAAAACTGGGCATCACCATGGGCTTTGTCGCCTCGGCCTTCGGCTGCCCGCACCACTGCCTGTTCTGCTCCATTCAAGGCCAGACCGGCGGCGGCTATCTGACAAAATCCATTGAAACAGTGATCCGGGATATCTCCCTGCTGCCCGAAATCCCGATCATCCGGCTCGTGGATGCCAACACCTTCGGCGATGTCAAACGGGCCACCGCCCTTGGCCACGCCCTGCTCGCCTCGGGTCTCAATAAACAATACCTGGCCGATATCCGCTCCGATACGGTTGTCCGCCACCCGGAAATGCTGCAACAATGGAAGGAGGCCGGCCTACGGGCAGTGATCATCGGCTTTGAAGGGATTGACGATGCCAGCCTCTCGGCCATGAACAAGGCCAACCAGGCAGCCATGAATGCCGAGGCCATTTCCATCCTCAACGATCTGGGAATTACCATTGTGGGTGATTTCATCATCTCCCCCGACTACGGGGAGGACGACTTTGACCGGCTCGATACCTATCTCGGATCAAGGCAGATCGATCTGCCCATGATCACGGTCATGACCCCCCTGCCGGGCACTGCCCTGTACAAGCAAGAGCAGCACCGGATCAGCAACCATAATCTGGATTATTACACCCTGACCAATGCCGTCACCCCGACCAAACTTGAGGAACAACGGTTTTACAGCCGTTATGCGGAGCTCCTTGTCAACAGTCACCACAACGCGCGGTTGTAATGTCGTCGCGCAAAGGCCCAAATACTTCGTTGCGCCGGATCCTTCGTCACTGCGGCGTACTCAGGTACGCCTCATTCCTCAGGATTCAGCGCGCCTCGTCTTTGGACCTTTTCGCCTAGACATCTCTATCGACAAAACGCAACTAGGTTAACCTACCATGAATGCTTTTATCACAGCGGTTTCCGCCTTTCTTCCCGGTCAACCGGTAAGCAATGACGATCTGGAGAGGTATCTGGGAAAGGTGGACAGGCTCGCGGCCAGGACCAGGCAGATCATTCTTGCCGGCAACGGCATCGAGACCAGGCACTATGCCATAGATCCGGAAACCGGCGCCACAACGCACAGCAACGCTCTGCTGGCGGCCGAGGCCGTACGCCGTTTGGCAGACAGCCCCGCCATCGAATGCCTCTGCTGCGGCACCTCCGCCCCCGATCAGCTCATGCCTGGGCATGCCTCCATGGTGCATGGGGAGTTGGGAGGCGACCGCTGTGAGGTTATCAGTACCGCCGGGGTCTGTCTTACCGGCATCACCGCTTTAAAATACGGCGCCATGTCGGTGGCCCAAGGGTTGAGCACGAACGCGGTTGCAACCGGCTCTGAACTGGCTTCCACCTTTATGCGTACCTCTTTTTTCCAGGCCATGCAGGGTACGGCTGACCAGCCGGGAAAGAAAGAGGATCATCCTGCCTTTTCCTTTGAGGCGGAATTCTTGCGTTGGATGCTTTCCGATGGCGCCGGGGCGGTATTGATCGAAAACAAACCGGCAACAGATGGTCTCTCCCTCAGGATTGACTGGATAGAGATCATCTCCCATGCCCATTGTCTGGAAACCTGCATGTATGCCGGCGCCGTGAAGCAAGAAGACGGAAGCCTCAAAGGCTGGCGGGAATATGCGGTGGAGGGGGAGACCGCCCGACAGGGTGTTTTTACGGTCAAGCAAGATGCCCGGTTGCTCAATAGGGAAGTGATCCGGACTCTGGTCGGAGAAAGCCTGCCGGACGTTGCGAAAAAACATGGCCTGAACCCCGAGGACATTGCCTGGTTCCTGCCGCACTACTCCTCGCAATACTTCCGGGAACCGCTCCTCCAGCAACTGCGGGATATACACTTTGTAATCCCCGAGAACCGCTGGTTTACCAACTTGACCAGCAAGGGCAACACCGGTTCCGCCTCCTTCTACATCATGCTGGAAGAGCTATTTTCTTCCGGCAAGCTGCAAAAAGGAGAGCGGATTTTGGGCTTTATCCCTGAAAGCGGCAGGTTCTCGGTGGGTTGGGTGTTGCTGACGGTTGTCTGACCAGCGCGGACCAGAGGGCTACGCGTCACTCCTTGACCCCATCCCCATTATTGCGCCAGCAGGTAGGGTCCGAGGCAAGGTAATCACCGGTCATCTGGTAGGCCGCCCCGCGGCAGCCGTAGCACTCTTCCGCCTTTTCGCAGGTGCGGCAAGCCCCCTTGATCATGTTCCGGTAGTTTTTTAGGTTGTTGACCACCTCGCTGTGTTTCAGGATATGGCCAAGCTTGTTGTCGCGGATATTATCGAGGGCAATGGTTACCCCGACACAGGGCATGACATCGCCGGTGGCGGTGACCACGCAGGAAACCTGGTGGCGCATGCACTTGTTCCCCACCAGCGGCGGCTGGGGCTCCCAGTCGCGGCCGAACAGCTCCCGATCAATGGCGGAAAGACCGACAAACAACTCCTTCAAGGCGCTGGAATCCACGCCCAGCCACATATTATCCAGGGCATTGGCCTGGGGGGTGATGACCTCGAAATAGGGCTCTATCCTCTCCTCCCGCAGCCACTGCCACATGGCCGGCAATTCCTTGATGTTCTGCTGGCAGATCACGGTGCTGATCGCCAGGAATTGCTCCGCTGACGGGTATCCTGCCTCCCGCAAGGTGGCCAAGGCCCGGTTGATGATCTGGAATGCCCCTTTTTTCCCGGCCAACCGGTCCTGGATCGCCTCGTCCCGGGAATTCAATTTGAGGACCACCCGGACCTTTTCTTCGGCCAGGACAGCGGCAAGACCTGGATCAATGCCGGAACCGTTGGTGAACATCTCGATCTCAAGCCCTTGTTGGCCAAGAAAGCGGAGCATTTCCACAAGGTGCGGATAGATGCTCGGTTCGCCGCCCAAAATGATGATCTTGCGGGCGCCAAGCTCCTTGGCCTGGAGGATGACATCTTTTATCTCCTCCCTGGAGAGTTCATTTTTGCATTCGCTCCTGTCCGGAACATAACAGTACGAGCAGCGGAAATTACAGATGCGGCTGAATTCGATCTCCATGGAAAGCAGCTTGCCCGCGGCCACCGCCTCACGGATTTCCTGTTCGCTAAATTCAAGATTATATATCTGCATGGCGTCTCAGTATGGTTCGAGGTCTGTAAAGCGGTTCATTTGTTCCCAGCGGGCCACTTCTTTTTCGTAGCGCCCTCTCCACCCGTGCTTTCGCATGATTAACCGGTAGCGCAGCTTCAAAAAGGGCTTAAAAAGAAAGCGCCAGATAGAGGTCCAGCCCACGCCGTGCTTTCTTGCCGAGGCGGGAGGATTCCACCAGCCCAACACCACCTGGCGTTGGTACCAGAACTGATACTGGAGCTCTTCCGCGTCAAGGTGCTTGGTCCGCACATTGGCCCACAACCCGGTGTATTTTTTATAATCAGTGGCATTGGTCAACAGCCCTTGCTCGATAATCTGCTGGCGCATGGCCGTTTTGGGATAGGGGGTCAGGATCTGGCAGTAGGCGGCATCCGCGCCGATCTCCCTGAAAAATTCGTAATTTTCCTTGATCGATGCCGCATCGTCATCCGCAAAACCGAAAATCAACCCGCCGATAACCATCATTCCGTATTTATGGCAGTTTTCAATGGCTTTCTTGGAATAGGCCGGGATATCGCCTTTGCCAGCGCTGCTCATGTTCTTGACCGAACCGTTCTCAATGCCCAAAAACACCGATCGAAACCCGGCAGCGGCCATTTTGGCGACCATCGGTTCGTGGGTTGCCATGGAGACGCAATCGGCCTGCACCACAAAGTTGAGCCCCTTATAGTTCCTGGCAATGATCGCGTCGCAGAGCTCCACGACCCGGGAAGGATTCAGGACCATATTGTCGTCGGTGATGAAGATCCACCGGGTCTTGCGCTTGTAGTAAATATCATCGATATCGGCTAGGACGCGGCTGATGGGATAGGTCCGGAAGGTGCGGCCGTACATGTGCCGCATGGAACAGAAGTTACACGACCGCGTACAGCCCCTGGAGGTCTCCACCAGTTCGATCTTGGAGTACATGATGTGATAGCCCCAGGTCAGCCTCCGTTTATCCCGGATCGGGAGCTTGAGGGTACTCAGATCAAGGTTTTCACCCCGGGGATTATGGACGAACAGACCGTCTTTTTTATAGGAAAGCGATGGAATCGCCGCCAGATCATCACGGCCGTCCAGGGCATTCACCAGACGGCGGCAGGCCTCTTCCCCTTCCCCCCGGACCATGAAGTCGATCCACTTCGCCTCCTGGGAAGCAGCGATCTCTTCATGCATCAAGGTGGCATGGTAGCCGCCGATCACGATTTTGACTTCGGGGCGAAGCTCCTTGATCAGGTGGGCGATCTTGACACAGGTGTCGTACTGCCAGGCCATGGCCGAAAGGCCGATCAGGTCGGGCTTGATCGTGCCGATCACCTTGGTCAGGTATTTCTTGATGGAGCGACGCTTGCGGACAAGGTCGATCAGGTAGACCTCGTGCTCTGTATCGATATTGCCGCCAACCGAGGCAATGCCGTGATTCGGCATATGGAGCGCCATCTCATGAACGATGATCGGGGTTACGTCGGGCATGGATATCAAAATTACTTTCATGGCACTCGCACGCTAAACGCGTCCCTCAATCGTTGTTCCAGCATGGCTGTAGACGGCGTATCCTCTTGATAATCAGGTTCGATACGATCAATGATCTTCAGAGTGATACTATTTTTTAGCCTGGATTGAAAAAGAAATCTGCCAGGGGGAAACAGCTTGTCCGTCTGCGCCAGTTGCAGCACATAGATCGGCGCCTTGCACAGCCTGGCAATCTTCAAGGCCCCTTTGTTCAAGTGGCCGACCCGGCCATCACGGCTCCGGGCGCCTTCCGGGAAGACAAAGAGATTGCCGCCGTCTTGGAAAAACCCCTCCATGGTCTGCATCTGCGCGAGCATCATTTTGGTAAAGCGCCCCTCGCCGCTGGCTGGGAAATAGCCCGATTTGCGGATAATCCAGCCAAAAACCGGCATCGAGAAAAACCGCGTTTTGACAATGGTGCGGTGCCGTGCAAACAGGGCGATGAGCAGCAAGGGATCCAAGTAGGAGAGGTGATTGCAGACGATCACCGCCGACCGGATTGCCGCCACCTCCTGGTCAATAACCCACTTGTGCCTGGGAGCGGTGACGCGGAGCAGGTAAAAGAACACCCGGTAAAAACGGCTGTTCAACCGCTGGAAGCCAGCTTCCTTGTTTTTGGCAAACAGGGCAACGCCAAGATACAACCAGGAAAAGAACAGAAAGAAACCAAGAATGAACCAGGCCCAGCAGAGGATGGTGACCAAAAAATCGAGGAACCGATCAACTTTCATGCGGCAAAGGGACTAGTTGCCCATGGCTGTGCTGTTCTTGACGAGCAGACAGGTATTGACCCCGCCGAAGGCAAAGTTCTGGATGGCGCCGATTCCTATGGTTGCCGGGGTTATCTCCTGGACATGGCGCAGCATGCTGCAGCGTTCGTCGACATTTTCCAGGTTCAGGGTGGGGGCGACAAATCCCTGCTCCATCATGTAGAGGGTCAGGATCGTCTCAATCACCCCGCAGGTTCCCATGGTATGGCCCATGTAGCTCTTCAGGCCGCTGACAAAGGGGCCGTTGTCCCCGTAGACCGCGGCAATGGCCTGGGATTCGATCACATCGCCCATCTTGGTCGCCGTGGCATGGGCGCTGACAAAGTCCACCTCTCCGGGGGTGATCCCCGCATCTTTCAGGGCCAGGCGCAGGGTGGTGGTGATGCCGTCAAGGTTGGGCAGGATGAGGTCGCCGCCGTTGTTGTTGCAGGCAAAACCAATGACCTCGCCTAAAATCGTTGCCCCGCGCCGTTTGGCGGACTCGTATTCCTCCAGGAGCACCGCGCCGCCGCCCTCACCCACGACCAGGCCGTCGCGGCCGCTGTCAAAGGGCCTCGGCGTGCAGTGCGGCGTCTCGTTATAGGCGGTGGAACAGGCCAGCAGGTTGTCGAAAACCGCCACCGTGGTGGTGTCGTACTCATCGGCGCCGCCGCAGAGCATGGCATCCTGCATCCCGTACTTGACCATTTCATAGCCGAAACCAATGGCCTGGCTGCTGGTGGTACAGGCGGTTGACGAGGCAATGACCCGGCCGGTGATGCCGAACATGCGGGTGATATTCACCGCCGTGGTATGGACCATGGAGCGGAGATAATCCACCGCCCCGATGGAGGCGAATTTCGTTTCCAGCTCCTGGAAAAATGTTTTGTAGATTTCGCGCTGAACCGTGGGGCTGCCATGGGTGGAGCCGAAGGCCACGCCCAGACGGCCGGAAGTGATGAATTCCTGATCCAGGCCGGAGCGCTCCAGCACGTCCTTGGCCACCTGGCAGGCATAATAGGCCACCGGCCCCATGGTCTTGCGGTGCGTCCGCTTGAAGCCGTAGTCTATTTCATAATCCACGGTGCCAAAGACCTGGGAGTGGATATGCCGGTTCAGCAGCCCGTCGTCCCGCAGGGGCTTGACCCCGGATCTGCCCTGCCGGAGGCTGGCGACGATATCGTCTTTCCCATAACCGATGGGGGTGATGGCCGAGCAGGCGGTGATGACGACGCGTCGCTTCATGGGTTTTGGCCGGAGGGCATTAGGGTTTACGGGATGCGGCGATGACTTCGATGTAGTCGAGGATATCGTTGATGGTCCTGATCCCCATGGCCTTTTCCTTTTCCTCCCAGGTGAGGGAAAAGCCGAGGATCAGCTCGATTTTCCCCAGCAGCTCGATGGCGTCGATACTGTCAAAGCCATGATCGTCTCGGAGGTTGTCGTTGAGACCCGGCTGTTCAAACTCAAAATCCTCGGTCAGGATGGTCAGGATTTTCTTTTGTAAAACATCTCTGTTCATGACAGGTGTCCAGGCAAGGGCTTAAAAAGACAAAAAATAATCGGATCGATGAAACTTGGATACTCTATTTTTCGTTTAAATTCAAATATGATTACCACTAATCTTCAGCCAGTTCTTTAACGTCATTCCCGCGCAGGCGGGAATCCAGTCGATCTGGCTAATTTTCTGGATTCCCGCCTGCGCGGGAATGACGGCGGTTATGTTAGACGAAGAATCCAAAAAACCTGATTTATCAACCCGTTGCCCTGTCAGTCTTGAATGTTGACTAAAGTTGGACGGTAATCGGAAATTCAAAAGGAAATTTTCCCGAACCCGGCAGGAACCCCGGGAGAGTCTCTGTCCGCAACGGCGCTCACTGGAGAAACCGCTCGAAATGATACCATTCAAAGGGATGTTCCCGTAGCATCTTTTCCAGCAGATCCGCATACTGCTGGGCTGCTTCGCCTATGGCCCGGTCCCGGTCCGCCCGCGCGTGCGGCCTGATGGCAATGGGGTCCGACAAGGTAAAGCGGTAGCTGTTTTTCCCGACCCGGAATGCGAAAAAGACAAACAGCGGCGCCCCGGAGAGCAGGGCAAAGATATAGGGGGCCTCGGGGAGATAGGCGTCATGGCCGAGGAAGCGAACCCGGACCTTGCGCTGATCGCTGCGCCAGACAATATCCCCGGTCATGGAGACTATTCCACCGGATTGCAGAAAACGGATGCCCTCCACTGCGGCAAAGGGCGAGCCCCCCTCCTGATCGACCCCGATAATCGTCACCCCGGCCCGGCGCAGATCCTCCTTCTGCATCCGTTCCACCCCCTCCTTTTCCTTCACCCCCATGTAGAGCAGGAGTTGCAGGTCGTCTTTCTGCTTCCGCAGCAGTCTGGCCGCCATCTCCCAGTTGCCCAGGTGGGACATGAGCAAAATCCCCCCCTGTTTGTTGATGACAGCCTCCAGTTTTTCCCAGCCTTGGGCGGTGAAGGTGGAGGTGTCGCTTCTATCTGCGAGGAAGCGATCAAGATGGATGGTGGTGAAATTCTGGTACTGCCTGAAGGCGCACCACAGGTGATAAAGGCCGCCCCGTTCCGGGAAAAGCGCCCCATAGAATCGGCGGCTTTCCGACACGTTACCGGAAAAGAGAAAAAAGCCTGCGGCGATGATCCGCGCGGTCACGGCCAGCAGCCAGGGGCCGCAGAGCCTGGCCATCCGGAGAAGCAACTTGTACCAAAACCCGTTCATGAGCGGGAGGCTCCAAAGATTCGTTCCCAGATCAATCTGCTGAACGTCTCGGAGTTCCGCCAAAAATCACGCCACGGCTGAAAATGGCTGACCCGCTCCCCCTTGGCCTGATAGACAACCCGGACCGGCGCTTCCACGGTGTTGATGCCCCTCTGTTTTGCTCGAACCAGCACCTCCACCTCGAACTGGTAGCGGGTCGCCTTGACCCCAAGATGCAAAACCTCTGGCAGGGGGTAAAGCCGGAAGCCGGACTGGGAATCAGTGATGCGCGGTCCACCGGCCGCCCAGACCCAGAAGTTGGAAAAGCCGCGACCAAACCTGCTGGTCCAGGGCACGTTTTTCCCCACCATTCCCTCCCGCCTGCCCACCACGATAATCCGTCTGTCGTCAGTCACCGCCCGCAGCAGGGACGTGGCATCTTCCGGGAAATGCTGGCCGTCGCCGTCGATGGTGAGTGCCCAATCGCAGCCCTGTTCCATTGCCGCAACAAAACCGGTGCATAGGGCCGCGCCCTTCCCCAGATTGACGGGATGACGGAGCACGGAAATTCCAGGGATGTCGCTGATGATCTTGGGAGTGGTGTCGGTGGAGCCGTCGTCGATCACAAAGAGGGGCAGGCCCAGTTTCAGGGCCTGGCGGATCACCTCACCGATGCGTTGCTCGTGATTGTAAACCGGGATAATGACTGCGGCGTTCATCGCATCTGCCCTCCTGCCAGAGCCAGGGACCAGGTGCCCGGCCCCATGTGAACCCCGGAGGTAAGCGAGAGGGGCACCAGCAGAATCTCCGCGTCCGGCAGCAGTTTTTGCACCTGCGGCTGCACCGTTTTCAGCAGCCATTCTTCATTGTCGGTGTGCTGGAGCATGATCACCGAAGCACCACCCTGCCTTGCCCGCAGCTTCTCCAGGGCAAAAGCGAGCTGTGCCTCCCGGCTGCGGACAACGCCCACCTTGCGCACCCCGTCGCTGGTCGGGCTGATCACGGGCTTCATCTGAAGGAGATCGGCTAAAAATCCCCCTGTCCGGGAAATCCTTCCGCCGGCCACAAGGTAGCGCAGCTCATCAATAAAGACATACTCCTCGCAGTCGAGTAGGGCCTTTTGCACAAAGCGGATAACCTCTTCCGGCTCCGTGGCCTGTGCCGCATGGCGGGCGGCAAGCAGGGCCATGAGGCCGAGTCTGCCGGAGGCGGCGCCGCTGTCCACAACCTCCAACAGGTTGTCCGGATCGTTTTCTTCTTTCCAGCGTTGGGCAGTGTCATGGTTGCCGGTGAAAGCGGAACCGACGCAAAGGTAGAGGGTGCGGCCGAACTGCTGGCAGACGCTCTGATAGTGCTGATGCCGCTCGAACGTGGAGGCTTGGGCGGTGGTGACCTTTACTCCCTCTCGCATCAGGGCATAGATATTCGCTGGAGCATGCAGGCTTTCCGGCCTGCTCTGGCCCTGGGCCAGAATGTAGCTGTCCAGCAGGGTGATGCCGTGGCGTTGCGCCATCTCCCTGGTCAGGGAGCCGGCCCCATCGGTCATGATGTGGATGGCCTGCCTTTTCTTCGAACCGGAAACACCGGCAAGGCTGCCTGCATCCATGGCCTCGTCGGACCAGTCGACGATCTCGCCCAGCGCGGAAAGCTGGGCGCGCAGCCGCTGCCGGTCCGCGGTATGGATATGCACCTTGAAGCCGGATTCCGCCGGGAGCACCACCACGCTTTGCCCCAATTTTGCCAGCGCTTCCCCGGCGGCAGCCTGCTTGTCGCTGGTGTGAATGAGGGCATTCACGCAAAAACAGTCCGTGGGGCTGGCCTGAAAATCATTGCTGATCGTCAGCCTGCCAAAAAAAATCTCGGTGATCGGGGATGAGAGGGTAGCCTGCCCGGCAAGTTCTCGGAAAAATCCCTCAAAGAAGACATACATCCCGAGCGCCCCGGAGTCCACGACTCCAGCCTGCCTGAGATCAGGCAGCAAATGGGAGGTGGCAAGAACCGTCTCTTGCAGCTCCTTGCAGAGCAGGGGATAGAGCGAAACCGGATCGGTTGTGCCGACAAGGTGTGCGGCCAGGCAGTCAAAGACATTGAGCATGGTGCCGGACTGGGGCCGAGCCAGGGACTGCCAGGCCTTGGCCCTGCCCCGCTCTGCTTTTTCGGCCAGCTCGGCAAAACTCTCTGCCTGGCAAAATTCCTGAAAAAAAGCGGCGGCGATATTGCCGGAATTGCCCGTGGCGCAACGGGCCAGCAAGTTCAGGGTGTGTGTTGTATCGGCCGTGCCGTCACGCAAGGGCGCCAGACTGATGCGCAGGTTGGCCCCGGTGTCACCGTCCGCCACGGGAAAGACGTTGATCCGGTCCAGGAGATCGGCCCAGGCCGACAGGTTTTCGTAACCGCTGGCAAAGGCGTTGCGCATGCTGCTCATGTCTCCAGGGTAAGCGATCACAGGGCACCCCATCTGCTTTGTTATCGGCCTGTTCACATACAAAAGTATTGCTCTCAGGCCTCTGCCGCGCATCTGCGGCACCCTGTGATCGCTTGTTTCGAGGTTGTACACCCTTCTGGGGCCTACCCCGTGATCAGTTACTCTCCAGGAGTTGGATAATGGCATCCCGATCGTACTTGCCGTTTTCTTGCAGCGGAATCCGGTTGATCATCTTGAGCACTCGCGGCAGGGCATAAAATTCCAGGGAATCGGCCAGGGTTTGCCGGAGCAGCTTCATGTCCACCTCACCCCCCTGGACCAGGGCCACAATCCGGTGTTCCCTTCCCCCGGAATCGGGCAGGGCCATGACCACGCAGTCGCTGACCTTGGGCACTTTCTTGATGACACCGCGAACCTCTTCAAGATCCACCCGTTTGCCCCCCACCTTGGTCACTCCGTCCACCCGGCCCTTCAGGATAAATTGGCTTGTCCCGCTTCGTTCCACCCGGTCGCCGGTGGTAAAAAAGCCATCGTCGGCCACGGGCAGCTCGGGGGAGAGAAAGGGGGATCGCACGCAGAGGCGCTCATCTTTAATCTGCCAGGAAACATCCGGGAAGGCGGTGAATGATGTCTCGCCCAGGTGTCTGTTTCTGGTGGCAATGCCGCCCGTTTCCGTGGAGCCGTACACCTCGGCAATGCCCACTTTGTTAAGCTGGCAGAAGGCCTCGTTGTCTTCCGCGTCCAGCATCCCAGCGGAGGAAAAGGCCAGCCTGAGGGAGGAGGCCGCCACCGTTTTCCCACGCAGGGCCCGGTAATGGGGGGGGATGCCGGCAAGAAGCGTGGCCCCCTGTTCCCAGATCACCTCGCCGATCTCGCCGGGAAACGAGGGGGTGGCCATGACGACCGATGCCCCCGAAACCAGGGGGAGGATAACGGAGAACAGCAGGCCGTAGATATGATAGGGGGGCACGGTGGCGACCAGGCAGTCTTTTTCCGTCACCGCAAAGTGGCGGGCCAGGGAAAATCCCTCACCGAACAGATTCCCCCCTGTTTTTGACCAGATCTGCGGCGTGCCGGTGGAGCCGCCGGTGAAGATCCTGAGCAATTCAGCCTGCGGCGATACCTGGGCGCAGGGTGCCTGGGCAGCCGAGGTCCTTGCTGGCGGACGGATGATCGTGGTGCCTGGGGGCAGAGCCCGGTCACCATCGGCAATGGCCGTGGTAAAGCCGGTGAGCTGCTGCATCCGGGCCAGGGCTTGGGCGGAAAAGGCGTAGGGCAAAAGCAGGGTCGGGCCGCCGGCCAGGGCGGCCAGCAGAACAGCGGCCATGACCGCCCGGTCATCCACGGCAAGACAGAGGGATGCCCCCTCGTACTCCGGGCCGGAAAAGGCAGCACGAAACCCGGCCGCCATGGCATACACCTCGCCGAAGGTGGCGCCGGAGCGGATAAACTCCCGGTCCGGAAATTTTGGCCCCTGTAGCAGGGCTTGTATGTCTTGGATATTATTCAGCATGGATAGTTCTTGTATGACATTTTTTCTCTGCGATTTCGCGCGAGAACAATCCTTCATTTCAACGTAAAGTTGAGGGGTGCGTCGCTTTTGGCGCGTCCCTCTCGAACGCCATGTTAAAACGTTCATGGGAACTACTTTGCGCTTGAAATTGCTAGTTCCAACGCACCTTGCGTTTCATCAACGACCTGTCCATCGTCTTCCACGGGCGTGAACTTCCACGTCCGTTTTTCTACCAAGCTTGGCGCATGTTCTATGGCTCCCATCGGTTCAATTCCCATAGCCGTAAGGCGCGCCAGTAGCTCTTGCAGAACATCATCCTTGCGAAGTGACCACGTGGAAGCGAAGCAGCGCCAGAATACCCAGCCAGCTCGTTCCAAGACACGCTGACGGTTCATATCATGCTGCCATCGGTCTGGGCCGTGGTATTCGTCGCCATCCAACTCAATTGCCAAGCGGTTATCCACCGCGCCCTCAACGACCATGTCGATGCGGTAAGCACCAGTCTTAACTTGTGGAATAACGCGATACCCGCGAGAGGCAAGGATGGAAAAAACTTCCCGCTCGAACCCGGATTCGCATTGGTCAATCAGCACTTCTGCTTCCTCTTTGTCAGTCACCATCGGCTTGTTGAAATGACTGAGCAAGGTAAGGCGTAAATCCCTATCCGACAAATCAGATGTTTTCACCGAGCGTACCAAATACATCCGATCTCGTGCTCGACTGGCAGCCACGTTGAAACGCTGATCGAATTTCAGACCAGAAAGCGCGTGACATTTTTTGCTGTCTGCAACCATTGACAGAAACATGATGTCCCGTTCACTGCCTTGGAATGTGCGAGCTTCCCCGCATTCAAATTTGCGGTGGAGTAATTCGGCGGCATCGCAATGTTGGCGCACGATGGAATCAATGTGTTTTGCTTGATCCATTCCCAGCAGAGAAACGACACCAATCGTACGGCCAACAAAATCCTCATTTTTCAGAATGGCCGTAATTTCCTCGGCGATGGCCCGAGCTTCGTAATCATTATGGTCGTGTTTATCACGGAAGCCGTCCGTGACGTAAATATCGACGAGCGGCGGATCAATTCGTTCTGACGCCTTTGGAATGCGTAACGGTTGAATCCCGCCTTTGTAAAACACACGATTGGCGTAAGCAATGATGGGTGGGACACAACGGAAATGCTCGCGTAGCATGACTTGTTCAGCCGCAAATACGCGAGCCGCCAGATCATAGAGGGACTTTTCCGGTGTCATTTCCGTCCCGTAAGGCTGTTCGGAAAGGAAGCGAACCTTTAGTTCCTGAATCCGCTGACTGGCGATAAAGCTTCCATCCGGAGACACCTGTTTATCGTCACCCACCACCAGAATCTTCTTACCGCGCAGAATGGCAGGCAGTGCCCAGAGGTCGGATTGGCTCGCTTCATCGACAATTACAAGATCGAACGCTCCAATATCCGGCGGCATAGCCTCCGATATGCGAGCATGGCTCATGATCCAGCAGGGGACAGCGCCGGCGGCATCCAACATCGCCTCCCGGGCATCCCTACGATAACGCGTTGCATTTGGCCCCGTTCCCTGACCGATACGGCGGATTGCAGTTGCATAGCCCGCAAGAGCTTGGAGAACCATGGGCGTGGCATTCCGTTTGGTTGCCAACCATGCAGCTTTGGAAACCAAATCCTTGTAGAGGCGGGAAAGACCGCCCTCAAGGTCTCTGCGTCTGGCCGAAAGGCCAAGCAATTCGTTTCGGGCTTCAATGTTGTCGAGGTAAGTTCGAATACGAGCCCAGTTCCATGCTTGCCGCCAAGTAACAGGAAAAACGGCGTCTTCGCCGGACATTTCAACTGGCTGAGAACAGACACGAGAGGCCAATTTCGGAGCGCCTGCCTGTTCAATACGGACAGCGAAATCCTTGATTCGTGCGAGATCAACCGTCAGCGAGGCAATACGCCTCAGTTCTGCCGTCAACTCTGCGTATTGTGCGGAGGCGCGATCAGAAGGAATGTTTGGATATCCAAGTTGCTTTTCGACGAACTGTTTTAGCGCAATTGATACAGGCCCTGTCTTGCCTGCGAGTTTTTCCTGAAGCGTGCTGAGCTGGGTTGCCGCTTTGGACAGTTCCGCCTTGGTAAGGTGGCGCAGTAACTGGTTCTTGACTTCAAGGAGTTCGGCAGAAGTGCCCCTCAACGCTTTGACTGGAGCCGAACAGAACACGGTGTCGGCCTTCTTTGGTAATGTGGCGTCGAATTCTGTAGCCAGCCGATGAGCCTTTTTCGCAAAGGTGGCAACCATCTCGATTCGGCGCAAAGCAGAGATGCCACCTTCTAGGCGGGGGATTGAAAGCTCGTCTGCAAATTGGTTCCACCGGCTCACGAAAGACACTACTTTTTCGTCAAGCTCAATGTGCCGCTGCACATGAGCCCAGTCGTCTATCGACGCAGGTGAGAGACCTGAGACTTTAACCCCGGCAATATGCTCTTTTGCCTCACCTGACCCAAAAGCAATAAAACCAAATGGCTTGCCAGTCTCGACTGCACGAGCAACGGCTTCCCTGGTTTTGACTGTGTACAAGCCTGCATCGGGGAATTCCACTGGTCGCTTGAGGAATTCAGCGCGCGCCTCAATGAGTGCGTCAATGTCTGAAAACAAAGACTCAAGCGCTTGTCGTTCGGAAATAAACGCCGGCAGTCTGCATTTCATTCGCAAATCAAGGGGCCAGACGCTATCGGTGGACTCCAACTCCTCGGCCAAGGTCTTGGCTTCTTCGACTAACTCAAGAAGATCCCTTGCCGCGATGAGCACTTCGGCAGTTGTAGCCTTCAGATCAAGAAGGTCACCACGTTCAACCTCCGCCTCGATCGTCCGCATACTGGATAGCACTTCGTGCAGTTCGGCGATTGCGGCCGTAGTAGGTAGTGAGTCAGCAGATGGGCAGTTGGCCTGTACGTAAATCAAATCCTGTCCGACCTTCCGCCGTGCTTCTCGGAGTTTACCCGCCTCCTCCTCGGTCAGAGGGGGCGCATTTTCCGGTGAAAGTGTAATGTCATCATCAAACCAGCCATGCTGTTCCAATCCAGAAGTAACCAACTCAGCAAGTTTTTGTGCGCGCATTGGCACGCCATCAACTTCCACTTCCGAAAGCTGTGCAATCGCAATTGCATCAATGCGTGTGTCAATGGAGGCAAGTTCGTGGTGGGCGCGATCAATGGCACTTTCCAGTGTTGTGATAGCATGGCGCGTCTGTTCCGGATTTAACTGGGATACCTGATGCTGAATCGTCTCGATTGACGCTTGAAACTGGCGGACACCCTCACGGTCGCTGGCCATAAGCGCCACGGTTAGGGCGCGGACTTCCTCCGGTATTTTGGATTGGAGTACTTCAAGCGCAGGTTCTCCACGTGAGGTGACAAGAACCCGCCTGCCCGTCGCCAGGTAGTGACAAATGACATTGGCAATGGTGTGTGTTTTGCCAGTACCCGGCGGCCCTTGCACGGCCACACCCGCAGCTTTTTCCAGCCTTTGAATGATGGTGACCTGCTCTTCGTTGTAGGGCAGGGGAAAATAAAGCTCCTCGGCTTTACCATGACTTGATCCGCGACTTGAAAGCCCACGGAAACGAATAGCCTCGAATTCAACTGGTTTATCTGAAGGCGGGGTAACAAGGGCAAGCGGGCCAAGTGGAATATCGCATCCAGTCGCCAGCTTCTCCTTCAGGCGTTTTAGGTCATCCGTCAGATAGTGAGTGGTGCGCGGTCGTGAAAGCAAAACCCAAGCATCAGTAACTATCAAGTCGGTGTCAGGGGTAGGAACAGGGTCGCCCCTTGTAAGTAGCTCTCGATAGCTACCGTTGCTATCCAAATTTGATGCGGCGAGCTTGAGAACATCGGTATAGCTCGAAGCATCAAACGGGGTAACTGGGCAGTCTTTGTGCCGTTGAAGTTGCTCTTTGATAGCGTGTTCAACATCAGCAGCCCCGAGGACTGAACAAGCGACGAAGGCTTCCATTTCCACCCGTGTATCGGTAGCGCGGGGACGAACATCCAGCGCCATGCTTCTTTCGTCGATGGATATTTCGACGGCTTGAGTGAGCAGTGGGTATTCAAAACTGACGATGCTTTCCCCAAACGGAATCTGCCAAGACGCAACGCCTATACCCCATACAAGTTCTTGAGGTTTGACTGTCTCTTCGGCCTCAATCTGGTGCTTCAAGGCGAACAGATCGCCATATAGGGAGATGCTCTTGCGACGCGGACGCTCGCCCTCAGCCCAAGCTTTCCATTGAGGCAAGTATTCTTGGAGGGCTGCTTGGGCTTTCTGCCTCAACTGTTCTTGTCTTAGCTTTGCGTCATGAGTTTTTGCCAACTGAGGATCAGGCTTCGATTCATGCTGGGCAATCCAAGTGACCAGGGGGCCTTCATCCAGTGTGGGGGGCGCACCAAACGGGTCATTGCTGACCTTGAATAGTCCCTTGAACAGGTCGGGAACAATTGGGGGGCGATGGATTTCTAGGCGCGCCAGATGTAGCCAGATGTGGTCGCCCTCTGGGCGAAGATCAAACTCAAGGCCGGGTAGTCCCGCCAAGTCGGTATTGCGACGAACGAACTCTTTCGCGGCAGAGAGACGATAACCTTTTGGGTCAATTTCTTTTGCTTGCTCTTCGATATATTCGAGCAAGCCCTTGAGCAGGTCACGAGGTGAATTCATCTTTCCTTCTTTTTGGCGCAAAGCTGAGTCAAGTTCTAACGGCTGCGATCAGCGAAAAATAGGCCGCAGGCCTAATTTTCGCTGAATTGCATAGTTATGCCAGCCTTCTGAAACATAGCTTTGTGGTTGATATAGAGCTATCTTCTTTGAAAAAGGATGGCTTTGAAGACCATGAAGATAACACTGTATTTATATGATCCTGCCAATGAACAGAACATTCACTGCCAAATATTATTCCAGTGAGCATTGCTTCTGGGTACGTGATAAATTTCTCGTGAGAAAAAAATCTCACTTCTTTCTCACTTTCCCATTCATCTGATTTCGTACAATAAATTAAACGGGCAAAAGCAGCTTCATCACCACTTTCTGTTTCTTCCATGGCTTTAATATAACGCTCCAATGGTATTGGTTTGTCATAATATTCAACATCGAAACCTTTATACGAGGTATCACTATTAAACATATTGGCTTTTTTAAATTGGAGCACTACCCCTTTGTGGTTGGCAGCGTAATGAGCCCACATCATGGCATTCCTAGGTGATTTAGAGAAACAACAGATCAGTAGGAATGTTTTGGCCAGTTCTTCTTTTATATGTCTGTCTGCCTCACATAACCAATTCTTGTCGCGGTGTTTCCCTTTTAAAATTGCAGCGTCGGCGTGTTTTTGGGACTCTTCATCTGAAATTCCTGGGAATTGATGCTTAGCAAGGAGAGCAAAATATCGCCTCCAAACTTCTTCAGAGTCATTTTTACATGAAAACAGTGAAAATTTGGGGCGACAGTCAAATGGATCATTAAAATCACTTGGGGCTGAAAAATAGAGTCTTTTGTTGGCGATTGTGCCCAACACATAATCAAGATTTCTGTGGTACTGATACAGGAATGTCATTGTTTATTTTTTTGGTTCCTCTCGTGAATCGGTGCGAGGAATTTTGTTGAATAGTTGAAAAGCATGAGCCTCATCAGTTACTTAGAAGGTGCGAAACTTACTAGGTATCTGGGAGGAGACTCATGCTTGTGGAAACTTTGATCCAAAATACTCTTGAAATGCAAGGATTTCGTGTGGCCGAAGTCACATTTGTCAATGGCAGCCTGGAGGCTGAACTAGTTCCAGATCGCCGCTGCGCCCCATGTTGCGGGGTTTGCGGCCAGCGTGCCGCCTACCGGGATACGCGGCCAGTACGTCGATTTCGGCACGTTCCGTTGTGGGGAATCGCCGTTTATTTGCTTTGCGCTCCTCGCCGGGTGAACTGTAAGCATTGCGGCGGTATTCATGTTGAAGCGCTGCCCTGGAGTACGGGCAAACAGCGGTTCACGGAGGCTCTTATGGTAACCCTGGCCACTTGGGCTCGAGTTTTGACATGGCAGCAAGTGGCGGCCCTTTTTCACTGCGCCTGGAGCACGGTGGCGACAGCGGTCGATGAAGCTGTCAAGTATGGTCTGGTCAATCGCGATCTTTCCGGGATTACCCTCATCGGCGTCGATGAAATCTCCCGCAAACGCGGTCATGTCTACGTTACCAACGTCTACGACCTCGACTCCCGACGACTTCTCTGGAGCGGCGAAGGTCGGGGACAGAAAACACTGAAGGCCTTTTTCGAGGCATTCGGCCCGGAGCAGACTGCGAAATTGGCAGGTATTTGCTGTGATATGTGGCAGCCCTACGTCGACGTCATCAAAGACAAGGCGCCGCAAGCCCTGCTGGTGTTTGACAAGTTTCATATCGTTCGACACCTCACCAAGGCGGTGGATCAGGTCCGGCGTGACGAAATTCGAGACAAAGGCAAAGCCCACAAGGCGCTAATGGCCAAAACCCGCTACATCTGGCTGAAAAATCCTTGGAATCTCACCGAGAGTCAAAAGATCCGACTCTCAGAGCTTGAACAACTCAATCTGAAGATTAATCGAGCCTATCTTCTCAAGGAGACTTTCCGGCGGTTCTGGGATTATAGCAATCCAGTTTGGGCAAAGGATTACCTGGACAAGTGGTTCTGGTGGGCAACCCATTCACGGCTGGAACCGATGCGTGATTTCGCTTGGATGCTCCGCCGCCGAGAGGATGACCTGCTCAACTACTTCGATGCGCCTATCGATAACGGCATTGTGGAAGGCCTCAACAACAAAGCAAAAGTCATCATCCATAAGGCCTACGGTTTCAAAACAGCGACAAACTATATCCGAAATCTTTATCACTGCATGGCTGACCTGCCATTACCGAAAACCATGCACACATTTGCGTGACGAACCATTTTTTTAGGGCATAATAGTTGAATACACAGAACAGTGTCATGTCTCTTGCCCTTTCCCCCATGTAATCTACCAAATCCTACCTACTCGTATCCCGGCCAAAAGATTGCCCGGCAAGGCTTCTGTCCCTCGGCTTGAAAGTATCGTCCGCCATCTCCTTTTTCACCACCTGCTGAAACAGCTTCACCATCTTGAAGTTTTGCGATTCATCCTGGTAAAAGGTGTTCCAGGCATAATCGAGCAACCCCTGCAGCCTGTCCGGGCTCATCTGCTTGGGCTGAAACACCACCTTGTCCGCCGAGTAGTCGTTCCAGTCGCGGGAGAGGATGCGGTTCTGCCGGTTCAGCTCCTCCCAGGCCTTGGTGTGGGGAAAAGGGGTCAGGACCGTGAATTCGGCCAGATCGAGCTCGATCTCCAACAGAAAGTCGATCAGCCGTTTGATGAAATCTTCATCGTGGTTGTCGAGCCCCAGGAGGATCGTGCCCTCTACGCCGATGCCATGGTCATGGTAGCGCTTGATCCGCTCCTTGATGTAATCCGAGGTGTCGAAGACCGCCTGATACACATACCAGGCCCCGGCCTGGGCCGCGAGATCGAGGACCTCGGGCTTGTCTTCAATGGGGTGGGAGCACCATTTCTTTTTGAGCGGGATCATTTCCCGGAACAGGTCCATCTCCCACTGGGTATTCTGGGCCAGGGAGTTGTCCACGATGAAGAGCCGGTTGTTGTCGATGCCTGCCATCTCGGCCACGGCCTTGTCGATGGGCCGGGGCCGGAAGACCCGGCCGCCCAGGTAGGAGACGGCGCAGGGGTAGCAGTTGAAGCGGCAGCCGCGCGAGGCGTGGACCAGGTCAACCATCTGCACGCCCTTGTAGTTGTAGAGCTTGCGGTTGAGCAGATCCCTGCGCGCCGGACCCACTAGGCCGATATCGGGCCGATCCTTGATGAAGTCGTAGCAGGGTTGCAGCTTGTTGTTGCGGAAATCGGCAAAGACCTGTTCCATCCGCCCCTCGGCTTCGCCCAGGAAAACGGCATCGGCATGTTCCATGGTCTCCTCGGCGTGCAGCATGGTGGCAATGCCGCCGAACATGACCTTGATCCCTTTTTTCCGGTAGATATCGGCAATCTCCCAGCCCCGTTTGACCTGCACGGTCAACATCATGGAGATACCGACGAAATCCACCGCCTCGTCAAAATCAATGGCTTCCAGATTCTCGTCGATAAAATCAACATCAACATAGGCGGGCAGCGCGGCGGCAAAGACCACCGGGCCGTGGGGCGGCAGGTGAAACTCTGTCTGCCGGTCCAGCTTGGCCCATTTGGGGTAGATCAGTTTAAATTTCATGGCAGTGCTTTCCCGTTCAAGTTTTTCTGATTACCACTCTTCAGCCAGTTTTTTGACGTCATTCCCGCGCAGGCGGGAATCCAGGCGACCTGGCTAATTCCTCTGGATTCCCGCCTGCGCGGGAATGACTTGGCTATGCCAGATGAACAGCCAAAATCGTTATTCATCAACATGTTGCCCGCCAATCTTGAATACTGGCTGAAGTTCGATGGTAATCAGATAATATTTTCGACATGGATCAGGGTCATTTTCAGGGTGTAGTGTGTGGGACCGAACCCCTTGAATTCAAGATATTCGGGGATCAGGCTCTCCCCTTCTTTGCGGCAAGATCGCCCCGTAACGGAGCGGCTCAAGGCCTGATCCGCGCCATAGGTTCGTATCTGCCAGCAGCCAGCCATGGCCGGGAGGATATCGGTTATCCGGCCATCGATCCCGGTGTATCGGCACGTCGGGTTGTTATCGGCAACGCGGCCGTATTGCACCTTTGCCGGAAAAGGGGCGCGAAAGATCGTCCGCACATCTTCCATCAACCCTGCCGCAAAGGCAGGCTTGTCAAAGGGGGGAACCGCCCGCCGGACTTCAAGGCCGCCCTTTTCCCGATACACCGCCTCAAAGAGGGTGAACCCTTCGACGGTCATCAGGGCACAAGCGATCTCCTCTCCGGCAAGGCTGGTAACCCCGAGCACCGTGGCGCCGGAGCCATCCGCCATGGAGAACTCGATGGTATGGACAAATTCCCAGCGACCTTGGGGGAAAACCGCCGCACATCCCCGCTCCTCTCCTGCTCCCGTCCCAGGGGTCAGCTCCGGCAGGGAGGGCTGTTGCGCCGCGCAGCCGGGAAGGCCAAGCAGGAGTATGAGCAGAAGAAAGGCCGGGGGCTTCATTTGTTAGTAAACACGGCAGCAGGGATCTCCTTATTGATGATCCTGTTGCTGAAGGTGAGGCTGGTGGAAGCGTCCGGCCCCTCGAAGATAATCACCTTGTCGAGAAGCCCTGCCTGCTCGCCGAGTTTGAGTTCAATGCTGCTGATCAGGGCGGCAATCCCTTGTTCCTTTGGGGTGAGCAGGATGGTTTGTTTCTTGGGAAAGGAGACCGTGAACATGGCGTTGTCGGTGAAACGGCCATCGAGCCAGTTGGAGATCTCGGCCAGCACGACCTGCATGGCGTCGAGCCGCATGCCCTTGTCTTCCGCGAGCACGCCATCCCGCTCCACGAATTTCCGCACCTTGCCGCCGTGCATGAGCAGAATGGAACGGATGGGCGTCCGGTATTCCCAGCGCAGGGACTGGGGGGCCTGAAAGGTGAAGGAGCCGGTGGAGACGATGGGGCGGGCCAGGATCTTCAGATGTTTTTCCTGAATAAAATCGGCCCGAACCGAGCGCAATTGCACCGGCGCTCCCTTGTTTTCGGCTCCGGCCTGGGCGGCCGGGATGGCGATACAAAAAGAGAGGGCGGCAAGGAGCAGCAACCGTTTCATCAAAACATCCCGCCGTTGACCGAGATGACCTGGCCGGTGACATAGGAGGCTGCGTCGGAACAGAGGAAGCCCACCACCTTGGCCACCTCTTCCGGCCTGCCGATGCGGTTCATGGGAATCATGGTCTTGATCTGCTCCTTGGGGGCGTTCTGGATCATGTCCGTCTCGATCAGGCCGGGAGCCACCACATTGACCCGAATCCCCATGCGGGCGACCTCGGCGGCGATGACCCGGCTGGCCGCGTTCAATCCGGCCTTGGCCGCGGAATAGTTGGCCTGGCCCCGGCTGATCATCAGGGAGCTGACCGAGGAAACAGAGACAATGGATCCCTTGCGGTGGCGCACCATCAGCTCCAGCACCGGCCGGGTCATGTTGTAAAACCCGTTGAGACTGGTATCAATGACCGACTGCCACTTCTCAGGCGGCATCATCATGAACAGACCGTCGGCAACAATCCCGGCGTTGTTGACCAGGATGTCGATACCTCCCAGCCTGGCGCCGAGCTCCGCCACAATCTTTTCCGTTGCCTGTCCATCCCGGACATCAAACCGGCAGATCTCGCCCCGGCCGCCCTCCCCTTCGATCATGGCCAGGGTCTGCTCTGCGCCCTGTTGGTCGCTATGGTAGTTGATGACGAGATAATACCCGGACCGCGCCAGCTCCACGCAGATTGCCCGGCCGATCCCTTTGCTGCCGCCGGTGACGAGGGCTACATTCTTTTCATTTTCTATGGTCATTGCTAATTTGCCTGAAAAAGTTGCAGGGTGGCCCTGCCGATGAGCTGCGTGTCCATGTGCAGCTCGCAGGCAACCTCCCGGAGATTTTCAAAACTATAGGTGTTTTCCGCCCTGGCCGTGATGCTGGCGCCAAAGGGCAGGGAGTCGATAAAAAAATCCGCCTTTTTTATGCCCACCAGCCAGCCCATCTGATTGGAGTCCCGGCCCTGGGCCTGGATCCGGCTCCAGCCGTTGCACACCCCGGCGGTCTGGGCGGCGAGTTCCACTAAAATCAGGGGATCCACCCCTTGTGCATCGGCCATGGGCCACGTTTTTTCCACCAAAAAAATAGCGCTGGCCCTCTCGCTGTCCACCTCCATAATCTCCTTGACCAACAGCATGTTGCCGCGATGGGGAAGAAGATCCTCCAGGGTGAGATCGGAGAGTGTGAGTGTGTCCATACAACTGTACCTTTTCCTAAATCCCCTCGCCCTTGAGGGAGAGGGTCAGGGAGAGGGTGCAAAGCCGCAACTTACCCCCTCTCCCCGACCCTCTCCCCCACTAAGCGGGGGAGAGGGAGAATTTGATTCGCGCTCATCAGGCACCTTTTTGGACCTGGTCAGCGGAGCCGAAACGATACCCTTTTTTCCGGTGAACAGCCACTGTTGATGTGGAATTATTCTTGGCATTATCTTTTTTTAGGCAGTATATAAATACACTTAAACGATATCCAGTACAAATTTTCAGTGTTGTCCGGTTAGGAGCTTGCATGAAGCTCCCCTCCCTTGACGGGAGGGGTTGGGGGTGGGTGAAGTGGCAAACTGCCGAGGAACGACTACCTTCCCCCCCACCCTAACCCTCCCCCGCGAGGGGGGAGGGGACTCAGTTCAGTCCTCGCTGGTGTTGGACGGGGAATAATTGGGGCATATATCACACTGCAATTTTCTAACCGGACAACACTAACAATTTTTCGAAAACCAGACCGGCTTCAGTGCCACCGTGCAGCCGATATTTTCTCATGACTCAACGATACTCAAACAGCGACCGCATCCTATGAATACATTGACAGAAGAACTCAAGGTCAAGATCATCGACATCCTGAATCTTTCAGACCTGAGCCCGGAAAATTTCGACGAAAACGACCGGCTGGTCGGCGGCAGCCTGGGCATTGACTCCATCGATGTTCTGGAAATGGTGGTCATGGTGGAAAAAGACTACGGCGTCGTGATCAACAGCCAGGAAGTCGGCGAAAAGATCTTTTCCTCCCTGGCCTCCCTGGCCGAATACATCAAGGAAAACACCCCCGGTTCACAGTCCTGATGGGAAAACGGGTTTACATCGCCGGCCTGGGGATTATCAGCCCGCTCGGCGAGGGAGTCGCCGCCACGGAAGAGGCGCTGCGCGGCAATTGTTCGGCGATCAGGCCGCTGGATCTCTTTCCCCTCCTGCATGGCGAGCCTTTGCCCACGGGTCAGGTCCGCGGCCTGGCCGAGCAGTCGGACCTGCCCCGCACCCACCGCCTGGCCCACAACGCCGCCCTCCAGGCCATGGCCTCCTGTAACACCCCGCCAGATGTGATCGACGCGATCATTCTCGGCAACACCACCGGCGGCATCCTGACCACGGAAACATTGCTCCGGGCCAAGGTGAGCAACAAGGAGCTGTACCGGTATCACGGGTTAAACAGTGTCGCCGAGTATCTTGCCCAAGTGCTCAGTTGCCGCGGCATGGCCCTGACCGTCTCCACCGCCTGCTCCTCAGGGGCCGTGGCCATTGCCATGGCCCTGGCAATGCTGCGCAGCGGGAAAGCGAAAACGGTTCTGGCCGGGGGGGTGGATTCGCTCTGCCGGTTGACCTATTTCGGTTTTCATTCCCTACAGCTCGTGGATAAACAAGGTTGCAAACCTCTTGATGCGGATCGGCATGGCATGGCCGTGGCCGAAGGCGCGGCCATGCTGCTGCTGACCACGGAAAAACCGGACCACCCCCTGGCGGAACTCCTCGGCGCCGGGCTTTCCTGCGATGCCTATCACCCGGCCGCGCCCCACCCGGAGGGGAGGGGCGCGCGCATGGCCATGCAGGCGGCGCTGGCCGATGCCGGTCTTCATCCCACGGATATCGGCTACATCAGTCTCCACGGCACCGGCACCCCGGAAAACGATCTGGCCGAGGCCAAAGCCGTCAACACCCTCTTTGGTGCGCCGCCGCCGCTCTCCTCCATCAAAGGGGCAACGGGCCACAGCCTGGCCGCCTCCGGGGCCATCGAGGCGGTGGTGTCGGCACTCGCGGTGGCCAAGGACTTCCTGCCCGCCAACACCGGTTGCCAGAATCCCGATCCCGCCCTTGGCCTGACCCCGTTGCTGCAGCCGACCAAGCAGCCCACCAACGCCGTGCTCAGCAACTCCTTTGGCTTTGGCGGCAACAACGGCTGCCTGGTGATTGCCAAACCGGACAATTTTTCACAGCCCCCGCCAGGACGCACCAAAACAGGGCTGGCCATTCACGGCTTTTCCTGCCTCACCGGCGCCGGGGATACCGCAGCCACCATGGCCCTGCTGGCCCAGGGTCTGCCAATGGCCGGCACACCGGACCTTGCCTCCATCTCGGCAAACCTGCCGCCCAACCTGGTGCGCCGCCTGAAACGGCTGCCGCGCCTGACGCTGTCCTTGGCCCTGAGCGCCCACCAGGATTCCGGTTTCGAGGCAAAACCCGCTGCCGTGTTCATGGGAACCGGCTGGGGCGCACTTTCGGAAACCCATGATTTCCTGGCCCGCCTGACCGATTCGGGCGAACAGTTTCCCAGCCCCACCGACTTTGTCGGCTCCGTGCACAACGGGCCGGCCGGGCAAACCGCCATCCTCTTCGGGGCAGCCGGAGCCAATATCACCGCCAGCGGCGGTGATTACTCCTTTGAGCAGGCGTTGCTGGCCGCGGACCTCATGCTGGAAGAGGGACAGGAAAACGCCCTCGTCCTTGGCGCGGATGAGGGGCACCCGGTTCTCTCTCCCCTGCTCGATCCCTCCATCGCCCCGGGAAGCCTGTTGGCCGACGGCGGCGGCGGTTTTTGCCTGGGCAGAAAAACAGAGGGTGCGCACTGCCTGGTCCGGGTTCCTTTTTATCAGAGCAGCAAAACACAGGGGAGCATCAAGGCCCTGATCGATGCCCTGGGCGGGGTTCCGACCCTGCAAGGCAAGTATGCCCTCCTGCTGGCGGGCATCCCGGCCGCGGCCCGGGAAGAAGGCGAAGAACAACTGGCTCGTTTCCTGGAACAATCCGGCATACAGGCCCCGATCATCCGCTACCGCGAATTTACCGGGGAGTTCGCCTCGGCCTCGGCCGTGGCCGCGGTCATGGCCGCCTCCTTTCTCACCTCGGGCAAGGTGCCCGGGCCGTTGGTGTCCGGCAATGATCTTGCGCTGGCGGCGAACAACCCTGCCATTCTGGTGCTTGGTCTGGGGAGATATCTTTCCGCCATGGAGTTCTCCCGCCCATGAAGATCCTGCTCATCTCGCCCAACACCCTCACTGTTCCCTATCCGGTCTATCCCCTCGGCCTGGATTATGTGGCGGGGTGTATTCCGGCAGAGCATCAAGTCAGGATCGCGGATCTGAATGTCCTCTCCCTGGAAGCTCTGGAAGAGCTTGTGCACGATTTCTCTCCGCAAATCATCGGCCTCTCCTGCCGCAATATCGACAACACTGAGGCTGGCGATCCCCTCTTTTTCATCGATGCCTACGGCAAGCTGGCTGCCTGGCTGCGCGAGCGCTCGCAGGCCATGCTGGTCTGCGGCGGCAGCGGCTTCACCATCATGGCGGATCGGGTTTTTGCCGCCCTGGGAGTGGATTACGGGATCATCGGCGAGGGGGAGAGATTCGGCCTGCTGGTGGAGGCCCTGCACCAGGGTCTGGACCCCACGCAAATTCCCGGGGTGATCTCCCCTGCTTCCTCGCCCGCAACGCCCGAGCCTTGGACCGGCACACAGGTGCGCGCCTTCCAGCCCCAAGCCTCCCATGTGGAGTTTTACCTCAAAAAAGGGGGCATGCTGAATCTGCAGACCAAACGGGGGTGCTCTTTCAACTGCATCTATTGCCCGTATCCCCATCTTGAAGGGAAAAGGCACCGTTTGGCCCACCCTGGCGAGGTGGCCAGGACCGCCATGGATCTGCAGAAGGCCGGAGCACGATATCTTTTTATCACCGACTCGGCCTTTAATTCGGATGTGGCCCACAGCCTGGAGGTGGCCAAGGCTTTTAAAGCCGCTGGTGTTTCCATCCCCTGGGGCGGTTTTTTTGCCCCGCTCAAATTGCCGATTGATTATTTTTCCCGCATGGCCGACGCAGGGTGCAAACATGTGGAATTCGGCACCGAGTCGCTTTCCTCTTCCATGCTGGCCACCTATCGGAAACCCTTCGGGGTTGACGATGTCTTTGTTGCCCACCAACAAGCCCTTGAGGCCGGGCTGCATGTGGCCCATTACTTCCTCCTGGGTGGCCCCGGGGAATCTTCCGCCACGGTCGCGGAATCCCTTGATCACATTGAACGGCTCAACAAGACGGTCCTGTTTTTTTTCATCGGAATCCGCATCTATCCCCATACCGCCCTCTACGACATTGCCCTTAAGGAAGGAAAAATCCGCCCGGAAACGAATCTGCTGCAGCCCCTTTTTTACCAGGCCGAGGCAATCGACCGCGACACCATTGCCGCCCAGGTTACGGCAAGGGCAGACAAACGAAACAACTGGATCATCGGCTCCGGTGGCGCAAAAAGCGCGGCCACGCTCAAGAAAATGTATTCCCGGGGGCATACCGGGCCGCTTTGGGAATTTCTTGCCGGATAACATCTCCTTACAGCAAGGCCTGTATTGCGTATTTTTACCCCCGGTGGTATAGGCTATTCCGTGATCATGCAGAAGAGGAATCGCCGGATCGGCGCCAAGCATGCCGCGGATCAATTGTTTTCCCAGGACTGAGGCGATACTGTGGGCCATTTGTTTCTCGAAAGCGAAACGAGACAATTGCAAAAAGACGAAATAGCCGGCCGGGTGACAACGGATAGGCAATCGTCTTGGTTTTCCGGCCACTTTCCCGACAACCCCATCCTGCCCGGAATCGCCCAATTAAAAATGGTGGCCGACCTTATTGCCGCCTCCAGGGACGACGGCAGGCACATGACCGGATTGAGCCGGGTCAAGTTCAGAAAGATCGTGAAACCCGGGGAAATACTTGACATTTTCGCCACATTCGTCCAAATAAAAGAGCAATATGTGTTCCGGATAACCAGCGGCACTGACGAGGTTTGTTCCGGGGTGATACTTTTTGCCAAGAAAAATACACTATAGAGACTTCCATGACCAACGACCCTACCCAGACCATTACCCGGATCGCCGAAATTATCATCAATGCCTTGCAACTGGAAGATGTTACCCCCCAGACCTTTGATCCGGACCTGGATCTGGTGGACGAGGTGGGCATTGATTCCATGGATCTGGCGACCATTGCCCTGGTCCTCCGGGACGAATACGGCATCCGGATCGATGAAGACGATTATCCCAAGCTGACCACGGTCCGGATCATCGCCGAATACATCAACACCAAATTGACCAGTGGCGAATAAGTGATCGTACCGGCCAGGGAGTATAAATTCTCCGAGATCATAGCGGACCCGGTTATCAGGGAACGATGGGATAAAGTTCGGAGGTATTTCTTTCTCCGCGAATCCACGTACGACATGAGCAACCGCTGCAATATCCGCTGCGAAGGCTGCTATTACTTTGCCGGCGAAAAGCAGTTTGCCGAGGAAAACCGGGACCCGGCAGCCTGGCGCCAGCTCCTGGAAGCGGAAAAGGCCCGGGGCATCACCTTTGTCGTGCTCGCCGGGGCGGAACCATCATTGGTGCCGGAGCTGTGCGAGGTCTGTTATGGAGTGATCCCCCTGGGCGCCATTGCCAGCAACGGCTTGCACAGTCTCCCGCAGGCGATTGACTACCGGGTCCATATCTCGGTCTGGGGCAACGACCGGACCAGCCTTGCCATCAGAAAGGCCCCGGACATGCTGGTCCGGCAGATGGCAAATTATCAAAACGACCCAAGAGCCGTCTGGGTCTATACCTTTACCCCGGTCAACATCGACGAGGCCAGGGAGGTTACGCAAATCCTGGCCAAAGGCGGCCTGCGGATCACCTTCAATATGTTCTCCGCTCCGGTCGGCTACAAAGGGCCGCTTCGCCATACCCCGGAAACCCTGGCCAGAACGGAGCGGGTCATGACCGAGCTTCTTGCCGAGTTCCCGGAAACCGTGCTGTTTTCCCCCTACAATATCCTTGCCCACACCCGGCCCCAGGGCCTGCACGAACTTTTTTCCTGTTCCTATCCCCGCATGAACCAGGCAACGGATATCGGCCTTGGCAGAACATTTCGCCAATACCGCACCAACCTGCAATGGGATCGCGACGCGGCCTGCTGCGTGCCGGATACCGATTGCGACGACTGCCGTCATTACGCCGCGGGCAGCGCCGTGGTCACGGCCCGAATGTACCGCCACGCCACGGATCCGTTGACCTTTTCCGCTTGGCTCGACTATGTTGACACCTACCTGGCTGTCTGGGTTAAAGGGTATGAAAAAGGCCCCAACCTCTGCGACGCGCCGGTTATTCCCCCTCCAAACCAATGAGTTGCCTCCGGTATACACCATGAAAACCGTCAGTTCACTGCTCGATGCGCACTGGTATGAGCGCTATAAAAACATTGCCAAGCTCAATATCCGCAGTTCCATCTATGACGTCACCGACCGCTGCAACCTGCGTTGCAAGGGGTGTTTCTTCTTTTCCTCCGGCGAGCATGAGGCTGCTGCCGAGGAAAAGGACGTCAGTAAATGGCACGCTTTTGTGGAAAAGGAGATGGCGCGCGGGGTGAACCTGGCCATCCTCATCGGCGGGGAGCCCACCCTCTGCCTGGACCGGATCGAGGCCTTTTATAAGCGGCTGCCAACATTTTGCGCCACCAATGGGCTGATCAAGGTGCCGAGGGAGAGATTCCCCGATATGATGGTCGGCATTTCCCTGTGGGGCGAGGCAGAGGATGAAATAACCCTGCGCGGCAAGGATACCTTCAAGATCTCCAGCGCCAACTACGCCGGTGATCCCCACGCCTATTATCTCTACACCATCACCCCCAAACAGCTCGGCAAGACCGAAAAGATCATCAAGAAAATCGAAGGGGTCGGGCTGAAGGTGCACATGCAGCTCTTGTCCAATGACGAGGCGGTGGACGGCTTTTCCTGGACCCCGGAGGAACTGGTCGCGGTGCGGGCGGAGATGGATGCGATGCTGGAGGCCTACCCGCGCACGGTGATTTCCTCCAAGTATTACCATAAGGTCATCACCACCGGACAAATGCTGGGCAGGCCGTTCGGCTGGATGGAATGCCCCTCGGTTACCGATACCATCGACAAGCGAGTTCCCCAGCCCAAGCGGCTGACCAATTTCATCCGCTGGGCCTCGGACCTTCAGACTGTCCACCGCTGCTGCACCTCGGAAACCCGTGACTGCGCCACCTGCAAGGACGGCGCTGCCCACATGAGCTGGGTTATGGTCAACAAGCGGGCGCACATGCAAAGTACCGAGGAGCTGCAGAACTGGATCGAGGTGTACGAAATGTTTGCCAAGCTCTATCAGTTTATTCCCTGGTAATCAGAGCCGGGCTGATGGGATTAAAAGACGCGGTCATTATCGGCTACGATGCCATTTCTCCCCTGGGTCATGACCTTGAAAGCCAATGGCAGCAGGCCCTTGCCGGAAAAAGCGGCATCACCCCTCTGACCCGTTTTCCCCTCAGCGATGATTTCCCGGTCAGAATCGCCGGCCAGGTTCCCGCCATCGACCAGGCGGACTACCCCTTTCTCTCCGCCAGGCATCAAGCGGCCTGGAGCTCTCCGGTCTTCAAGTATTCCCAGCTCACGGTGGCCAGGGCGTTGGAGCGTAGCGGCATCGAAATCACCCCGGATCTTGCCTCCCGGGTGGCGGTGACCTACAGCTCCGCCATCGGCGGTCTGGATGCGGTACTGACCGCCGACCGAAGGATGCAAAGCCAAGGCAAACTGCCCCACCCTTACGCCAACCCCAATGCCTGCATCAACATGATCGGCGGCAAGATCGCCATCCAGACCGGGGCCAGGGGGCCGATCACCTCCACCATCTCCGCCTGCGCCACCGGGCTCACCTCGATGATCATCGGCGCCATGTTTCTCGCCCAGAACCGGGCCGATGTCGCCATCTGCGGGGCGGTTGATTTCGCCCTGGTCGAACCGATCGTGGCCGGTTTTTACACCATGAACGGCGTTTACATCCCCAAGGATGAGCGGGAACATGATTTTCCGGAGGCGGCCAGCCGGCCTTTTTCCGCCAACCGGCGGGGCTTTGTCCTCTCCGAGGGCGCAGGAGCGGTGATTCTCGCCACCCGGGAATTCGCCGAGGCGCACGGTCTGGTGTATCATTGCGAACTTGCCGGCTGGGGAATGACCTCGGATGCCCACCATTTTGTCGCGCCGTATCTGGAAATGGTTACGCAGTGCATGCTCGACGCCATAACCGATGCCGACCTCGCCCCCCAAGATATCGATGCGGTCAACGGTCATGCCGCCTCCACCAAGGTCGGCGACCAGGTGGAATACGATGCCTTGCAGGCGGTTTTTCACCATAATCCGCCGCCGGTCTGCGCCAACAAATCGCTGATCGGCCACGCCATGGGCGCCTCCAGCGTTATCGAATCCATCTTTGCCCTCCAGGGGATGCGGGACGGGGTTGTGCCGCCCACCATCAATTACACTGCTGATCCCCAGATCGAAATTGACTGCGTGGCCGAGGGAAAACGGCCGATAAACCAGGAGTTTGTGTTGAAAAACGCCTTTGGTTTCGGGGGCTGCAATAGTTGTGCGGTGTTCAAGAGAAGCAGTTAAAAAAACAAAGGCCGATCCGCCGAAGTTCAATTACCAAAGCGGCCGCATTCTTTGCCTCCCCCTTTAACAAAGGGGGATTGAGGGGGATTTAAAAACGACCAAAACGCAACCACCGGCTGCAAATCCCCCCTCGCCCCCCTTTGTTAAAGGGGGGATAAAAAGTACTACGTTCATACACAACACCCTAAAACACGACCGGCGCAGAGGTCAAACCTTTACGAGTCCCCCGGCCAAGCCGGGAGGCACCTTAGAGATTATGAAAGCACCGCTGAACAGAAAAGTATTTGTCGTTGGCTATGGTGCGGCGACCTCCCTTGGCAATACCTTTGCCTCCACCTGGGAGGCTGCCCTGGCCGGACGGGCCGGTTCTCGCCGGATCACCCGCTGTGAGGTCACCACCCGCAGCAATGTGGTGGGGGAGATCCCGGACTGGGACCCGTCCAGGCTGGAGTATGTGAACCGGAAAGAGGCCTCGCTCTGGGAGGCCGGCTTTGTTTTTCTCACCATGGAGGTGTGCCGGGAGGCCCTGGCCAATGCCGGGCTGGTCATCGACCAGGAGACCGGCCCCAGGACCGGCTGCCTGATCGGTTCGGCCCTCAACGGCACGGATGCCTACCGGATTGCCATGGACAACTATGTCAACCGGGGCCCCCTGAAGGTGAGCCCCTATCTGCTGCCCAATCTCTGCGCCAATCTCCCGGCGGGCAAGGCCGGAATGCTCCTCGGCTTCACCGGCCCGGTCTTCTCCCCACAGGGCGCCTGCGCCTCCGGCAACCATGCCATTGCTATTGGCTCCAGGATGATCCGAGACGGCGACTGCGACTTTGTCCTGGCCGGAGGCGTGGAGACCTGCCTGGTGCCGGAAATCATCCAGGGCTTTGCCAACATGCTGGCCACCATCAAGGTCGACTCCAAGGATCGCGCCTTTGTTGACCCCACCCAGGCGTCACGGCCGTTCAGCATTGACCGCAAGGGCTTTGTCCTCTCCGAAGGCGGCGGGGTGGTGGTGCTGGCGGCCGAAGAGGCTGTCCGTTCCCTCGGCCTGACCGCCAGGGCAGAGGTGGCCGGGATCGGCTGGAACTCGGATGCCCATCATTTTACCCGGCCCAACCAAGAGACCATTGTCCAAGCCATCCATGGGGCCATTGCGGATGCGGAGATTGCTCCCTCGGATATCGGGGCGATCAACGCCCACGGCACCTCAACCCCCACCGGGGACAGCACAGAGGTGCAGTGCCTCAGAGCGGTCTTCGGCCGTGCCCTGCCCGGCATACCCGTGTCGTCCAACAAGTCCCAGGTCGGCCACAGCCTGGGCGCCTCCGCGGCCATCGAGGCGGCCCTGGCCATCGAGGCCATGGGCCAAGGCATCGTCCTGCCCACGGTCAACCATATCCCGGACCCCGCGTTCAGCGACCTGGACGTGGTTCCCAATCAAGCCCGCAACCACCCGCATGAATTCGTGCTCTCCAATTCCTTCGGCTTTGGCGGCACCAACTGCTGTATCGTCTTTCGAGGAATGTGATGCGACCCAAACCATTTATCCCGGAATTTCTGGACAAACCCTCCCTGGTCAGGGACACAAACAGCGGCAAGATCTGGCACCGCTGCGAGCAGCGCACCCTCTATGCGGACACGGACCGTTCCCAGGTCGTCTACCATGCGAACTACCTGCGGTATTTTGAATTCGGTCGGGCCTCGCTCATGCGGGAGGCCTCGTACCCCTATAAACAGGTGGAAGAAAGCGGCTACATCTACCCCATTATCAAGACAGAGCTCAACTATTACTCGCCCCTCTTTTATGATGACCTGATGTACATCCATACCCGGCCCGCCACCATCGAGCTGGTCAAGCTGCAGTTTGATTATCTGATCATCAGGGCTGAAACCGGGGAAATCGCCTGCACCGGTTTCACCAAGCATTGCGCCGTGAACAGCAAGGGCATCCCGGTGGAGATCGATGTCAAAACCATCCGGCTTTGGGAGGGATTCCCCGGTTTATGACCAGCGACCGGACTGTTGTTGCCATCCCGATCGAACCCTGGTTTGCCGATCACTGCTTTAACGGCAAAATCGTGCTGCCTGCGGTGGAGACCATGCTCCTGCTGGCCACGGAGGTTGCCGCCACCCATCCGGAGATCGACCCCCGGGTCATGGACCAGGTCCGTTTTGCCAGATTTCTGGAAATTCCGGCAAACAGCAGCAGAGTGGAAGCGTTGCTGGAATACCGGAAGCATGAAGACGGTTCGGTCCACGCCAAGCTGCTCAGCCGGAGGCAGGGCAAGGCCATGGCCCGGCTGCAGGAGCATGGCGAGATCCTCTTTGCCCCGGCCGGGAAAAATGATGCCCCCATGGCGGAGTATGTTCCCGCCCCTCCGGCAGACCCGGAAATGACGATTCCGGCGGAACAGGTGTACCGGGAGCTGGTGCCCTTTGGCCCAAGCTATCATACCCTGCAGGAGACCGTGCAACTCTGCGGCCAGATCGCCTGGGGCAGGCTGAAGGCGCCGAATTTTTCCCACGCCCCGGACAGGGTCCGCGACCTCGTCGGCTCCCCCTTTCCCCTGGACGGCGCCTTCCACGCCGCCTGTGTTCTGGGCCAGCGCGCCGCCGACTTTGTCCCCTTTCCCGTGGGCTTTGACCGACGGATCATCAACCGCCCCACCCTGCCCGGGGGCAACTATCGCACCAGGGTGCAACTGCTCTCCCAAACCAATGATGAACTGCTCTTTGACCTGCAAATTTTTGACGACCAGGGACAGATATTTGAGAGCGTCACCGGAATACGGATGCGCGATGTGAGCGGGGGAACGATCAAACCGCCGGAGTGGCTGCGGGACGGGGGAAAATGAACACGGAACCGGAGGACTCGCAAAGGTTTAACCTTTGCGCCAGTCGTGTTTCAGTGGGTTGGTTACGAACGGAGTACATTTTTATTCCCCCCTTTGACAAAGGGGGGCTAGGGGGGATTTTAGGACGGGGGTAGGCGATTTGGCCGTTTTTAAATCCCCCTCAATCCCCCTTTGCTAAAGGGGGAGGCAAAGAGTGCGGCCGCCGGAATGGCTGCGGGACGGGAGGGATTGCGCAAGGTCAAATAACCACCGGACAAGCGGTCACAGGGTGCTGCAGGTTGCGGCAAGATGTGGCGCCCTGTTATCTTTCCGCCCAGGCAAGCAATTTCTCCATGGAAACCCTGGTGAGCCAACGAAGAAAGATCAGGGAATACACAGCGCCGCACAGATACATGCCGAGCAGAAACACCAGATGCGACAGGCCGTAGGTCAGGGGCCCGCCCACGATGACAACCAAGGGCTCATGCAGATGGATGGCCAGGAAGCCGAGGGCGGCAACCGCTGGCCAGCCGATGATATAGCTGACCATAATAGCCAGGAGCCCGAGAATGATCTTGAGGCTCGGCTTTTCCTTGAAGGCGGACAGATCGGCCTGCTCCGCCATGGCGGAACGAACAAAAGCAGTGGCCGCGATTTTATGGATACTCTTTCTGATCACCTGGCTTGTCTCGCGAGGGGAAAGGGGGAAACGTGCTGCCGGGACGTATTTTTGCTAAGGTAATCAATTATTGACGGACTCGCAATAACCCCAAAACACAAAGGTCCGTAACGATAACTCAAAAAATTACCCTGCGGCAACCGTTGTAATCGCGGTTTTTTTTTGCGATTTCAACAATTTTTGGCTTTCTTATCAACCAAAAATCTGCTTAGCATCTGAAACGATAATCCAATGCGTTGGAGTGGCGCAAGCCGCTCCTGTAGTTTCCCCATGGTCACGCAGCCGAGCACCGCAGAGGCTGCCGAAAAAGGGCTTTGCACTGTTTGAGTACCCCGTAAGGGGCATAAACTCCGCGAGTTTGCAAAGCCCCGGCAGCATCGAGGAGTACCCCATGCGGGGCATAAACTCCGGGCATCCCGCCTGCGGCGGGACAAGTGGCGGGGTGCCCTTTCTTTGGTTCGTTTCTTTGGGCAAGCAAAGAAATGAACAGGACCACCGTCGCCGGAATACTGGCTGAAATTCGATGGAATCAAAATAGACAATGGCAGACATGAACCAGCCCGACCCCTGGAAATTTTTTGAGGCAATCTACTGTATTTCCGTTGCCGATCGTATCGACCGGCAACAACAGGTGCAAAAGCAGTTCGCAGCGGTGGGATTGGGGGATCGCGTGGAGTTTGTCCTGGTCGCCAGGCACCCTGAAAACAGGGAACAAGGCATCTTTGAATCCCACCTGCTCTGCCTCAATAAAGGGCTTGCAGCCGGAGCGCACCATATCCTGATCTTTGAAGACGATGTCTTCTTCCGCGACTTTGCCCCCCGCACCCTTGCCGAGGCCTGCCTGCACCTGGAGAGCCTTGCGCGCTGGGACGGCCTGTTTCTCGGCGGCATCACCAGCGGCAGCCGCAAAACCGGGGTGAAATCCCTGGTCCGCATCCAATACCGCTGCCTGTCCCACGCCTATGCCCTCAACGCCCCCTTTGCCCGGCGCATCGTCCAAGAGCAGTGGCGCGGGATCCCCTATGACGGCCTGCTGCGGAAAACCGGTGGCGATTTTTTTGCCCCCTACCCCATGTGCGCTTTTCAGGGGCTTTCCGAAAGCGACAACCAAACCGTGGCCATCGACAGAATCCGCCGGATGTTGGGAGGACTCCCGTTTATCCAGAAGATGAACGAGAGATATCAGAACCATAAACCGCTTTTTCTCGCCCTGCCCCTGGCTGCCTTTCTCGGTCTGGGTGCGTTGGCCTGGACGCTGTGGTAAACAAATGATCAATTACCGCCTGCTCTTCCTTGTTGTTCTCCTGATCATCGGCTGCGCCGTGGTCGGCAAAACGCGCCTTGCACTGGACACGGACCTGGCACGTTCCCTGCCGGCCGGCGAACGGGTTATCGCCGATGCCCTGGAAATCTTCAACCACCATCCCATCCACGACCAGATCGCGGTGGATCTTGCCATCAACGCTGATGATCAGGAGACCCTGGTGGAAGGCGGGGTCTTTCTTGAACAAAAGATGCAGGAAAGCGGACTCTTTGCCCAGGTCGGCACCAATGCCATGGGTGAGCTGATCCCGCGCCTTGCCATGCATGCGGCCCGGAACCTGCCGCTGCTCTTTTCCCGCGAGGAGCTTGCAGCCATTGCCCCCCAGTTGGAACCCGAGCGGATCAAGGAACGGCTGCGCAAGCTCCATGAGGATCTGGGCAGCCTGGAAGGGGTCGGCCAGGCGGAGTTCATCGGCCTGGACCCTCTGGGCCTGAAGGATCTGATCCTGGCGAAGATGGCGCTGCTGGCCCCCTCCTTGAATGCGCAATTTTACAAGGGGCACCTGCTTTCCGGCGATGGCCGCCATCTCTTGGTCACGGCCAGGCCGCTGGCCGCAGGCAGCAACACCGCCTCCGCCCTGGCCATTGCTGATTTTTTTGAACGCACCGCGCCGGAGCTTGTCCAACACTTTGCCGCCAAAGGGGTGCAGGTCAGCCTGACCCCGGTGGGGGCCTATCGGGCGGCCCTGGATAATGAACGGATGATCCGCCACGATGTACAGTTTGCCCTGCTCCTTTCAACCGCGGGCATCGCCCTGCTGCTCTTTCTCTCTTTTTCCCGGCCCCTGCTCGGGCTCATGTCCCTGCTGCCGTCCTTTGCCGGCACCGCCGCGGCCCTTCTGGTCTATTCTCTGTTTAATTCCTCCATCTCGATCATGGTGCTCGGCTTTGGCGGGGCGCTCATTTCCATTACCGTGGATTACGGCATCGCCTATCTGCTGTTTCTGGACCGGCCCCATGAATCCTCGGGCAAAGAGGCCGCGCATGAAGTGGGGGTGGTGGGAATCATGGCCATGGTCACCACCATTGCCGCCTTTCTGGTTCTCTGCGGCAGCGGCTTTCCGATTTTTACCGAACTGGGACTTTTCTCCGCCATGGGCGTCCTTTTTTCCTTTCTCTTTGTCCACACCATCTTTCCGAAAATCTTCCCGGTCATGCCTGCCGGCAAAAAGCATACCCTCCCTTTACAAAGATTTGTCAATCTCCTCTATACCACCGGCTGGAGGGGGGCCATGGGCGCGGTGCTGCTGGCCGCAACGCTGATTTTTTTCGCCCGCCCGCAGGTGCATATCAGCCTGAACAGCATGAACACGGTCAGCCGGGCCACGGAGGCGGCCGATGCCCTGTTCACCGAGGTCTGGGGGAAGATCGGGGACCGGATCTTTGTGATGCACAAAGAGGAGACAATTGCCGAGATCCAGCAGGGCAACGATCTTGCCCTGGCCCGGATCGAAAAGGATGTGCAGCAGGATATCTTAAGTGCGGCTTTTGTCCCGTCGATGCTCTTCCCGGGCCAGGAACGGGGCGCCCAAAATGTGGCCGCCTGGCAGGAATTTTGGGACAGCCGCAGGGTGGAGCAGGTGAAAACCGCGCTGGCCGGTGCGGGGGAGGAACTTGGGTTCACCCCCGATGCCTTTGCCCCCTTTCTCTCGCTGCTGGCGCCTGAGCTTGCCTTGCAGCCCCAGGCCCAGGCCCAGGAGATTCCCCATGATTTCTATGGGCTGCTGGGGATTTCCGAGAACACCCGGGAGTCCGGCCTGATCCAGTTTATCACGGTCGCGCCGGGGAAAAACTACGATGGCCCCGCCTTTCTGGCCCGTTACGGCAAGGAGAGCAAGATCTTTGACTCCGCCTTTTTTACCAAGCGGTTGGCCGATCTGCTCTTCTCCACCTTCACCTCCATGCTGGTGATCATCGCCCTCAGTGTGGCCGCCCTCCTCTTTCTGGTCTCCCTCAGCCTGCCCTTGACGGCGCTGACCCTGCTGCCCTCGGGTTTTGCCTATATCTGCACCCTGGGAACCATGAACCTTCTCGGCCGGCCCCTGGATATCCCCGCCCTCATGCTTTTATCCATCGCCATCCTCGGCATGGGCATCGATTATGCCATTTTCTGCGTCCGGGCCCACCAGCGGTACCGGGATATCTCCCATCCCTCCTATGCCAGGGTGCGCAGCAGTATCTTTCTCTCCGCCGCCTCCACCATGATCGGCTTCGGGGTGCTCTGTTTCGCCGAACACAGCCTGTTGCAAAGCATCGGCATCGCCTCGCTGCTGGGCATCGGCTACTCCCTGCTCGGCAGTTTTCTCCTGCTGCCCCCGTTGCTGACTCGCTACTTTGCCGAAAAATCGGGGAAAGAACCCTGCCTGGCCAAGGATCTCCCCCAATGCCTCCGCCGCCGGTTCCGCACGGTGGAGGCCTATCCCCGGATGTTCGCGCGCTGCAAGCTGCGTCTTGATCCCCTGTTTCATGACCTGCCGAGGATGCTGGCCACCAAGAAGGAGATCAAGACCATTGTCGATATCGGCTGCGGATACGGAGTTCCTGCCTGCTGGTGCCTGGAAAGCTTCAAAGATGCCAGGATTGCCGCAATCGAGCCTGATCCGGAACGGGTGCGGATCGCCGCCATTGCCCTGGGCGAGCGGGGCACGGTCACTCAAGGATGGGCGCCGGAGATGCCGCCCTTGCCGGGTGCTCCGGCGGACGTGGTCTTGCTGCTGGACATGCTCCATTATGTGGACGAGGTGACAGCCGTGGAGCTTTTCCGCCGGAGCTTTCAACTGCTGACCGATGGGGGGCTCCTGGTGGCAAGATGCACGATCCGTCCAGCCGGCAAGCCGTCATGGTCCTGGCGGCTGGAAGAATCGCGCATCCGGCTCTCGGGCCATGAGGCCTGGTACCGCTCCCCGGAAAAACTGGCCGGGCTTCTTGCCGAGGCCGGTTTTACGGTGCTCGTGCAGGAGATCACCGCCAATCCGGAACTGGCCTGGCTGGTCGGCCAGGCAAAAAAAGGAGCAGCCCATGCCGCGCAGCCCCTCTAAGCCGTCTGCGGCCGAAATAAGCGGAGCTGCGGCCCTGCTGCTTGCCTTTCTCATCTCCCTGTTCAGCCCTACCCTGGCTGTCCTGCCCCTGGCGCTTTTTCTTCTCGCCTGTCTTGCCACCCCCTTTCTTGCCGGGTACGGCTTTTTTCTGCCGGTAATCAGCCGGGGCAGCCCGGAAACCAAGCAGGTTGCCCTGACCTTTGATGACGGCCCCTGGCCGGCATCCACCCCCATCCTGCTCGATCTTCTTGCCCGCCATACCCTGCAAGCCACCTTTTTTGTGGTGGGCCGACAGGCAGAAAAACATCCGGAGCTGATCGCGGCGATCCTGGCCCAAGGCCACACCATCGGCAATCACTCCCTGCGGCATGATTCCCTGCTCATGTTGCGGAGACCCAAGACCCTGCAAAAAGATATTCATGCTACGCAGGAAATCCTGCAAAAATCAGGGATAACCCCTTGTGTCTTCCGTCCCCCGGCAGGGATCACCAACCCCCGGCTGAAACAGGTCTTGGCCCAAGAAAACCTCCTGGCTGTCAATTACAGTTGCCGGGCCATGGACGGCGGCAACCGCAACATCGACAATCTGGCCGAAAAAATCCTTACGCGGCTGCGGCCAGGGGACATCATCATGCTCCACGACCTCCCGCCGCAGGGGAAGGCCTTGAGTTCCATCTGGCAAAAAGAATTGGACCGCCTTTTTGCAGCGTTACAAAACAACGGTCAGGTCGTTTCCCTGGAAAAAATCATCCGCCATCCCGTGATGACTGTCATCCCCTCAAACAAAAAAAGGAGTTCCGTCAATTGACGGAACTCCTTTGATTTCTCACTTGGTGACCCCTACGGGACTCGAACCCGTGTTACCGGCGTGAGAGGCCAGCGTCCTAGACCGCTAGACGAAGGGGCCATGCTGTGCGCCATTATCTAAATGATGGGAGGGGATTTGTCAATCTTTTATTCCTCTCCCCCGCTCTTCCGAAAGGGGGAAAAACTCGCAACCATCCTGTTTCAATCCATAAATTTTCTGCCCGCCTCTTCCGCCCGGGTCAGGGTGGCCGCATCCTGTGCCATGTCCCCACGGCCATCCATGCCCTTGACCAGAAACTCCCCGCCATAGCCCATGCCCATGGCGTCGAATCCATATTTGGCCGTAAGAATCGCGCCCTCGAAAACCCTTTCCCCGTGGGTGGCGGACACCGCCACCAGAAAACCCTTGCGGGTTGGGTCCTTGCGCCACTCTCCCTTTTCGCTCAGGAGACGCTTCCTGCTCCACAGGGCCTGGCAGCGATCGACAAATCCCTTGGCCTGGGCGGTGATTCCGTAAAAATAGATGGGGGAGGCAAGGATCAGCCGTTGGGAGGCGAGAATCTTTGGATACAGCTCCTGCATGTCGTCTTCCAGCACGCATTGTCCGGTCTTGTCGCAGCCGCCGCAACCGATACACGGTTGAATACGCAGCGCACACAGGCGGACCACTTCGATCTCGCCCCCTGCCGCCTCAACCCCTTTAAGAACAGCGCCAAGCAGGGTTTCGGTATTGCCATTTTTCCGCGGACTCCCGATCACAGCCAAAACCTTCATCTCATTGCTCCCTCTGGCAAGATTCAACAGGATGGGCAGGCAGCCGGTTATAAAACACAACCTCATCCCGCAGCGCCCTTGCCGTTTCATCATTCAAAAATCTGGCGGCACACCGCCAGCGCCAGTTGCCCTCGGAGGTGCCGGGCATGTTCATCCGGCAATCGCTGCCAAAACCGAGAACATCCTGAAGAGGCACGATGACCAGCTCGGCAACCGAACCATAGGCCAGGCGGATAAAATCCCAGTGGATGGGGCTGCCCGCCTGGCTGTGGGTATAGCGCAAGGCCTTGGCCTTGCTGGCTTGCATTACCGTATCGCTGAAGTACCAGCCCAGGGTTGTATCGTTGTCGTGGGTGCCGGTATAGACCACGCAGTTTACCGTGGTGTAGTTATGGGGCAGATAGGCGTTGTGCTCGTCGGAATCAAAGGCAAACTGCAACACCTTCATCCCTGGAAAACCCAAGGTGTCGCGGAGCAGCTCCACCTCCGGGGTGATAACCCCGAGATCCTCGGCGATGATCGGCAACGCGCCGAGATGGCGTTTCATCTCGGAAAAAAATGCCAGGCCAGGCCCGGTGACCCATTCCCCATTAACCGCGGTCTCCTCCGAAGCCGGGATCTGCCAGTATGCCTCAAAGCCGCGGAAATGATCGATGCGGACCACATCCACCGTCCGGCAGATGTGTCGAAACCGCTGTCCCCACCAGGCAAGCAAGGCCTGGTTCATCTTCCCCTTGTCATCCCACCACTTGAAAAGAGGGTTTCCCCAGCGCTGCCCGGTCTCGCTGAAATAATCCGGAGGCACGCCCGCCACGTGGGTCGGGCGCCCGGTTTCGCGATCCAGGAGAAAGCAATCCTGATGCGCCCAGACATCGGCGCTGTCCAAAGCCACATAGATGGGGATATCGCCGATGATCCGGATGCCGTGGCAGTGGGCGTAATCCCACAAGATCTGCCATTGGGAAAAAAAGCAGAACTGCACAAACTGATGAAAAAAGATCCGCTCGGCCAGGGTTTCCCGCCACCGGGCAATGGCTTCCGGCTTGCGAAAAGCAATATCCGGCGACCAGAGGAACCAGGGACGCAACTGAAACTCTTCCCGCAGGGCCATAAACAGGGCATAGTCCTCAAGCCAGGCGGTTGTGCGGCGAAACTCCGCGAAAGCGGCCGAATCCCCGGTCAGACGAAATTCCAGAAAAGCGTGCTCCAGGATTTTCTCGTTAAAGGCGCGAACAGCATCAAAATCGACCAGATATTCGGAAAATTCGCTGGGGATTTCCACCTGCTCACGCCGGAGAAGACCTGCCCCCACAAGCTGTGCGGGATCGATGAGCAGCGGATTGCCGGCAAAGGCCGAGAGGCTCATGTAGGGCGAATTGCCGGAACTGGAACTCACCGGGCCGGAGGGCAATATCTGCCAATGGACCTGCCCGGCGGCCTTCAGGTAATCGATGAATTCGTAGGCGGATTTGCCAAGGGTGCCGATCCCGAAAGGCCCCGGCAGGGAGGTAAGATGCAAAAGGACGCCGCTGCTTCGCTGGTTGTGCATGGTTTTGTCGCCCTCTCTTTTTTCATGTCTGTCATGGCCGCGCAGCGCAACGACAAACGGGGATGCCTGTCTGTATCATACAGAATGGTCGGCCCGCCTCCAATTAAAAAACTTTCGAACGCTCACCCCATCTCATATACTGTAGATATTTTCAATATCCTCAAGCAGTTGCCGACCCACCAGGCACCGGGTATTATAAGGACAAGCTCTCAGGCAGCCTGTTCCGGGCCTTGGAACAACCTGTTTCAAGGCGTCTGCCGGAGAAGGCAGAAAACGGCTGGTTGCATTAAGAGCCAACGAAAAAGGAGCCCATGGCATGACCCTCTCCATCCTTGGCAATTGTATCGGGGGCATCGGCCTCTTCCTGCTCGGCATGCAGCTCATGACCGACGGCCTCAAGATTGCCGCGGGCAAGACCCTGCGCACCATTCTGGAGCGTTCCACCGCCACTCCGTTCAGGGGGATCCTTTCCGGCGTCTTCATCACCTCCCTGGTGCAATCCTCCAGCGCGGTGACCGTGGCCACCATCGGTTTTGTCAACGCCGGCCTCATGGACCTCCTGCAAGCCGTCACCGTTATATATGGAAGCAATATCGGCACCACCATGACCGGCTGGCTGGTGAGCCTAGTCGGCTTCAAATTCGACATCAAAATCTTTGCCCTGCCCCTCATCGGGCTAGGCATGTTCCTGCGCCTCACCAAGGGCAACGGCCGCTCCGGCGCCCTCGGCGAGACGTTTGCCGGTTTCGGCGTTTTTTTTCTAGGGATCGATCTGCTCCGGGCGACCTTTGCCGAAACAGGGATCAACCTGCCGCTCACTCTCTTGGACGGCGGGGTGGGAAGTTATTTCACCTTCCTGGTCATCGGCGTTCTGCTGACCGTGGCGATGCAATCATCCAGTGCGGCCATTGCCATAACCCTCACCGCCACCGCCGGAGGCGTTATCCCTTTTGACAGCGGAGCCTCCCTGGTCATCGGGGCTAATATCGGTTCCACCTCGACCGCCGCCCTGGCCGCGCTGGGCGCCACCCCCAACGCCAAACGGGTTGCCACGGCCCACGTCATTTTCAATCTGGTAACCGGCGCGGTGGCCCTCCTGCTGCTCCCTTTTCTCCTTCACGCCCTGACCGTTTTCCCGCAGATCCTGCATGCGCAAACCAACGCAACGATGCTGCTCGCCCTGTTCCATACCGTCTTCAACATCCTGGGAGTCGGCCTGATGTTGCCATTCACGCAATTCATGGTAACCCGCCTCACGGGCTGGTTCCGTTCCCATGAAGAGGACGAGGCTCAGCCCCTGTTTCTGGATACAAATATCGCCGCCACTCCGTTGCTGGCCTTCCATGCCCTTGCCAAGGAAATTGAACGGATCGGCAACATTGCCCGCCGCATGGCCAAGGGCGCCATAAGCAGCGAGGCAGGGCCAAGCCTCCAGCTCGATACCGACCGCCGCACTTTGCTCAAGCTGGAGATCGAGGTGGGCAACTTCATCAATCTGATCCGGAGGGGCAACCTGCCGGAAGAGCTTGACCATGTGCTGCCCAATGCCCTGCGCGTCACCAGCTACTACCGCGAGGTTGCGGATGTGTCCCTGCGGATCGCCCAGATGCAGCAGCAGAGCCGCCTGCTGGCGAATACCGCCCTGGCCCAGGAAATAGGCTTGTACAAACAGCATGTGGTGAAACTGCTGGATTTGACCGATGTGGCAAGGGAAGAGTATGCGCCGGAGGAATGCGCCGCCCTGTTCAAGGAAACCGAGGAGATGTACCGGCATCTCAAATCAAGCCTGCTCAAGGCTGGAACCAAGAACCTGCTGCCGGTGGGGCTGATGGTCTCGCTCATCGACCTGATGAGCGATGTCCGGCGCATTGCCGACCAGATTGAAAAGGGCGCCCGCTACCTGACCACCCTGACCACGGCCATGCCGACGGAGGACAAGGCAATTCCCGCGCAGGCTGCGGCATGAAGAAACTGCCTCACCGATAGAGACCCTGGGAGCCAATGTAGTCCGCCACTGATGCGGGAACAAGAGCCCGGACAGATCTGCCCTGCCGGATTGCCTCCCGGATCTCGGTGGAAGAAACCTTCACCGGCGCCATGGCCACCGGATAAATGGCGCCCCTTCCGGGCTCTCCCTGCCAGCACCCTTGATTTTCCGCAAAAGTATAGCCGGGGAAATGTGTTGCCACGGTCTGTCCGCACGACTGTTGGCAATGATCAGGCCTGCCAATCACCACGAAGGAGGCGTAATCCAGCAGCTCCCGGTGGGCCTTCCAGGTATGGATCTCGACAAAGGCATCCATGCCGGTGATGAAAAACAACTCGATCCCAGACCCCAGCCAAAGACGCAAGGCCTTCAGGGTATCGATGCTGAAAGAAGGCCCCACACGTTGAGCCTCCAGCCTGGAGACAAAAAAACCGGCTTCCCCGGCAAGGGCCAGCTCCAACATCGCAGCCCGGTGCGCAAAGGCGGAGATGGTGTAAGTCGGTTTGTGCGGCGGCAAAAAGGCGGGAACAAAAAGGATGCTCGAAAGATCCAGCGCCTTGCGGACAGCCTCGGCAACGGCGAGATGGCCATTGTGCACCGGGTCAAAGGTGCCGCCCAGGATGCCGACCCGCCGGCCGAGGTTATGGGGAAGTTCCACCCTGCTCTCTCCGGAGTCCTGCTTAAGCGCGGACCTGCCCTTCGCCGTAAACGATGAACTTCCTGGTGGTCAGCTCTTTCAGACCCATGGGACCGTAGGCGTGCAGCTTGGTGGTGCTGATGCCGATCTCTGCGCCCAGGCCGAACTGGCCGCCGTCGGTGAACCGGGTGGAGGCGTTGATCATCACCGCCGAGGCGTCCACCTCGCGGAGGAAGCGCTGGCCGTTGGCATAGCTGTTGGTGACAATCACCTCGGTATGCTGGGAGCCGTACTGGACAATATGGTCCATGGCCGCATCCAGATCATCAACCACCCGCACGGCCAGGATCAGGTCGAGAAATTCCATGCCGTAATCCGTGGGCAGGGCCGCGGTGATCTCGGGCAGGATCGCCTTGGCCCGCGGGCAGCCCCGCAGTTCGACCCCAGCCTTCTGCAATGCGCCCCAGACCTTGGGCAAAAAGGCGACGGCGACATCCTTATGGACCAGCAAGGCCTCCAGGGCGTTGCACACCCCGGGCCGCTGCACCTTGCCGTTCATGACAATGTTCACCGCCATGTCCAGATCCGCGCTGGCATCGACAAAAACATGGCAGACGCCCTTGTAATGCTTGAGCACCGGAATGCGGGAGTTCTCCGCCACAAAACGGATCAAGCTCTCGCCGCCGCGCGGGATGATCAGGTCGATCTGTTCATCAAGAGTGAGCATGGCCGTAACCGCCTCGCGGTCGGTGACCGGAATCACCTGCACGGCCGCAGCCTCGATCTTCTCCGCGGCCAGAGCCTCCTGCAGCACCTTGGCCAGGGCCAGATTGGAATGGATGGCCTCGGAGCCGCCCCGCAAGAGGATGGCGTTGCCCGCCTTGAGACAGAGCGCCGCCGCGTCCACGGTCACATTGGGCCGCGACTCGTAGATCATGCCGATAACCCCCAGGGGGATGCGCATCCGACCCACAGTAATGCCGGAGGGCTGTTTGGCCATCTCGCTCACCTCGCCCACCGGATCGGGCAGGGCCGCAACCTCGCGCAAGCCCCCGACCATGCTGTCGATCACCTTGTCGGTGAGAGCCAGCCGGTCGAGCATGGCAGCGGACAGCCCCTTGGCGCGACCCGCGACCAGATCCTTTTCATTCTCCTGCTGGATATAGGTTTTCTGGACAAGAAGCGCCTCGGCCATCTTCAGCAGGGCGTTGTTCTTGGCGGTGGTGGAAAGATTGGCCATGTTGCGGGAGGCCTTTTTGGCCGCCACTGCCATCTGCCTGATAGTTTCCTGGATGGACATATCTTGTGCTCCTTTAGAACCATAACTATAATGAGACTCTTGCAAAATGCTTTGTTGTGCTTCGACAGGCTCAGCATGAACGGAAAGAAACTATAATGATTTCAAGATGGCTACCGTTCGCCCTGAGCCTGTCGAAGGGGGTTTTTCTCTTTTTGCAAAAGGCTCATAATATCACCAAATTATCCCTATGGATAACCTCGTCGCTGTCCTTGGGCCGCTCCAGCATCTGTTCGATCTGGTTGGTCTTCACGCCCTTGATCCGGTCGATATCAGTGGACGCGTAGTTGACCAGCCCGGCGGCCAGAGGCTCGCCCTGTTCGTTGACACAATGCACCGGCGCACCGATGCCGAACTTGCCCCTCACTTCAAGGATGCCCGAAGGAAGCAGGCTTTTCCCCCCTTGCAGCACGGCCTTGCACGCCCCACCATCAAGAACCAGAGACCCTTGCGGCCGCAGGGTATAGGCAATCCAGTGCTTGCGGCTCGCCAGTTTTTCCGCCTGGGGCAGAAAAAAAGTGCCGACCAGCTCTCCGGCAAAAAGCCTGGAGATGGTATCCGGCTCCCGGCCCGGGCCGATGAAACAGCAACCGCCCCGCGCCGCCACCATCTTGGCGGCCTTGACCTTGCTGCCCATGCCGCCGGTGCCCACGCCGCTGTGCACCGTACCCACCATGCCCTGCACCGCGGCGTCGATCTTGGCCACGGTATATACCGGCCGGGCTTCAGGGTTGGTGAGGGGGTTGGCGGAGAACAGGCCGGAAACATCGGTCAGGCAGACAAAGATATCCGCCTCGGTGAGGTTGGTGACCATGGCGCCCAGGGCGTCGTTGTCGCCAAAGCGCAGCTCTTCCACGGAGACGGTGTCGTTTTCGTTGATGATGGGGACCAAGCCCCAATCCAGCAGGGTAAAAAGGGTGTTGCGGACATTGAGATACCGGTCCCGATGGGACAGGGCATCGTGGGTAAGCAGAACCTGGGCCACCTTCTGGCCCAATTGCTCGAAGATCTTTTCGTAGGAGCGCATCAGGCTGCTCTGGCCGATGGCGGCGGCAGCCTGTTTTTCCCGCAGGGTCAAGGCACGATCGCCAAGGCCCATCTTGCGGCGACCGGCGGCAACCGCGCCGGAACTGACCAGAATCACCTGCCGCCCGCTCTGCCGCAAGGCGCAGATCTCCTTGGCCAGAGCGTCCAGCACGGGCAGGTTCAATCCTTCCCCAGTGGTAAGGACGGCGCTGCCCACCTTGATCACTACCCTTTTGGCCCGATCCAGAAAACTCCGTCGCAGCGCCAGGTCTTCGTCATGCTCCATCGCTGTGGTCATCACGCCTCTCTTTCTGTCAGCATCTCTCCCAACGCTTCCTGCAACTGCGCGAGCCCTTGCCCGGTAAGCGCCGAAATGGCAAGCGGCCTGACTCCCTCCGCTTTGAAAAACAGCTCCTGCAAAGCAGCAAGCCGTTGCTCGTCTTCCAGCAGATCAATCTTGTTGAGCACCACCAGTCGCTGCCTGTCCATCAACTCATCATTGTAGACGCGCAGCTCGTTTTCCAGGGTGCGGTACTCCTGCAAAGGCTGTTCCTCCGGGGATGAAGCGTCAATGACATGGAGGAGTATCTGGGTGCGTTCGATGTGCCGGAGAAACTTGTGGCCGAGCCCGGCCCCGGTGTGCGCCCCCTCGATCAAGCCGGGGATGTCCGCAATGATGTAAGCGCCGGAATCGGGAAGATTCATGACGCCAAGCTGCGGCTCAAGGGTGGTGAAGGGATAGGGTGCGACCTTGGGGTTGGCGGCGGAGAGCTTGGAAAGCAGCGTGGATTTGCCGGCGTTGGGCAGGCCGATCAGACCGATATCCGCCAGCAGCTTCAGCTCGATGCGCAACCAGCGCTCCTCGCCTTCTTGGCCCTTGGTGGCAATGCGGGGCGCCCGGTTCTGGGCCGTGGCAAAATGGACATTGCCCTTGCCGCCCTCGCCGCCTTTCGCGGCAAGAAAGCGGTCGCCCTCTTGCAGCAGTTCGGCGAGAACCTCACCGGTTTCCACATCCTTGAGGATGGAACCGAGGGGCACATAGAGGGTAAAGCTCTCCCCCTTGCGGCCGTACATCCTCTTGCCGCGACCGGGAGTGCCATTCTGCGCAAGAAAGTGGGATTTAAAACGGAAATCAAGAAGAGAGGCAAGCTTGCGTGAGGCCTCGATTATGACCGAGCCCCCATCGCCGCCATCACCCCCGTCGGGGCCGCCTTTGGGAACAAACTTTTCCCGTCGGAAACTCAAACATCCATTGCCGCCGTCTCCGGCCTTGACAAAGAACTTTGCTTCATCGATAAAAGCCATCGTCGCCGCCAGTATAAGATTTCTGCCGGAGGCTGCTGCGGCACACGTTACAGTGCCAACGCAGCAGCAGGCACACACTATGAAAGAGCTGTTGCGAAACAGGCACTGCTTTTCCGGCTGTCGCCATGCGCCGCCTCGTCAACAACGCGGCTGCGGACAACTCCTTACGCCGCTATCTCTGCCTTGGCTTCAACCGGGTAGATGCTGACCCTTTTTCTGTTGCGGCCAAATTCTTCGTATTTCACAACGCCGTCGATCATGGCAAACAGGGTGTAATCACGCCCACAGCCAACGTTTTTCCCGGGGTGGATCACGGTGCCGACCTGGCGCACCAGGATGTTGCCGGCCCGGACAACCTGCCCGCCGAACCTCTTGATACCCCGCCGTTGAGAATTACTGTCACGACCGTTTTTTGAGCTACCGCCCGCTTTCTTATGTGCCACAATAACACCTCGTGTGTTTCAGTCCTGATGGCGTGGTACACGCACATCAGTTGTTTTTTCGACGACCCTAACCGTTTCCAGCCCTGTTAGGCGGAAATTTCCTTGATCTCAAGGGAGGTGAAAGGCTGGCGATGACCAGTTTTCACGCGATAGGCCTTACGGCGTCTCTTTTTGAAGATCAGAACCTTCTTGGCCTTGTCCTGCTCGACGATACAAGCCATGACCTTGGCCCCGACAAGAACGGGCTGGCCGATCTTGACCTCTTCCCCGTCGGCAATGAGGAGAACATCGGACAACTCAATGGTATCACCAATATTGCCGGCAAGTTTCTCAACCCGGACGCGCTCGCCAGGTGCAACCTGATACTGTTTACCGCCGGTACGAATGATTGCGTACATAATTCCTCCAACAACTGAACTCTTCAAGAGATAAACGGCTGATGCCAGCCGACTCGGTGAACAATACTTCTTTTTTTGACCCGCGCCTCGATGGTTTCCCGTGCTGGCGAAAACCGCCGGACAAGAGGGGCTGAACAAGCCAATCTCGCCTGGTGCGTGAAACCGATCTTAATACCATACAGGGCTACATTGTCAAGCAAGAATATCCCCTCTTCCAGCAAAACCCGTCCCTGCGTCGCTCTTTCAGCATCCCTGATCCGGGCGGTTATTCCCGGCCCCAGAGAATTTCGTATTTTTCCAGATGCACATCACGCACCGGTTCAATGATGATCTGTTTGCCCGTGGAGCCCTGGAGGTAGTCGATGGTCGCCGCCTCCTCCTTGAGCATCATGGCCGCCACCCTCGGGTGCACCTTGAGGACGACATTGTCGGCCAAGGCTTTTATGGCCTCGCGCTCCACCTTGCGGAAGATCTCATAACAGATGGTTCGGCCCGACTTCAGCATGCCATCGCCGTGGCAATAGAGGCAGGGCTCGCACATCATATGCCGCAAATCCTACCGGTTGCGCTTGCGGGTCATCTGCACCAGGCCGAACTCGGAAACCCGGAGGATGTTGATCCGGCTCTTGTCCTTTTTGGCCGCCTCCTTGAAGGCGGAAAAGACCTCTTCCCGGTGGGCCTCCTCTTCCATGTCGATGAAATCGACAATGATAATCCCGCCGATATTGCGCAGCCGGAGCTGATAGGCGATCTCCTTGACCGCCTCCATGTTGGTCTTGAAAATGGTTTCCTCAAGCCCGCTTTTGCCCACATACCGGCCGGTGTTCACGTCGATAACCGTGAGGGCCTCGGTGGTTTCGATGATGATGTAGCCGCCGCAGCGCAGCCAGATCTTTTTATCGAGCGCCCGGTTGATATCCATCTCGACCCCATGGCTGTCAAACAGGGGGATCGGGCTTTCCGAGAGCTGCACCCTGCCCTGCAAGCGCGGGGCAAAGGTTTCGACAAAATGCTGCACCCGGTTGAAGGTCTTCAGATCATCGACCACAACCCGCTCCACCTCCGGGGAAAAGATATCGCGCACCACCCGCAGGGTGATGTCGAGATCCTCATACACCAGGCTGGGAACCGCGGCCTTGGCCGCGATATCCTGAATCTCCCCCCAGGTATGGAGGAGAAACTCCATATCCGCCTCAAGATCCTCGTTGGTGGCGTTCTCCGCCACGGTCCGCACGATAAAGCCGGTGCCGGCCGGACGCAGGGTTTCGATATCCTGCCGGAGCTGCTTGCGGACGGTTTCGTCTTCGATCTTGCGCGAAATCCCGATGTGATCGGTCATGGGCATGAAGACCAGATTCCGGCACGGCAGGGTGATATTGCAGGTCAGCCTGGCGCCCTTGGTGCCGAGGGGCTCCTTGCAGATCTGCACCAGGATATCCTGCCCTTCGGTGAGTAGATCGCCGATGTTCAGGCCGGGGGTACGCCGGCAGAGGGACTCCGGGGTCTCGTTGCCGCAGCAGCCGCCACCGCAGTCTTCGGCCCGGTCACTTTTGGCCAGCCGCTTTTCAAAGTCATCGGTGCTGATATGGACATCGTCCACGTAAAGAAAACCGGTGCGCTCCAAGCCGATATCCACAAAGGCCGCCTGCATGCCGGAGAGCACCCGGACAACCCTCCCCCGGTAGATGTTACCGACCAGCCCCTTCTCCCGGGGCTGCTCCAGGTAAAATTCCACCAGATTGCCGTGTTCCACCAAGGCAATCCGGATCTCGTAGGGTGTGGCGTTGATCAGCAGTTCGGTAGACATGATTCTCACCAGACAGGTAAATTAAAAATTTTAACGCTCTGCGCAATGACGCGAGGGTTTAGCGGTGTGCTAACGGCGGACCGTTTATTTGCGACACTGCATCCCTGCGTCTCCGCGCCTTGGCGTTACGTTTTTTCGTCACTACGAAGCCAGCACCTTTTTATTGTGCTCTCGTCATTTTTCACTAACCGGATATGGCTCACTCGCCACCTTCAAGACCCTGGCCCTCCGGATCTCTTCTTCGGGCAACCCGAAAAGCTTGGCCGCAATCTCAAGCGGCTTGCCGCCCGGCTGGCCGGGTGCGCTGAACACAGACAGCGCCAGTTCGCCCTCGGGGGTCAGCCGGAGACTATGCAGCAGGGGCCGCAGATCGAGCTGTTTTTCCATCCCCTTGCGGACAACTACCACCGGCAGACTCTCCTGGGCCATAACCCGATCCAGTTCCGCCTGGACAGGCAATTTGGGCAGACGGAGATGATAGGTGGTGACCATGGTCCCCGCATGTTCCTTGCCGGCCAGCACCGCCTGCGTGATGACGAGTCCCTCGGGAAGCTGCCTGTTCATTGCGGGCACAAAACCGCCGAGGTCCGCAAGCGGCTCCCAAAGATCGATCAGGACAAATTCCGCCAAACTTTCCGTGCCCAGGGGCAGGGCCGGACTAAAAGAAACCTTGGGGGTCGGATTGAACCCCTGGGAAAAGTTCAGCGGCAGCTTGGCCCGGCTGAAGGCCCGGAAAAAAACCTGGAGCAGTTCCAGGTGGCTGAGCAGCCTGGCATTGCCCAAACGGGAATAGGTGAGCTTATACACGAAGTGCGGGCGAAGGGATTGCGGCGCGGAGGTCTCCTCCGGCCGCGGCGTTTCTTGTGGTGCCGGCTCGATCCCGGCCTTCTCCTGCTTGCGATGATGCACGATGGGCTTGAGGGTTTTCAGGTCGCAGACCCCGCATTGCTGGCAACCGTGCACCCGGCAGTCCGGGGTATACTCTTCCCGCAATCCCTTAGCGTATTCCTCGGCAAAAAAATCGCTCCGGACCCCGATGCCGAGATGCTGCCAGGGCAGCACCTCATCCGCTTCCCTCCGGCGCAGATACCCGTCCAGCTCCAGTCCGCAGGCCACGGCAGCCTCCTGCCAGCGATGCAGGTCAAAATGCTCGGACCAGGCATCCATGCGCGCGCCCCGCTGCCAGGCCTCCTCCAGCAACCGGCTCAGACACCGGTCGCCCCGGGAAAAAACCCCTTCCAGATAACTCATCCGCGGATCATGCCGCTTCAGGGTGCAGTTCTTGCCATAGAGCCGTTTCTTGATGGCATCCATCCGCGCATAGCCTTCTTCCATGGAGAGCTGCGGCTCCCGCTCAAACGCGGTATGGGGCTTGGGCACAAAGGTGGCGGCGCTCACGTTCACCCGACAATTGCCGCCTTTTCCGGCCTTGAGCACCTTCTGGGCCAGGGCCGGGATCGCGGCCACGTCCTCCTCGGTTTCCGTGGGCAACCCGAACATGAAGTAGAGCTTGATCAGTTTCCAGCCCAGGCCGTAGGCGGCATCCGCCGTGGCCAGCAGGTCTTCCTCGGTGATCCCCTTGTTGATCACCCTGCGCAACCGGTCGGTACCCGCCTCCGGGGCCAGGGTAAAGCCGGTCTTGCGCACCCGCTTGATCTGCTCCATGATCGCCGGGGTGAGGGTGCCGACCCGCAAGGACGGCAGGGACACGGAGACATGCTCCTTGGCAAAGCGGTTCATCAACCGGACCAACAGCTCGCTCAGGCAGGAATAATCGCCGGTGGAAAGCGAAAGCAGGGCCAGCTCCTCGAAGCCGCCCTCGGCAATGCCTTTTTCGGCCATGGCAAAGATCTTCTCCGGGGTGCGCTCCCGCACCGGCCGGTAGATCATGCCCGCCTGGCAAAAACGGCAGCCCCGGGTGCAACCCCGGGCGATCTCCAAGCCCAGCCGGTCGTGGACGATCCGGGTAAGCGGCACCAGGGGGGGCTGTTCGATGCTGGCGCCTTCCAGGTCGGCAAGAATCCTTCGCCGCACCAACCCGTTGCCGGAAAGCACTTGCATGCCGAGAAACTTGCCGCCATCGTCGTAACGCGGCTCAAAAAAGGAGGGGACATACACCCCCTCGATGCGACTGAGCCGCTCCAGCACCGCCTGCCGCTCTTCCCCGCTTTCCTTGGCCGCGCGAACCGCCTCGCATATTTCCAGCACCGCTTCCTCGCCGTCTCCGAGAAGAATGGCGTCAAAGAAATCCGCCACCGGCTCGGGATGGAAGGCGCAGGGCCCGCCGCCGATGACCAGGGGATGCGCTGCGGTGCGGTCCGCGCTGCGGAAGGGCAGCCCGGCCAGTTCGAGGATGGTGAGGATATTGGTATAGCAGAGTTCGTAGGGCAGAGTGATGCCGAGGATATCGAAATCAGCCACCGGGTGCTGCGACTCCAGGGAAAACAGGGGGAGATGGTGGGCGCGGAGCAGCTCCTCCAGATCGCGGTCCGGGGTATAGACCCGTTCGGCCACCAGATCCTTCCGGGCGTTGACGATATGGTAGAGGATCTGCAACCCCTGGTGGGACATGCCCAGCTCGTAGAGGTCCGGGAAGGCCAGCACCATGCGAAGGGCAACGGAATCCCACTCCTTTTTCACCACATGCAGCTCGTTGCCGCCATATCTGCTGGGCTGTCTCACCTGCGGCAGCAGGGTATCTATCTCGCTATTCATCGAAATTTCCTGAATAAAACCGGCCGATCGGAGCCGATTGATCGTTACAGTGTTGGCCTGGGCCAAAGCGGATACGGTGGCGCGGGACGGTTACGAGCTACTCAACAGGCACCAGGGCAAAACCGGCAGGCAGATCCACCTGAAAATCGTTCGCGCTGAAGACCGCATCAGGCAGCCAATCTCCAAGAACAAGCTCCATGACCGCGCCGTTATGGTTGGCGTGAATCCTGATCAGCCCCGGCATTCGACAATTATCCGATCCGCCTTCGGAGGCCGGCGCATAGTTGTCATACCAGACATCAACCATGATCCGGCCGTCGGCCCCTGCAACCAAATGCCGCAGGATCACCTGTTGCGTCGGATCAAAAAGCACATGCCGCCGGAGCGACTCTCCCCCGGAAGCCTCGCTGGCGTAGGCGAGTTCCAGCCACAGACCGCGCCCTTCCGGATCTTGGGCCACGGAAAAAATCCGCAGCGTTTCAGGAGCCAGTCTGCCTGCAAGCCAAAAAAAACCGTGAGCCGGATCAAAACCCCGGGGAGCATATTTCTTAAAGGCGGCGGCGGTGACCAGCCCCTCATACCCCTTTCCTTCCGGCACCACGACATACCGGAAAAAAGTGCCGTCCGTGGCCAGGAACATCATGGGTTGCCCCAGGGGATTGAGGCCGGTGAATTTCAAATACGAGGGCGCCTTGGCTTGGACAAAACCGGAGATCGTGCCATTCTGCACCAGGGATTTCAACGAAAGCCGCACCTGGGCGTCAAGGCAGCAGGAGCACTCCTGCTGGTGCGCCATGGCTTCGCGGAACCGGGCCACGGCTTCCTGTTGCTGCAACTCACCCAGCGGCCGGGTGGCCGGCAGGGTGGCGCAGCCGCCGGCAAAGAGCAGAAGAACAACAAGCCCCCCCCACAAGGCGCGAAGAAGGGCGCGATTCATTTCGAGCCGCCGGAATGATTATCCCCGGAAGACAAGGACTCCAGCTTGCGGCGAACAACCTCCTTCTTGTTTTCCTCCTCGTGGAGTTCCAGGGCTTTCACATAGGCCTGGCGAGCCTTTGGCCTGTCGTTGTTTTTCAGATAGGCATCGCCAAGATGCTCGTGGATGGTCGGATCCTCGGGGGAGAGCGCCACAGCCAACTCAAGCTCCCGGACCGCGGCCGGAAAATCCCCAAGTTGATAATAGACCCACCCCAGACTGTCGCGGACAAAGCCATCCCTGGGCAACTGGAGAATGGCCTGTTCGATATACGCCTTGGCCTCTTGCAGATTCCTCCCCTCTTCAGCCCAGGTATATCCCACGTAGTTCAGGGCCCGGGCATGCTTCGGCTCGCGCTTCAGCACCTCTTCCATCTCGCGCATGGCTCCGGCCGTGTCATCCAGCTTATGGAGAAACAGGGCGTACTCGTAATGCGCTTCCACATTGTCGGGAAAATCTGCAAAGGCCTTGGTGAACACCCCATGGGCCTTGTCAATCTTCTCTTCGCCCGCGTACAGCATTGCCAGGGCCACATAAAAATTAAGCCGCCGGTGCTGCTTGTCGTCCATGGCCTGCCGCAGCGCCTTTTCCGCCCCGGGGAAATCCTTTTCCTCCTGCAGAATCCTGGCCAGCATGAGAACCGATTCTTCATAGGCCGGGCTGGGCGGGCGTACCTGGCGAAGAAGCTTCTTGGCTCCGGCAAGATCGCCCTGCTGGTAATAGGCCAGAATCAACAGGGCCCTGGCTGCGTCTGACTGGGGATCTTCCTTGAGAAGCGCCTTCAGCCGGGTGACGGCCTCGGGGCGCCTGTCCGCATCAAGAAGAATCCGGGCGATGGCAAGCTCGATCTTGGCCGGATTGGCCGAGATTTCCCGCATTTTTTCCATTTCCGCCAACGCCTTCCCCACCTCGCCCTGCCGGAAATACACATTGGCCAAAAAACTCCTGGCCCGCTCGTCGGCCGGGTCTTCTGCCAGAATCCGGCCGTAGAGGGCAATGGCCTCGGAATACCGCTTTTCCTGCACATACAATTCCGCCGCCTCATGGGCCAGCATCGGCGACCAGTTGAGAGCCAGGGCTTTCTCAAAAGCCGCGGACGCTGCGTCGAAAAGGCGCATCTCCTGATAGAGCTTGGCAAGATAATAAAAACCGGCGTAGGAATCCGGATTGAGCTCCGTCAGTTTTTCCAAAACCTCCCGCGCCTTGCCGTAATTACCAACCCTGGCATACAGCCCGCCCAGCAAGAGACGGACATTGAAGTTTTGCGGATCATCAACCAGGATGGCCTGATATATTTCAATGGCCTCCCCATGCCGCTCCATGATGCTGTAAAGATTGGCAAGAAGCGCCCGGGTTTCCGAATCCTTGGGGTTCAGGGCGATGAGCTTGTTCACCCATTCAACCGCTTGCTCCCGTTGTCCGGTTTTAACAAGCAGCGAAGCGAGGGAGCGCATGACATGGCCAGCCATGCGGTCGCACACCAGGGCCTGTTTGTAAGCGTAGATCGCCTCCTCATAATTCCCCTCAATCTCCGCCGACTTGCCCCACAGAAAATTAAAATACGCGCACCCCTTGTCCACCGCTTCTTCATAGGGTTCGAGTTCCGCGGCAAAGGGCGGCTGCCCAGGCACCCCTTGAATGACCGGGGCGCACGACAGGCAGCAAAGGGCCAAGCCACCGGCAATCAACAGACGCTTCAGCATAACGGTTTCTCCCTGTAGACCCAGAACCCTGAGCCAAGCCATGATTTTCTTTCCCGATGTTTCTTCCGCCGGGGAAACAATCCCCTTCCCGTTCAAAAAAGCTCGACAACGACTGCCATGACCAGGGCATGAACGGCTTGGGCGTCCGCTGTTCCATCAATGCGCCGGATATTGGCCCCGGTGAGGCGGGCAAAGATATCAGCCACCCGGGCCAAGGCCCCTTCCTGCTCAAAATCGTTCAGGGTCTCGCCGCGGAGCTTCTGCACCCGATGCACCCCAAGAGACACAGGCGCCTCAAGCATAATAACCATATCCGGCACCGGCGCAAACAATTCATTTGCCGCGATGATTTTTTGCGGATCATGCCCGGCCGCGCCCTGATAGGCGGCGGTGGAATAATAGTACCGGTCGGTGAGCACCACCTGGCCTTTGGCCAAAGCCGGAGCGATGACCTGCGCCACATGCTCGCGCCGGTCATCGAGGAACAGGGCCAGTTCCTCTTCCGGGGTGACGCTCTTGCGATTTTTATACAACTCTCTGATTTTGCGGCCATACTGCCCATCGGTGGGCTCACGGGTAACAACCACGCTCAAACCGCGTTGGCGCAAGGCCTCGGCCAGCAGCGCGATCTGGGTGGTCTTGCCGGTCCCGTCGATTCCTTCAAAAGCGATGAGTACGCCTTTTCGTTTCATTCCTGAATACCCTTAACAGCTATCAGTTGTCAGCTTGTAGATTGCAGCGTATGGCTTATGGCTTATGGCTTACATCTGCAAGCTTTTTTCTGTTGGCAACAATGACCTCGGCCATGGCAACCGCGGCGGCCAAGCTCGTGGGCTCGGCCACCCCCTGGCCCGCGATATCATAGGCCGTGCCGTGATCCACCGAGGTCCGGACAATGGGCAACCCCAGGGTTACATTCACCCCGTCGCTGAAATGCAGGAGCTTGAAGGGGATCAAACCCTGATCATGGTACATGCAGACCACCGCGTCAAACTGCCCGGCCGCGGCCTTATGAAATACCGTGTCCGGCGGAAAAGGCCCCTCGACCAGCCAACCATCCCGCCGGCCATCCGCCACAGCCGGGACGATAACCCGTTGTTCCTCATCGCCGAACATGCCGCCTTCGCCTGCGTGGGGATTCAATCCCGCCACAGCCAGCCGGGGGTGCTCCACGCCGAAATCATCCCGCAGCGCCCGGCCGGTGATGCTGATCATCCGCAGCACCGACTCCCGGGTAATGGCCCCGGGCACCTCAGCCAGGGGTTGATGGATGGAGACCAGGGTGACCTTAAGCGTGGCGCCCGCCATCATCATGGCATAGTCCTGCGCCTGGCAAAGCTCGGCCAACATCTCGGTATGGCCGGGAAACCGGTAGCCACCGGCCTTGAGCGCCCCCTTGCTGATGGGGCAGGTCACCAGCCCGGCCAGGTGGTCGCCCTGGACAAGCCGCACCGCTTCTTCGATATAACGCCCCATGGCCCGGCCGGTTTCAGGGGTGGGGTTTCCCCAGCACAGTCCTTCGCCGAGATCGGACAGGGAAAGCACATTGATCGCCTTGGGCAGGCGGGGCGCACCAGGCTGCCATTCCACCACCGGGATCCCGATGCCAAGAGCGGCGCCGCAGCGGCGCAATACCCCTCCATCGCCGATGACCACCGGCCACCCGGCAGAACCACCCCGGGCAAAAAAGCGCAGGATAATCTCCGGCCCGATGCCCACCGGACAGCCCATGGTAATGCCCAGGGGAAGGGATTTTGCCTCAGCTCCAGGTTGCACCGTCATTCTCCATAGCTCAGATCAAAGGCGTTTTTCACCAGCTCAAACACCGGCTCAGCCTCGCCGGCAATGGTAATGGCCACCACGTCAAAACGGGCCGGATGCGCCTCCCTGCCTGTCTCGGCCAGATACTGCAAGGCGGCCTTGGAAATCTGCCTCCACTTGGCCGGAGTCACCGCCTCAAAGGGATGGCCGCACTGATGGCCGCGCCGGGTCTTCACCTCGACAAACGCCAGGGTTCCCTGATCCTCGGCTACAATGTCGATCTCCCCCAGCTTGGTCCGATAATTCTTCACAAGAATCCGATAGCCCAGCCGGGCAAGATATTGGCAGGCAAGCGATTCCCCTTGCTGCCCGACGGAGGCCGGGCCCGCGGCCTTCAGCTTGCCGAACAATCGCGCACCGGCTTGAAGCTCAAGCGATGGATGGGACAGGGTCCGATTTCCCGGATAATCCGGCGATGCTCGGCAGTGGGATACCCCTTGTGCCTGGCGAAGTTATACTGGGGGTATTCAAGATGGAACTGCTCCATGATCGCATCCCGGGTCACCTTGGCGACAATGGAAGCGGCGGAGATGGAGGCGCTGCGCGAGTCGCCTTTGACCAAGGCCTGTTGCGCCACGGCCATGGGCACGGTGAATTTGCCGTCAACCAGCAGGAAGTCAGGCAGGGAAGGAAGCGTTTCCACCGCCTTTCGCATGGCCAGCAAAGAGGCTTGCAGTATATTGAGCCGGTCGATCTCCTCCGCGGAAACAATTCCCACTCCGATTCCGGCCCCGAGGGCAACAAGCCGATGCGCCAACGCCTCGCGGGTTTTGGCGCTCAATTTTTTTGAATCCTGAAATTGCTGATACTCGCAGCGGGGCGGAAGAATGACGCAGGCGGCCACCACCGGCCCGGCCAGCGGGCCGCGTCCTGCTTCGTCGGTCCCGGCCACGGTGGCGTAGCCCTGGCTGATCAGAGATCGTTCAATGGCAAAGGTGTCGCCAGCCAGGGAAGCTGGCCACAGTGTTATCGCCTTGGGCAAGACGCACCACCTTGTGATGACCCGAAAGAACCACGAATAAAAGGGCCACGGTTACCCGTGGCCCAGCAATGGCGAAGCGAGACAAATCCCGGAGCACAGGCGCATATGGCCTTTCCTGCTCCGGGCAATGCGCAATGGCTAGTTGATGCCTTTTTCCCTGATTCTCGCTGCCTTGCCGCGCAGGTTGCGCAGGTAGTACAGACGCGAACGACGGACTCGGCCCTCGCTCACCAGTTCGATCTTGTCGACCCTGGGAGAACACAAGGGGAAGGTTTTCTCCACGCCGATCCCATGGGAGATCTTGCGGACGGTGACGCTGGCCCCCATGACCCCTTTGCGGCGGCGGATAACAACCCCCTGAAAAAGCTGGGTCCTTTCCTTGTTGCCTTCGATGATCCGGATATGCACTTTCACGGTATCGCCGGGACGAAAGTCCGGCATGTCATGCCGCATATTCTCTTGTTCCATCTGCTCAATGATGTTCATAGTTTTTCCTCTTTCAACCCTTTATGAGAACGGATTCCACTGGGCCATTATACACGCCCACACTGTTTTTTCAATGCTTACCTAACACTCGGTCCAGAACGATGGCCGCAGCCGACCGGACAGAGAGATGATTATATTCGCCATATCCGACAATGGGAGGCAGCAGCGCATCGACATCGGCAAAAACTTCCGGCGTCATGCCCCAGCCGGTGCCAAACAAGATCAGATGCGGCTCCCCGGCAAAAATCCGCTGCCGCGCTTCCACGTAATCCAGTTGGTTGACGTGCGGCTTGGCGCTGGTGGCAAGGACTGTTGGTCTTTGCTGCCATTTCGCCTTCACCAGTTCGTACATCTCTGCCAGATCGGTGCAAACCCGCACCAGAGCCAGGGCGTCCTTGCGTTTCGGGTTATATGTCGCCCCGTGCCCTGTCTGCCAGTGCGCCAGAATATCCCTGACCAGCGCCTGCTGGTCCGCAAAAGGAGTGACAATGTACAGGGTGTCGATGCCAAAGGTCCTGCCTGCCCTGGCAATATCATGCAGGTCCAGATTGGTCACCGCCGAGCCGATGGTCTCGCCGTTCTTGTTACAGACCGGATAATGGACCAGGGCCAGATCGAGCCGCAGCACGGGTTGCTCCGGGCCGTCGTTCACAACTGGCCGCAACATCGGAAAGCAGTCATCGGCATAAGGAGCCGTAACGAAATGGTCTCTGCCATAATTATTTCGTAACGGCTCCTAAACATTGCCCATCGTGTTGAATGACTAATTTTCCGGCCGGCTCTTCCAACCGCTCTCCCGCAGCCTGGCAAGAAGTCCCTGCCGCTGTAAAATCTTTAACTCGCCGGGGCTAAAACGCATCCTGGCAACAAGATCCGGCCGTTTGGCCAAGGTTCGCTCAACCGCGGCAATGAGCCGCCACTGGGCCACTGCCCCGTGATCCCCGGAAAAAAGCACCTCCGGCGCTGCTACGCCCTCAAAAAGCCTGGGCCGCGTATACTGCGGATACTTGAGCCCGCCCCGGCTGAAGGTGTCATAGTCCGCGGAATCGGCACATCCCAAAACCCCCGGCCTCAGCCTGGTGATGGAATCGATGAGGACCATGGCCGCCAATTCCCCACCGGTGAGGATATAGTCGCCGATGGAGATTTCCTCGTCCACATAGCGGGCGGCAAAGCGTTCATCCACCCCTTCATAGCGCCCGCACACCAGAAGCAACCGCGCCTGCCCGGCCAGCTCTTGGGCAACACTCTGCGAATAGGGCCGCCCCTGGGGGCTCAGGAGGATCACCCTCCCCGGCTGCGGGGCCATCTCCTGCACCGCCTGCACCGCAGCGGCAAGAGGTTCCGGCTTCATCACCATGCCTTCCCCGCCACCAAAGGGGCGGTCATCGGTCATGGCATGCTTGTCCAGCGCATACTCCCGGATATTGTGGCAGAAAACTCCTATCTGCCCGGCTTCCTGGGCCCTGCGGATTATCCCCTCCTTGAGCGGAGAATCCAGCAACTCCGGAAAAATCGTCAGTACGTCAAATCGGATAGTCTCGCCCACGGCTGCTTCAGCTTGCATCGCCCGGCGTCCCACCCGCGTTCATTTCCAGCAAGCCCGGAGGCGGCGTGACCACCAGGGAGTTGCCATCCGGCGCAAGCCCGGCAACACAGGCATCAATCGCCGGGATCAGATACTCGGCTCCCCCTCCGGTAATCACCAGAATATCATGGGCAGGGGTGGCCAGAAGCGAGGTGATCCGGCCAAGCTCCCGCCCTCCGTCGCTTATCACCGGCAACCCAACCAGCTCATGCCAGTAAAAGGTCTCCGGCCCACGGCTCGGCAGAAGTTCCCGGTCAATCCGCACTTCCCAGCCGCGCAACGCTTCGGCCGCGCTTCTGCCGGAAAGGCCGGCAAGCTCAAGGAGTACGAGATTCCCCAAGGGGCGGCTCTTCTCGACCGCATACGATCGTGTAAGGCCATGACCCGTTTCAACCAGGGTCAACAGCGTATAGCCGCGAAAATCATCGGGATTGCCGGAAAAAGGGTAGACCTTGAGTTCACCCTTGATGCCATGGGCCTTGACAACCTTGCCCACCGCTATCTGCCCATCATGGGCAACCCCGACATCAAGGATTTCCAAAAATCCTACTCCACTATCTCGAGGCGAGCCTTGCGGTTATCCTTGCCTGCGGTGGCGGAAAGCAGCGAACGGATGGCCCTGGCGGTCCGCCCCTGTTTTCCGATCACCTTGCCAAGATCCTCCTTGGCTACCCGCAACTCAAGGACAACGGCGCCATCGCCTTCCGTTTCGGTAACCTGGACGGAAGCGGGATCATCCACCAATGCAGTGGCTATGAATGCGACCAGATCCTTCATGGATTCTTATTCCGCCACTTTGGCGGTCTTGGCCAGCAAGCTCTTCACCGTATCGGAAGGCAGGGCGCCCTTGTCGAGCCAGACCTGAATCCGGTCCTGCTTGACAATAACCTCGGCGGGCTGCTTGCAAGGGTCGTAGGTGCCGACCACTTCAAGAAACTGCCCGTCGCGGCACGCCTCGGCGTTGGCTACGACAATGCGGTAAAAAGGTTTCTTCTTGCGGCCCATTCTGGTCAAACGAATCCGTACTGCCATGTAATGTTTCCTCCTGTGGGTTATTCAACTTTTTTTGACAGACCACCCATGGGCGTCCTGTGCGTATTCTCATATAAAGACGGACCTACCGGAACAGCCCCTTGGGCCGTTTCTTTTTCTTCGGCCCGCCGACAAAGGCGCCCAGTCCGCCGGGCTTGCCGCTCATCTGCTTCATCATCTTGAGCATTTCCGTGTAGCTCTTGATGACCTTGTTCACGTCCTGCACCGTGGTGCCGCTCCCCTTGGCGATGCGCGTCCTGCGGTTCGCGTTGAGGATGGCGTGGTTGCGGCGCTCCTTGATGGTCATGGAGTTGATGACCGCCTCCACCTTGACCAATTCCTTTTCGTCGGGCTTGGGCATGTCCTTGAGCTGCTTGATCCGGCTCATTCCCGGAATCATGCCCATGATCTGCTCCAGGCTGCCCATCTTCTTGATCTGCTGGATCTGCTCAAGAAAATCCTCCAGGGAAAACCCCTCTTTCTTGAGCTTCTTGGCGAGCTTTTCCGCCTTGTCCTTATCAACAACGGCCTCGGCCTTTTCGATCAGGGTGAGCACATCGCCCATGCCCAAAATCCGGGAGGCAACGCGGTCCGGATGGAACGGCTCCAGGGCGTCGAGCCCTTCGCCCATGCCGACAAACTTGATGGGCCGCTGGGTCACCTTCTTGATGGACAGGGCCGCGCCGCCGCGGGCATCGCCATCCATCTTGGTCAGGACCACGCCGCTGATGGCAAGATCCAGATTAAATTTTTCAGCAACCGTCACCGCGTCCTGGCCGGTCATGGCATCGGCCACGAACAGGATCTCGGCGGGCTCAACCGCGTCCTTGATCCGGGCCAGCTCAGCCATGAGCTCCTGATCCACATGAAGCCGGCCGGCGGTGTCGATAATCAGTGTATCATAGCCACCGCTCTGGGCGGCATGCACAGCCTGGCGGCAAATAGCCACCGGATCTTGATCGGTGCTGGAAGGATGCACCTCCACTCCGAGGCTTTTGCCCAGAATGGTCAACTGGTCAATGGCCGCAGGCCGGTAGACGTCGGCAGGCACCAGGTACGGCTTGCGCCCCTTGCCCTGCAGCAGCTTGGCCAGCTTGCCGGAGGTGGTGGTCTTACCGGAACCCTGCAGACCCACCATCATAATAACTACGGGCTGACGGCCACTGAGATTGAGGGTGGCGGTCTGTCCGCCCAACAACTCAACCAACTGGTCGTGAACAACCTTGACCACCTGCTGGCCAGGGGCCAGGGAACCGACAACCTCCTGGCCGATCGCCTTTTCGGCGACAGTGGCGACAAACTCCTTGGCAACCTTGAAATTGACGTCGGCCTCCAGCAGGGCCATGCGCACTTCGCGCAGCGCCTCCTGGATGTTTTCCTCGGTCAGCCTGCCGTGGCCGCGAAGCTGTTTAAAAACATCATGTAATCGGTCTGAAAGCGACTCAAACATTTCTATCAATCACTCAAGCAGCCTGCGGGAAAGCCCGGTAGCCGCGATAATTCCTGAAAAAAGACACACCTCACCCTCTCCGGGCCGGAAAACGGACAAAGATACTGTGCCAAAGCCAGGTTGTCAAGCAACAAATCTGCGCGGAAAATCCATCGCAAGGGAGACGATACTATTGCAGGCGGCTGGTTGGCGCGGGAACAGGTAATGTCCTCGGAATTCACTCAGTGGCCAATGACCAGAAGTCTGCTATGCCATAATGCGCCCGACAGATCACGGACTTCAGATCAACTGGAGAATTTGATTCAGAAGCGCGCATACTTCGGCGAAGCGGGCGTCCGCCACTTTGGCGGCGGGGTGGGGAGTGGCCTGACGGGCGCGCCAGTCGAAAGATTTTGGCTGATGGCAAAGCACATAGCTGGTTTTGTTGACGCCGGCTTTGGGGACCGGGCCAACGGCGACCGCGAAGGGGTTATCGGCGTTATATTCCGCGGTGGTCATGGGCAGGCCGATAACCAGGGAGGTGCGGTCATTGAACTCCCGGGGAGAAAGAACCAAAAAAGGATGGATGTCGCGCATTTCGCGGCCAGCCTGGGGATTGCAGTCGATCCAGATGATCTCCTGACGGCCCGGCACCCACCCGCGTTTTGCCGCTACCATTTTTCGGCCCCAAGCTTTTCCGTGCCCTGCATCACCTCCCCGCCGTGGTGTTCCGGCTTGTAACGCTCCAGCCGTTGCTTGAGGGTGAGGGTGGCATCCTGGATCGGAGAAATAATGACCTTGCCTTCCTCCACCGTTACCCGCACCTGTTGATCCTCGTACAAATGCGCCTCGCGTGCCACGGCGGCGGGCAGACGGACGCCAAGACTGTTACCCCAGTGCTTGATATTGAGTATCGCTTCGGCCATTGTGTTGCCTCCAGTATAAAGTTTACACAAAGTATAAACATACCCAAGGATGGACGCAACGTGTTTTTAGCTCAGGGGGCAATCGTGGCGGTGAGTTTGAGTCCCCAAGGCCCTGTATACCCGCTGGAAGACGACAGGCAAAATGATTGAGCACCCAGGAGGCAAATTGGCCTTGGGTCACGCCCAGTTCACCAGCTTCAATCCCGGTATTCTGCGAAAATGCTTCTGATTGTTTGAGACCAGGGTGAGGTTACGGGCAAGCGCGGTAGCGGCGATTATCAGATCCAGGTCGGCAAGCCGCAAGCCCTGAACCTCCAGGGTGGCCTTCATTTTTCCGAATGCTTCCACCGTTTCCGGGCCTGGCGGCAAAAGGGGGAAAGCGCTCTCAATGGTCTTGAGCTTGGCCAGATTTGCATCGACATTCTGCGACTTGTAAGCGCCATAGTACAGCTCCATCATGGTGATGGTGCTGAGATACAGAGGCTCGTGCACATGAATGCGCAGGTTCTCCGCCACCCCGCCCTGCCCCTTCAGAGAATAGATCACCGTGTCGGTGTCGAGAAGAAACATTACAGCCCCCCTGCAAGCCGCTGGCTGTTTTTACGGGCATTTTTGATTTCGGCGACAATCTCACCGGCTGGCCTGGAGTCTTCCCATGAACCGGACAATTGCAGCAGCACCTCGGCCGGAGACGGCATGGCACGGCAAGTCTTCTGCGAAGAAAGATGCGCCTTGACCAGAAAGATGATCTCCTGACTCACCGATCTGTTTTCCGCCGTTGCCAGTCTTTTCAGTTGTTCGTACAGACCGTCATCAATCCCTTTTACTTGCAGGTTTGCCATGGCTTCCTCCGTTGCGTTACGCGCACAGTTCTTTCATGAAATAGTAATATTTTATCATGATTTGGACAAGCAAAAAAATCGCGGGCTCCAAGATACAGGCGATAAAACCGGCTTGGTCGTTACTGAAGGCGGGGGGGCAAAGAGGACGAATTTCGGCGGCATAATACTTTGATTTGATAATTAAGTAAGGCGTCTCCCGGAATTTGGATTATCATTGAACAGCAACGCGACGAGGTGCGATCACATGAAAAAACTAAAAAACATACATCCCGGCGAAATCCTGCTTGAGGAATTTCTCAAACCGATGCAGATCAGCCAAAATGGATTGGCCCGCGCCATCGGCGTGCCGCCGCGCCGCATCAATGAAATTGTCCTGGGGAGGCGTTCCGTGACGGCGGATACCGCTCTTCGTCTGGCCCAGGCATTTGGAACCTCGGTCCAGTTCTGGATGGGCTTGCAGGATGAATATGCAGTGCGGGAGGCCGCCAGGGAGGCCATCGCCCAGCAACTCGCCAACATCCAGCCTCTGGCTGCCTGAAAGCTGTACCGAATAATTAAGTAAGACGTCCCCCGGAATTATCCATCACCGCGGCATCAGCGCGAACACGCCCCAGCCCAGGTATTCACGGGTGTAAGCGGCGTAGCGCTCGGGTTCCGAGGTCAGTTTGGCTCGAACCTCTTTGGCTAACTCGTCGCCGGGATTGGCTTCAAGCCATCGGCGCATGGTGAGCCATTTAGCCGCCTCGTATCTGTCCCAGCCGTCTTGATCAGCCAGAACCATTTCCACGACGTCGTAGCCAAGGTGGCAGAAAGAGGCGAGAAGTTCCGGAAGCAGGAGAAAATCGGAGATTGAGTTGGCAAGACACCCCTTGGCAACATCTTCCGTCGGCGGCAACTGCCGCCAAAAGGGCTCGCCGATGAGGATGATCCCTCCGGTGCGCAGGCTCCGCGCCAGAAGCTCGATAGTGCCGGCGACTCCCCCACCGATCCAAGTGGCGCCGACACAGGCTGCCACACCGACCTTCTCGTCAGAGACATAGCCGGCAGCATCGCCATGGATGAACGTGACTTGATCGGCGACGCCGAGTTCTTCAGCACGGAGTTTCGCTTGCTCGGTGAACAACTGGCTCATGTCGATACCGATGCCGATGACGCCGTGATCGCGTGCCCAGGTGCACAGCATCTCCCCCGAACCACTGCCGAGGTCGAGCACCCGGGCCCCCGATTCCAGACGCAGCGCCGCGCCGAGCGTGGCGAGCTTTTCGGGTGTGATCGGGTTGTGGATGCGGTGAGCGCCTTCAGTGATGTTGAATATCCGTGGAATGTCCATTGTGGAAAATTTCCTTACGGGTGTGAAAGATTCCCGCTTTCTGGGGTCTGCATCTTCTGGGGTCAAATCTTTGTTTGCCACTAGAAAAGAGACGAGTGTGGATCAAGAATAAAAATTTGGCCCCTTAGTTGCCGCTAGTTTTCCTTATTACGCGAAACGGCTTTTCAGGTTCTTCAGTTGCGGGAGAAGGAGAGGGATGTCCTGCTCGATGATGTTCCACAGGATGTCGTTGTCGATGCCGAGATAGGCATGGATCAACCGGTTGCGGGTAGCGATAATCTGGCGCCAGGGGATCTCGGACGCGGATTCGCGGATTTCAGCGGGAATGCGGGAGGCCGCCTCGCCAAGCAGCTCAAGGTTCCGCGCCGTGGCGTCATAGGTAAGGCCGCTTAAGACGAAACCCGGCTGATCAAGTCCTGCCGTGTAGGCAAGCACCTTTTCGGCAAAATCGATCATGTCGTCCAGATAAAATCGCCATTCCCGTTCAGACACTGATCGCCTCCCGCTCAATGAACGGCCGCAGTTCCGGGCGCAAAGCCTTTTCGGTAACCAGGTCCACCGAGTAACCCAGAGCGTCTTCAAGATAAAACTGCACCCCGAAATAGCGTTGCGAAGTAGCCGGGCCATCGAAGGCAACCAACACATCCACATCGCTGTCCGGACGCACTTCATCACGGGCCAGGGAACCGAACAAAACCAGCCGGACAACCCCGAAGCGTTTCGCCAGTTCGGGTTTGGCCCTGGCAAGCACCCGCAAGGCATCGCTGCGTTTCATAATTACACCTCCTCGGCCTGTAATGTCTCCGCCTGAAATAAGGTAACAGGGTCAGGGACAAGCGTCAAGCAAACGGGGGACGGGAAACGCCTCCTGCAACTTGACCCCCTTATCCGAACCAAGGGAGCCGCAACTTTTCTATAAGCATGATTTTGACAGAGAAAACCAAGGATTAAGCGAAGAAAGCACTTACTTTTTGGAAGATTATACTGAGATATCAGACAAGTAGCTTGGTCAACCCCGTTCCACTTTAATGGCAAGTGCCAAGAATAAAGATTGACCCCTTAGTTGCCCTCACATCGCTGTCCGGACGCACTTCATCGCGGGCCATGGAACCGAACAAAACCAGCCGGACAACCCCGAAGCGTTTCGCCAATTCGGGTTTGGCCCTGGCAAGCACCCGCAAGGCATCGCTGCGTTTCATAATTACACCTCCTCGGCCTGTAATGTCTCCGCCTGAAATAAGGTAACAGGGTCAGGGACAAGCGTCAAGCAAACGGGGGCCGGGTAACGCCTCCTGCAACCAGAACCCCTCATCCGAACCAAGGGAGCCGCAACTCTTCTATAAGCATGATTTTGGCAGAGAAAAACAAGGATTAAGCGAAGAAAGCACTTACTTTTGGGAAGATTATACTGAGTTATCAGACAAGTAGCTTGGCCCGACCCCGTTCCATGGCAGGATTTTCATTGTTGGGTCTGGAGAATGTCCGAAAGTCAAGCCTGACCCCGGCGCCATCCCGGGAGATTAGGTATTACGTCACCGGAATTTGTTAGCCGGCCCGGAGGGTGTAAAAAGGATTGTGTAAATGGCCATTCCGGGGGTAGAAAAGTTCGCCCCCAACCAAGGAGAGAGATATGGCCATTTCCAAAGAAGTGCTTGACCAACTGATTGCCGATTACAAAAAGCCGGAAGACCTGATCG
>NZ_JALKCW010000020.1:0-123352 GCF_046883345.1 Hydrosulfovibrio ferrireducens | reverse complement strand
ACATAGCCCGGTTGACCACAGTGTGTCTTTAAGCAACGGTTCATCCCCACGGGTGTGGGGAACATACCTGACAGATGCCACCCTGAGAGGGGACAACCGGTTCATCCCCACGGGTGTGGGGAACATAAGAGTGCGCTCGGATTTCACTCCGCCGGCGACGGTTCATCCCCACGGGTGTGGGGAACATGAACGGGGAAAGGCAAAGGATTTTGACAGCGTCGGTTCATCCCCACGGGTGTGGGGAACATCGGTAGAGATTAAACGAACCATGGCCCGCGAGCGGTTCATCCCCACGGGTGTGGGGAACATTACTATCTGGTGGAGAAAAACGTATTGTCCGCCGGTTCATCCCCACGGGTGTGGGGAACATGCCACCCGTTCCCAATCCGGGAGCATCTCCACCGGTTCATCCCCACGGGTGTGGGGAACATTTGATCCGGCATCACTCCAGCCGATTTTGGACCGGTTCATCCCCACGGGTGTGGGGAACATAAATAACCTGGAAATCATAGGCTGATTATGGACGGTTCATCCCCACGGGTGTGGGGAACATAGAGGCGCAAGGCCGTTTGTCTTTGCGTAGACCGGTTCATCCCCACGGGTGTGGGGAACATGACAGGATGCCGTCATAGTTTTTCTCCCGCGCCGGTTCATCCCCACGGGTGTGGGGAACATGCAATGTTTACCGCCACCCCGGCAACCATTATCGGTTCATCCCCACGGGTGTGGGGAACATGCAACTTGAGACTGAATGCGCGTTTCTGGGCTCGGTTCATCCCCACGGGTGTGGGGAACATCAGCGGGTCGAAGGTGGTGGTGAAGTCAGTGCCGGTTCATCCCCACGGGTGTGGGGAACATATCCTCGGCGGCACTATCTACCTGGGCCGTCTCGGTTCATCCCCACGGGTGTGGGGAACATTCCTCCACGCCCACACGGACATGACGGTGGGGCGGTTCATCCCCACGGGTGTGGGGAACATTGTTGTCGCGCCATAAAAGGAAACGGGGGAGGCGGTTCATCCCCACGGGTGTGGGGAACATTCCACGGGCTGATTACTTTTTGTCCTGAGTACCGGTTCATCCCCACGGGTGTGGGGAACATTTCGGCTTCGGTGAGGATCGGCATGGAGCGGACGGTTCATCCCCACGGGTGTGGGGAACATACCACGAGCTAGAAGACGGAAGAGAAGTCGAGCGGTTCATCCCCACGGGTGTGGGGAACATTTTCTCCCGGGTTCGGCCTGATATTACGCTGCCGGTTCATCCCCACGGGTGTGGGGAACATGCGTTTCAGCTTCTCGGAATAAAGAATGTGAACGGTTCATCCCCACGGGTGTGGGGAACATTCAACTGAATACGCCACAGCCGCGTACTACACCGGTTCATCCCCACGGGTGTGGGGAACATCGGTAGCCCCTTTCTCAAGGATGTCGTAGTACCGGTTCATCCCCACGGGTGTGGGGAACATTATTAAGGAGGAAGCAATGGACACCAAGGATACGGTTCATCCCCACGGGTGTGGGGAACATCGCAACCGTGACGGATGATATAAGCGGGGGAGCGGTTCATCCCCACGGGTGTGGGGAACATTTTTCTGGGGTAAGCTCCAGCACCTCGGCCACCGGTTCATCCCCACGGGTGTGGGGAACATATAACGCCGCCAATAACCAGCGGCCCAACGAACGGTTCATCCCCACGGGTGTGGGGAACATACCATCAGCTCGCTCGATGAAGAATCCCGCGCCGGTTCATCCCCACGGGTGTGGGGAACATTCGCTGCAGTCTGACATTGCCACCTGCAGCCGCGGTTCATCCCCACGGGTGTGGGGAACATTTCTTCTGCCGACACCGCACCATCTGCGCCGACGGTTCATCCCCACGGGTGTGGGGAACATTCCTTATTGACCGTTTTCATGGCCGGGATCATCGGTTCATCCCCACGGGTGTGGGGAACATGCGTGTAGCAGGCGGTTGGCTACAAAGCCAGCCGGTTCATCCCCACGGGTGTGGGGAACATTGGGCACAAAATAATTCTTGCAAATGGTTTTTCGGTTCATCCCCACGGGTGTGGGGAACATGTGGCGAATGGATAACGCTCGGCAATCAGCCGCGGTTCATCCCCACGGGTGTGGGGAACATTTGCCCGACCGTGTTCGCGGTCTGGTTGAAAACGGTTCATCCCCACGGGTGTGGGGAACATGGTTTGCGGGTACATCTCTCCGCGTCGTGCAGCGGTTCATCCCCACGGGTGTGGGGAACATTTTTTCGCACGGCAACAAAACCGGGTCGCCTTCGGTTCATCCCCACGGGTGTGGGGAACATACTTCCTCTATCCCTTTGAAAATCCGTTTAATTTTCAAAGAACAAAAAACTACCAACTTTTAGCCTGTTATTTATGATCGTTCTACCCTTCCGTGGCAAATGCCGCTTCAGGCAAAAACGATACAAGCTTTACCCCATCAAACTCAAGAGGTATTCGCCGGTTGGCCCCCAACGTCAAAAAATCGAAACCGGACTCGGTATTGGTTGACCAGCTCATAACGGCATTGCCGTCGGCAATTCCCTCCGCGACGGTCCGCCAGATCATCTCCCGCACCCTTCTGGAAACTTTCCCCACATACACCCCGGCCCGTATCTCCAGCAGCCACACAGCCAGACGCCCCCTGAGGCGATCAGGCGCGTTTTCAACCACGATAACCAGCATCGCCCATTTGCTCCTTGTTGGGTATAGCAGGAGCCACCGATTCCTCGGGGGTAACTGGCGGCGATAGCTCTCCTGCCGCCAAAACCTGCTCAATGGTCGGAATAATACGCTTCAACAGTCCGCTCTGGCGAAAGGCATCCCGACAGGCAAGCCGCACCTCCCGTTCCGGATTCGAAGGGTTCCTGCCCGCAATACGGAATGCCACCGGCACAACGGTTTCAAACTTGAATATATCTCCGATGTCATACACAAAAGATTGCGGTTTACCCGTATGGATGAAACCAACCGCCGGGGCATAACCAGCCGCCAGGATCGCCGCTTCACAAATCCCATACATACAGGCGGTGGCCGAACTGAGGCATCGGTTCGGAAGATCGCCACTGCCCCAACTGGTATGATCATAATTGCGCCTTACCCACGGCACCCTGTATTGCCGGGCCAAAAGTTCATACATCTTGCGCACCCGAACCCCCTCGATGCCCCGCAATTGCTCGACACTCCGCTTTTCCGGCGGCTTTTCATGGAACCGCAACTCGTACATTTTCCGCACCACCTTCAGGCGGGCCGCATCGTCCAACGCCAGCTTTGCCTGATACAGAAGCCTGTCGGCCCTTGCCCCACCAGGCTGCCCCGAGGCATACAGCCGTACTCCCGCTTCTCCGACCCAGACCAAGAGACAACCAACCCGCGAGGCAAGGGTAACGGCGGCATGGGATACCCTGATCCCCGGCTCCAACATCAGGCAGGCCACTCCGCCGACCGGGATATGGGTACGCACCCCGTTTTTATCCACCAGGACAAAGGCCCCGTCAAGAACATCAAGCTGGCCCCGTTCGAGAAACAGAACGGAAACGCGGTCCTTTATAGGTATGGGCTTAAGCGGTGGGAGGATCGGCTCGGTCATGGGCTACCCTTTTTTCTTTCTTGTGAGCCGTTTCCGGCTTTCCGGTTCAGCCAAATAGTTTTCAGGCGTCACCACCTTTCCCCCCGTTTCCTTCTCCAGATTTTCCCGCGCCTCGCCGGCAATCCGCCCACCCTTGCGGGCTACGATTTTGTTCTTGCCAAAGCCCTGGGCATCCTGCCTGCGGGCGATCTCGGTGGTGGCGGCCTCGCCAAGCATGGAAAAAATCAGCTCCAGGTCGGTCATGTGATCGCGCAGATTCTCCCGCTCCAGCCCCTTCAGGTTCTTGTATTCCGAAGGGGTGAGGCCAAAGGCGGCCTTGGAAATTTCAGAGGTCAGGATGGCATACTCAGGTTCCCCGTTGATCCCACGATTTTTCCATTCATCGGTCAGCTCGGCCCGAACAGCGATACCGCGCATCCGCTTTTCGATCCAGGCGTCGGAATACCCCTTGGCCCGGTACAACGCCTTGGTCCGTTTGGTGGCCAGCTCCGGGTCCTCGATTTCCTGAACCCGCTCGTAACCGACCTTGGCCAGCCAGCGCTTGAATGGTTCGGCCTTAGGCGAGGGGATAGACTGGATGATACGAAAGATTCCCTCGGTGTTGGCGCAGTTCGTTGCCCGTTTTTTTCCGTCTGGGGCCACCATTTCAAGTGGGGTACAATTTGTACCCCAGTAGGACTCCAGCTCAGGATCACGCTGTCGCATCTTCTTGATGTACTGGCGAGGGTCGGCACTATCGGTCAATGCCTCGACAACATCAGCAACCGAAAACCACCACTCGTTGTTGTGCAAGGTCCGCCGGATTTCCTTGTTCTTGAAAACAACCAGTTTGTTGTGCATGTCAACACCTCGCCAGCGATAACAGCCCGCAACCGAAGGCTTTGCCGGGGCCGATACCGCTTTGCACCAAGCTTTCCAATTCTGCCGGATCTACAATTGACAAGAGGCCTTGGAAGCAGACCGGCTGAACTTTTCCGACTAACCTCTCGCTTGCCTTGCGGAAGTTCATGGGCGGTCGTTTTTCCACTACAATCGATTCGATCTCTGCGACCCCGCTCAGTTTCCGGATCAGCCATGCCTGCAACTCTTCATCATGAAGCAACGGCACCCGGCACTTCTTGACTCCACCTTCGGCATTCAGACGGCCACCTTCATCGTTGATGGTCTTGACCGGATTGGCCAGTAACTTGAACCTGAGCCGTTGCCCATGCTGCAAGGATAACGGATAAAGCTTGCTACGGAGTAACTGCGCCTCCCGGACTGTCACGACAATCGGCTCACGAATGGACTGCATTAACACTTCGGCGTTCTGCTGCCCGGAATGCTCGACGCGAAAAAGAAAATCCCTCCCCGCATCGGATGCAGACGGAAACAGTTTCCACAAAGTTCTGTGGATTTCGTACGGGTTACGGCAAGCCGCCCCGCTGATCATGACCTCACTCAGAAACATTGGGACCTCCATACACATAGACGTTACGGGTGGCAAATTGGCGGGGCTGCTGGACCAACGGCACGTCACGCAGGCGAATCGTCCGCACCGCTCCCTGCTCTTCGCTGTAGATTGTCCCGCCTACTGGTTCAACCCTCCTTAGTGCTGCCTGAACATTTTCCGCCGCAATCCGGGCCGCAAAGAGTGGCCGGGCCAGTGGACAACTTCGCCTTCCCAGGTATGGCGTAAAGATTGGGGCCTTGACTGCCGGTTCGAGTTCATCAATTTTGATGGTTGCCGACAGCGTACTCCAGATCGCGACGGTGTAGGCAGCATCAAAGAGGTATTCCCGCCAGGTCTGAATCGTTTCATGGCTCTTCAACCCGGAGTAATCCACCCGCGCATCTTGCACCGTGTGATAATCAGTGACCTTGATCATCGGCAATGGGGTCTTGCTCCCGTTGCGTTTCACCAGGAATCGCTCTTCCTTGAGCACGGCAAAACAAACGCTGTCAGCCAATTGCTGAAGCCGCTGCCTGTTGTCACGGCGAATACCGAGACAGGCCCCAAGCAGGCCAAGAAGAGCGCTTCGGGTTGGGAAGTTACCGGATGGGCGTTTCCCCTCGAAGGTATGTTCACCCCACGACTGTATTGGACCCTGCAATTTGAGGATGAGATATTCTCTCATGTCTATCCCTCACCGTTGGAACGTACCCATGTCTTAAGCTCCTCAAGGGTTTTCTTGGGAAGAATATCCGAAGGGACTTCTGCCTGACCAAGGAGAAATTCGCCGCATCGCTCGGTTAACCCATAGCCGCTGTGGACTTGTTGCCAATAAGTATGAAGTGCATTGATTGACGGCTCCTTAAACCCGCTGCCGTTGTAACTCCGAATTGATTTTTCAAAGGCATTGGCCAACGACACCGGAATATCGGAGAAAGAAACCATGGCAAGATCAGCCAAGTTATGCGCGGCAAAGGTCTGCTGCTTGGCAGAGGGGACCACTGTCGCCAGCATGTGGAGCAGGTGGACGGCTATCTCCAGCGCCCGTTCGCGGCTTGCTTTGGTTTCCGGCGATTTCATGTCCGGGAGCAAGCCAAGGTTCACCTGCAACTGTCGGAGATTCAAGCTGGCATAACGGTAAAAGACTCCACTGGAAAACTCCTGAGTGTCGAGATGACCGGAACCCAACTCCTGAAGATCATCCACGGCAGTGAACCAGTCGATATCCGAATCAACGCTATGGGTAGTCAATACATGGGCAACGGCAAGAGAGCCGTCAATAGTTGACATCAAGCCAGCCGTGGCCATGCGCCCGGACAATGCTACATCTACGGCTGACCCAATCGCCTTCAGCAAAGCTTCACGATTGGTTTCGAGCTGCTTATCGATTTTTTTCCCGAAAGCAGCATCAATAAAATTTTCAAGAGGTTTTTTCTTTTTCCCCTTCTGTTTCTCGAACACCTGCTTTGCCTTCTCCTCTTCCTCGGAGGACAATCCTACATCCCTGACCTCCTTGACAATTTGGCAGATAACCTTGAACTCATCCGTTATCCAAGGGGCCACGGCAATTTTCTTGACTGTGCCCTTTTCGCTGTCGCCTTCTTCCTGAATATCATCATCTTCGTCTTCGCTTGATTTCGTTTTTGCAAATCGCTCAAGTGCTTCCTTGATGGTCTCCTCCTTGAACTCATCTCCGAGCTGTTCCAAAAATTCATCTTTCAGCAGTTCAAGATCTCGGCTACGAATGCTCGCCTCTCCGAGATGCTGCCGATAGTATTCGCTCTTGCGGATGGCACGTTTGAGGCTCTGGCTAGAGATGCGGACCCGGCGCTCGCCGCCGAAAACGGCTGATTTCTGCATGTTCATGTCGTCCCGATTGAGACAGGAAGGGCTGTGGGAGATGAGGATGTGGAAATTGATGAAATTTTTCATACGGGTGTGCTCCTTTATATGTTTTCAATCTGTCGGGTTGTTTAGGAAATACTGCTCAAGCAGGTCGCGCTTGCTCCGGTCATTCCAGTACCAGAGCGTCTCCGCTGCCTTCGGCCAGTTGACAATCGGCTCTACCATTTTGAGAATCCTGCGGAATTGCACCATGTCATTGGGCGCGTTGCTGCGAATCACTTGAAAAAGGCGTTTCTCGCTCACCGCTGCCTGGCCACCGCCACGCTTTTTTGCCAGAACAGCGCCGAGGGAAATTAGCTGATCGGTATGGCCTTTGATGCAAGGAAGACAAAAAATTAACCGTTGAACGGCTTCCTTTTCCCACTCCTTACTGCCCATACCGCTGAAGAGCCGGTAGAAAGCCGGAATCTCCAGTAATTCAGCAGGGCTGTTCACCCGCCGCAACTCGGCTCGTGGGCCGGGCGCCAACTGTTTCCATTTCTGATACAGTCTCATGAAATCATCCGTTCGTTCCATTGTCACTCCTCCCCATCCTGTTGCGGTTTAAGTGCTTTCAGGTGTTTTCGTAACGTATTGCGTGAAATTGCCATGGTTCTAACCAACTCCGGATCGTTCAAGTAAGGACGGACCGAATTCTCGAAAAGTTCAATATCGAGCAACCGCAGCCTCTCTCCCATTGCCAACAGCACCGGCGCCGGGTTGGCAAAATCGATACTCGCTAAGCTATCGAGCACGGTATCTTCAGTACGGCGGTAAAATTGTTCTTTTGCCACCTCATGCACTGATACCCCCGCGCCCTTAACTTTTGACCCCTTGGCATCTTTAAATCCATTGGAGAATACGAACAACGCCTTGTTCAGTGCATCGCGGTAACCGATAGCCAACCCAACAAGTTCATGTACAACACCGGTCTTGCTGCTCCAGCCGTCATTGAGAAATATTATTTCGTGGCGGCGCTCAATGATTGACGCTTGGTTGTTTCGATAACCACCGATGTTCAACCTGAGGCTCTTTATGACTCCCTGAGCTTGCCGAACAACGGCGGAGGGCTCCTGTCCTTCATTCCTGCCATCAATCTGACGTTGAACGACAAAACGGCTCAACTGCGTCCAGGCCGGGGCCGTAGTGGTGAAAGAGACGAATTTTTCTTCACGCACCCCATTCTTGACTTTGGCTATCCTCGCCCCGTGAGGATGTGGCCAAAGATCAGTTATTGTGTAGTTGAATTTGGCCTTGTTAAACCGATCACACAATCTCTTCGCGACAAAGCCACAGCAACTGCAGGATTGCTCACCATCGGAAGCAAGAAGTTCTATATGCGCCGGCTGCCAAAAAAGTCCCCGCAGCAAGCCGATTTTCTGGGCAGGTACAACTTCTCCAGCCTTGAGAGGTTCGATCCAGCTTGGCCGCTGTTTCTTAGTTTCCTGATGCCAAGGGAAGTTTTCAATTATCTTGTCTTCACTGAGAACATTGAGCCAGAGCGTTTGTCGGAGATGTTCCCCTTGTACCAACGTTGTGACCGGAGCACCCCCACGCAGACTCCCTTTGAACCCCCCGCCAAAACTGGGTGCATTACTAGCTTGGTTAAACAATGCAATAGCCGCGCATCCTTCACAGAGACATGCGGCAAGCCCAGGCTCATTGACGAAGCAACTGTTGGTCGCTCCGGTCACCCCAGCCAGCAGCTTGTCCATGGGGGTAAATTCCTTGGCTTTAACTCCCCGCACCTGCATGAACGGGTAGTCTGGATGGTCGAGCCGGAACCAGTCCTGAAAGGGCGCACATCCGGAATCAAATACCTCTGGTGACATGGGTGAAACTATCCGCTGCTTCAGCTCCCCAACATCTTTTGGGGTAAAAATTACCTGGGCCATACAGACGAGCATCTGCAAGGCCGCAAGCTCCATGTCGTCACGCGGCAGGCACAATTCCCAGTGGCCATCCTCGCACAGCAGCCGACTCAGCGTTATCTTCTCCGGTCGCCCTGCTGGCAGGAGGCGGACAGGTATCCAAGGTTCCGTCAACAGGTTCATTTCATCCTCTCCAGTCCGGTATCTTGCCGATACCGAAGAATCTTGTTTTTCCCCTCCATAACATAACCCTCCTCCTGTTTATGCATTTCCAGCCAATAGCGGCCTTCGTCATCCTTCTCCGTCAGTTCCCGCAACCAATAGCCCCAGCGAGCAGGGACATTGATGCTGTTCATGGCCAACGCTTCAGCCCGGTGAAAATCATCCAGAACAGCTACCACTTCACCGTCGAGCAGCTGCCGCCCCTGATGGGAATCGACAAACGGAATCACCGTCAGTCCCATCTCGCCCTCACGGGTAAGAGCAGTCACTGCCTCGTCGGTATCGGCAAAGGGATTCATCGCTGAATCGATTTGCTGTCTCGCCTTGCACCGTGAGACAAAGAGTTCGTCACAGAACATCCCATGAGCGTTCGTTATTGATTTCGGCTCATCCGGCCACGACTCTTCCTGATAGACCGCCTCGATCCACTCCCGATAGGCCACGGGGAAAACAATTTTCTCCTCAGGAGCAGCGGCAAGTCTTTGCTCCGTGCGCCAAAGCACACGGGTGTTTCCGTAGATCTTCCCGGTATAACCGTAGTCCCCATCCAAGGACAGCAGGACTGTGCAAAACGGTTCTGTAAAACCCTTCGGGCGAGTATCGCGTCTATGGCGGTGCAGCCTTCCCAACCGCTGAAAGAGTAAATCTACCGGACAAAGCTGAGTAACGATCCAGTCAAAATCGACATCGAGCGACTGCTCGACCACCTGCGTTGCCACCAGTATCCTTCCTATATCGCGATTACCCAGGGGGCCAAAAAGATTGATGATCTTTCCTTCAATGGTCTGCCGATCCTTAAAACGAAACCGGGAGTGAAAGAGATCAACCGGGGCCGTTGTCGTTGCACGCAAAAGGCTGGCGACCCGCTGCGCGTCATTGACCAGATTGCAGATGACCGCCACCTGCGCCCCTCCATCTGCCGCCATGGCGATGCGCTGAAGGAGAGAATCGTCCAGCTCCAATTTGCTGGCCCGCAGACATTCAATCCCCACCTCGTTGCTCGCTTGTTGCTCATCTTTTCTGAGCGAAAAACATATCGGTTCAGCCGCGCCGACCCAGGTGATCAGTGGGTAGGGTGTGGCTTTGTTACCGTTGCCCCCACAGCCAGGCTGCCATACTTCACAAAGTTGTTGTTTCTGGGCGGCTGGCAGAGTTGCCGACAAAAGTATGGCCGAGGCCCCAGCGCCACACTGCTGCCGCAACACCTCTTCGAGCAGGCCGTACATGTAAGCATCGTAGGCATGAACCTCATCAACAATCAAAACACTGCGGCCAACACCGAAACTCCGCACAAAGCGGTGTTTGACCGGCAACACGGAGATGAGCACCTGATCGATAGTGCAAACGCCGATCTGGCCGAAGAAGATCCGCTTGCGACTTTCCGCCAGCCATGAACTGCATTGCACCCAGCCGTCTGGCTCGCTGGTATCAGCCAGCCCCTTATATTTGAGTTGCGAGAAGTCCTTGTTGAAGCGAGCCGAGCCGTGGGCCAACAGCAGGTTTGGCGACTCATCAAAAAGTTTGCCCGCCAGTTTTTCCAAGCGCCCCAACATAGCATTCGCGGTGGCTTGAGTCGGCAAGGCAAATATTAGGGAATCAGCCAACCCGGTCGCCAGCAAACGCCAGGCATACGCAAGAGCAGCCTCGGTCTTGCCGGAACCGGTTGGTGCCTCAATAACGGTCAGGCCGGGTTCAAGCGGCAATTCGTTAATTCTGGCTTGCAAAGGACGCGGGTTGACCGAGGCCGGAAGTAAAGATCTTACCCCGTCGTAACTCCTGGCTGCTCCCTCAATACCCGATTGTTTAAAGACACGACGGGCATCCTGCGTAAACTTTCGCTCGAAATATTCCTTCAGCGGTTCCGGGATTTGCTGGAAGGTAAAATTGATTTCATCACACCGTGAGGCAAGCCAGTCAGCCACGGAACATAATCCGGCCATCATTGGTGATAAAACAGGAGGGAAGTCATTGATCGAGAGCGCTACCGGTTGGAGGTAGAGTTTTTCAAGCGCCGTCAACCAATCACGGCGTGCTATTCGATCAACCTCGGCAAATCGACTATCGCAAATTGACGGCAACGCAGCATCGGCAACATATTCCGCCTTTTTTATATGCCCGTGGTGACCGGCTACTGCCTCGATCCAAGATTTGCACGTCAGCCATTGCGAAGGCTCACACTCATCTATGAAAAGGGTATTTGGGGGTTTATCGCAGCCTGAGATTGCAAAAAAATCCTGCTTGAACCATGACAATCCGTTTTCGCCGTGTCGGTAGCTCAGACAATCGAATTGCGACGGAAGTGGCAACCCACGTCCGGCAAGAGGGTGAAGTAATTGCCAAACGGCGGGAACCTTGTGCTGAAAACGAAGGTCAAACTTTCCGTAATCATGGAGAGTGGCAAAAAAGAGCACCCAGGCCCGCATCTGCTCTTCTGGATATTTGGCACCATCACAAAAGCTACGACGGATCGCCGGGCTGGCATTCCACCAGACTGCCACCACAGCCGCCACATCCAAGCAGTGATAGGGAAGGAGGTGATAACGGATCGGCTTGCCTTCTTCGGCCTTTTCCGCCTTCCCCCAATATTTATAGTAGGTGGCAACCATAGATGGCCCTCTTCTTTAAAGCACAAAATCCCTGTCAGGATTCACAGTATTGCACCCCGAAAGTTCCGGCAAGAAACAAAGGGATTCCCCGTAGTTTTTCCGTATCCCGAGGCCGGAAATTTCCCCGACCATGTGCAGAGCATACCACCCCACCTGGGACAAATGGTGTCCTAGATGGGCAAAAAAAATGAGACCAGCCGAGGGGAGTTACGAAAGGCGGGAGACAGCGGGAAACCCAGGGAGCCGAAAATATACCTGATATGTCAGTGATCTTCTGACATATCAGGAAACAGGGCCATTCCCCCTTCCGCCTTTCCTTAAGATTATCACTTCCGGCAAGCCAATGTTTCCGGCAGGATAAGAACTTATATTCATCCAAGGACATTCCTGGCACGCATTCTGCTCTACCATAGCGGGACAAAGAAGATTCAATGATCCAACCAGGTATTCAAGGACAAAAGGAGGACTCAATGAGACAGGAATTACAGATCGGGAAAATGATGGTTGCCGTAGCCTTTGTGGCCACGGCACTTGTCTCGGGATGCGCAAAAAACGTCCCGCTACGGACGGAATCCACAACTTCTGGAATCCGTGCCGCCGAGGAAGCCGGGGCGACCAAAGTTCCGCAGGCCTCACTTCATTTGCAATTAGCAAGGGAAGAACTCGAACTTGCCAGGGGTCTGGCGGCAAAGGGCGAGAAGGAAGAGGCCGCGTCCATGCTGTTGCGGGCCGAAGCTGACGCAGAACTGGCTCTGGCGCTCTCCCACGAGGATGCCCAAAGGGTGGAGGCCCAGACAGCACTGGAGCGCGTTCGTCAACTCCGGAAAGACAACCAATGACCCCAAAGGAGACTTTTATGAAAACACGACATTTTTTGATCCCAATTATCTCCGCCGCCCTGGTTGCCGGCTGCGCAACCGTGCCGCCCATTGAACTGACCAACGCCCGTTTTGCGTATCAACAGGCGAGCGAGGGAGATGCCAAACAACTGGTGCCGGCGGAATTACACAAGGCGAAGGAATCGCTCAATCTGGCGGAACAGTCATTTAAGGATGATTCAGACTCCCAAAAGACCAAGGATCTTGCTTATGTGGCCCTGCGCAAATCCGAGCAGGCGATGGCTCTCGGGGCAACAGCCGCCAGCAAGGCAAGGGAGGAGAAAGCGGAAGCTGATTTTGCTCAGAAGCAGACCGCCATCGTCAAGCAGGGCAAGCAGGATTTGAGCGACGCCGAGAAACAGACCGCCGATGCGCGGGCTGAACTCGACAAACAGGCCGCGGTCCAGGCTGCCAAAGACCAAGCTGACGCCGATTATCAGCGGCAGCAGGCCGAAATCGCCAAGGTAAAGCAGGATTTGAGCGACGCCGAGAAGCGAAACGCCGCCGCTCTGGCTGAACTCGCCGCCATTGCCGCAGTCAAGGAAGAGCAACGCGGTCTGGTCGTCACCCTCTCCGGTGGAGTCCTCTTTCGCTCCGCCGAGGCGACCTTAATGCCTTCGGCGCTGGCCAAGCTTGATCAGGTGGGCAATGCTCTGCAATCGGTCCGGACGCGTAACCTCCTTGTTGAAGGGCACACCGATTCCCAGGGGTCCGGTTCGTATAACCAGGGTCTCTCCCAGCGTCGGGCCAATGCGGTCCGCGATTACCTCGTCCGGAGAGGATACCCGGCCGATCGCATCCAGGCCCGCGGCATGGGTGAGGACACCCCCATCGCCAATAATAATTCTCCCGAGGGACGCGCCAACAACCGCCGGGTAGAGATTGTCATTGAGCGTGAATTCCCGGCATCCAACCCGTAGGCTGGAAAATAATATTTCAGAGGGAATGGGGGCATTCTTCGTCAAGAATATCCCCATTCCCTCTTGTGGACCGATCAAATAATCTGAGGGGAATTATGAAAGGAGTAAAGAGAGGGGAATCGCCCAGAGTTTATCCCCCAGCCGGACCGGGGTGGTACCGTTATAGGCCAGGATACCGGCGGGACAATGGGGGGGCGGGCGACAAACGTCTTGAGGCTTGCCAGATCCTCTTTTTCCCAGCGGGCGGAACCCTTGACCTCTATGGCCAGACAACGGTTTTGGGCCTCGACAAAGTGCTGTTCTAGTCATGACCCATAACAATAATTCAATACGAAAATGACAGGTGTCGAAAAGGAGCCATGGAACAGCCGGGAAGAACAGATGGATTACAAAGTCAGCCGGACGGCCTCATCGACATGAAAATACAGAGTTGCGAGCAGCTCTCCGCTCAGTGATCCCCGGCAGGCGCCTCGCTCTTGGCCAAAAAGGCGCAGGCCCTTTCCCTTGCTTGCGCCAGGGAACTACTGGATTGCACAGCCGAGGCCAAATGATGCCCAAAGGGATAGTTCTTGGCAAAATAATGGGTGAACTCCTTGAGACGGCCCAAGCGCCGCTCCGGCAAAAAACTTTCCTCCAGCAGCTCGATGAAGCGCAGGTAGAGCGCCATTTTATTCAGCACCGGCACTTCCACGGCAAGGCCGTACACCTCGCGGGCAAGCTCGGCAAAGATCCAGGGTCGGATCGCCGCACCCCGGCCGATCATGAGGCCGTCCGCCCCTGATTGGGCCAGGCAGTTTTTGGCGTCCTCCACCGAAAAAATCCCGCCGTTGGCCACAACCGGGATATTCATCCAGCCTTTCACCTTGCCGACCCATGGCCAGCGCGGCTTGCGCACGAACGGTTCGCCCCGGAGCCGGGCATGCACGTTCAGCAGATCAATCCCCTCTCCCTCCAGCATCCGGCAGAAATCGCGCAGTTTGTCCTCATCCAGGGTCTCGCCCAGCCGGATCTTGGCGGTAAGGGGCAGGTCGGTCTGCTTTCTGGCCGCCGCCACCAGAGCCCGCACCAGGGCGGGTTCATCCATGAGGCGGCTGCCCGCCCCCATGCGACGCACAGTTGGGGCCGGGCAGCCCAGATTGAGATCGATGGCCTCTGCCTGCAATGCGTGCAGTTTGGCAATCGCAGGGGCGACCTCCTCCACCCGGCTGACCAGCAGTTGATACGAAAGGGGGATTTCCTGGGGGGCACGGACCAGATAGGGGGAGAGGGCCGCGTTTTCCATGGGCAGCCGCTTGGCGGAGAGCATCTCGGTGGACAACAGGCCGATGCCGCCTTGCTCCAGAATGAGCCGCCGCAGGGCGGAATGGGTGAGTCCGGCCATGGGGGCCAGAAAGAGCGGGGGGGAAATTTCCAGACCCTTCAGCCGGATGGATTGCACCTTATCCATGGAGGGCTTTCCGGCACATTTTTTTAAAAAAACAGAACATGATTTATTCCCGGCCCAGCAGTTTTTTGGCCAAAGCCCCGACCTTTGATTCCCGAGTGGTGAGAAAATCCAGATCAAACTTGCTCGCCAACTCCGGCCGCTGCGTAAGAATCAATTCCGCCGCGATCTCGGCCCCGCCCACGGTCAGTTCCTTACAGGTGGCGCCGTTCTTTTCCTTGCGCCGCCTGAGCAGCACCCGGCAGCAGGTGGCGGTGAAGCGGGCCCGGAAACGGTCGTGCATCTCCTTGGCAACCTTTTCAAACTCCTTGGCCTTCATTCCGCCGGGTTGCCGCGGCCCGAGAAAAAGGCTGATGGCGACCTCCGCCCCGGCCAACGCGCCGCAGGTGCAGCCGGCACCGCCCATGCCGTGGCAGAAACCGGAGCCCAGGCGCACGGCCATCTCAGGGCTGAGATCGCCGCGAAACCCCTGATTGATGACGACAATCACCGTTTCGGAGCAGCAGTAGCCCCGGGCTGAAAAAATGTTGGCCGCTCGTTGGCCGACCAGCTCAACAATGCGGGGTGTGTTTTCCTGATTTTCCATATGTTCTACCCATGACTAAAGATAAAAGGCGCGCAAAAGAACAAAATCTCCCAACTACAGGTGCTTCGACAGGCTCAGCACGAACGGAAAGAGTCAATGAACTCAGGACAACTCCCGTTCGTGCTGAGCCTGCCGAAGGGCTCTTTTTTACGCATCCACAAAAGATCCCAGATCCGAACCATCCCACCCTTTCCACAAACCACCCCATATACCACAAAAGGGTGACCGGATCATCCACAATCCCGGTCACCCTTTTGCTTTGCGCCTGCTTCTTTTGCCTATTTTTCACTTCCGGCCAGTACTGTCCGGTTGTTCTTGTGCATTCGGCATCTTCCCCCTCTCCCTATCCCTCTCCCGCGAGGGGCGAGGGGCGAGGGGCGAGGGAACTTTTTTCTGCCTTTTGCCTTGCACCTTTAACCTTTAACCTATCTTCATCCCCTGCCGAAGGTAAGCCCTGCCTCGCCCCGATCCACCACGATGGTGTCGCCCTCACCAAAGGTGCCGTCCAGGATCTTCATGGCCAGCCCGTCCTGAACATACCGCTGGATGGCGCGTTTGAGCGGCCTTGCCCCGTAACTCGGGTCGTAGCCCACCTCGATCAGGTACTCCTTGGCCGCGTCGGTCAGGCTGACGCTGAACTTCTGCTCGGCCAGCCGCTGGGTGAGCAGCCCCACCTGGATGTCGATGATCCGGGCAAGATGTTCCTTGCCCAGGGAATGGAAGATGATGATCTCATCGATCCGGTTCAAGAACTCGGGCCGGAACTGGGCATGGAGGATGGCGTCGATCTGGGTCTGCATCTCCGCTCTCCGGCTCTCGCCAAGCTCCATGATCAACTGGCTGCCCAGGTTCGAGGTCATGATCAGGATGGTGTTCTTGAAATCCACGGTCCTGCCCTTGCCGTCGGTCAAGCGGCCGTCGTCCAGGATCTGCAGCAAGACGTTGAACACATCCGGGTGGGCCTTTTCAATCTCGTCAAAAAGGATGACCGAATAGGGCCTGCGCCGCACCGCCTCGGTGAGATAGCCGCCTTCCTCGTAGCCCACATAGCCCGGAGGCGCGCCGATCAGGCGGGAGACCGAATGCTTTTCCATGAACTCGGACATGTCGATCCGGATCATGGCCTTTTCCGTGTCAAAGAGGAAATGGGCCAGGCTCCGGGCCAGCTCGGTTTTGCCCACCCCGGTGGGGCCTAAAAAGATGAAAGAGCCCAGGGGCCGGTTGGGGTCCTGGAGCCCGGCCCGGGCACGCCGCACCGCGTTGGCCACGGCGGTGATCGCCTCGGTCTGGCCCACCACCCGCCGGGCCAGCTCGGTATCGGCATGGACCAGCTTTTCCTTTTCCCCGGAGAGCAAGCGGTCCACCGGGATGCCGGTCCACTTGGCCACCACCTGGGCCACATCCTCTTCATCCACCTCTTCCTTGAGCATCTTGCGATCCTGCTGGATCTCGGCCAAATGGGCATTCTCGGCACCAAGCTGCTTTTCAAGTTCCACGATCTTGCCGTAGCGGATCTCCGCCACCTTGCTGAGATCGCCCTGGCGCTCGGCCTGCTGCTCGGCCACCCGCGCCTCGTCGATATCGCTTTTGACCTTTCGAATCTTCTGGATGATATCCCGTTCCAACTGCCAGTGGCCCTTCATGGCGGTCAGACTCTCGTTCAGCTCGGCCAGCTCCGCCTCGATCTTGGCCAGCCGCTCTTTCGAGCCCACATCACTTTCTTTTCTCAGGGCCTCCCGCTCGATTTCCAGCATGATCCGCTTACGATCCACCTCGTCGATCTCGGTGGGCATGGAATCGATCTCGATCCGCAGACGGGACGCAGCCTCGTCGATGAGGTCGATGGCCTTGTCCGGCAAAAAACGGTCGGTGATGTAGCGGTTGGACAAGGTCGCCGCCGCAACGGTGGCCGAATCCTTGATCCGCACCCCGTGATGGACCTCGTATTTTTCCTTGATCCCGCGCAGGATGGCGATGGTGTCGTCGAGCGACGGCTCCTGCACCAGGACCTGCTGGAAGCGGCGCTCAAAGGCCGCGTCCTTTTCGATGTACTTGCGGTATTCATTCAGGGTGGTGGCGCCGACGCAGTGCAGCTCGCCCCGGGCCAGGGCGGGCTTGAGCATATTGGAGGCGTCCATGGCCCCTTCCGCTGCCCCGGCCCCGACCAGGGTGTGGATCTCGTCGATGAAGAGGATCACCTCGCCGGCCCGTTTCTCCACCTCTTTCAAGACCGCCTTGAGCCGGTCCTCAAATTCGCCCCGGTACTTGGCCCCGGCCACCAGCGCGCCCAGATCGAGGGAGAGCACCTGCTTGTTGCGCAAGGTTTCCGGCACATCGCCGTTGACGATGCGCTGGGCCAGCCCCTCGACAATGGCGGTCTTACCCACGCCTGGCTCGCCGATCAAGACCGGGTTGTTCTTGGTCCGCCGGGAAAGGACCTGGATCACCCTGCGCACCTCGTCATCCCGGCCGATTACCGGGTCGAGCTTGCCTTGCCGGGCAACATCGGTGAGGTTGCGGGCGTATTTCTCCAGGGCCTGGTACTTCTCCTCGGGGTTGGGGTCGGTGACCCGCTGGCTGCCACGGATGGCGACCAGGGCCTGCAAAAAGGCCTCACGGGTTACCCCTTTGCGCTTGAAGGCCTGGGCCGCCGGGGAGTCCTTGTCGTCGAGCACGGCGAGAATCAGATGCTCCAGGCTGACGTACTCGTCCTGCATTTCGCCTGCCACCTTGAAGGCCCGGTCCAGCAGGGCCTGGAACCGTTTTCCGGCATAGGCCTGGGTATAGCCGCCGCCGCTCACCTGGGGCAGCTTGGTCAACAGCGCATCCATCTCCTGCCTCAGCAGACCCGGGTCCACCCCCATCTTCTGCAGAATGGGCACCACCACCCCATCGGGCTGATCAAGAAGAACCCGCATGAGATGCTCGGGCTGGATCTCCTGATGCCCCTTGCTTTGGGCCAGATTCTGGGCAGACTGCACCGCTTCCTGCGATTTCACCGTGAATTTATCGAACTGCATAGCCGTTGCTCCTTAAACAGAAGAAGATGATCAGCCAGGCACCCCCCCGGCCGTGTTCTGCAACTACCGTAAGCTCGCCCCCAGCCGCTGTCAAGGGCGGAAACGTCAAACTTTTGACAGAGGCAATTGCGGCGGATTTGTTGGCTCCTTTGGTAATTCCTAAAGAAATGGGGGAAGGAGTCGTTCTGCAGTTTTTCTTTCTTCTTTTGCGTGCCCAAAAGAAGAAACAAGAAAAAGGCACCCCAGCCAGTCCTGGCCCTGCGGGCTTCCCTTGCTTCTCGACGAGGGCGGGACGCTAAAAAACTCGGGCTTCGCCCTCAAACAGTTTTAGCGTCTTTTTCCGCCCCCGTCTGCGAGGCGCGGCAGGACAAATGGGGGAGAAGAAGAAAATTCCCATTGGCACGCCGCCGAGCACCGGAGAGGCTGCCGAAAAGGGGATTTGCACTGTCTGAGCGCAGCGAGTTTGCAAAGCCCCGGCAGCATCGAGGAGTACCCCATGCGGGGCATAAACTCCGGGCATCCCGCCTTCGGCGGGACAAGTGACACGGGGGCCCTTTCTTTGGTTCGTTTCTTTGGGCAAGCAAAGAAATGAACAAACTGATTTTATTCCGCAGCCCCCAAAAGTTCCAAGGAACCCTTTTTTTACCCATCCACCCCACATACCCTTTGCCTTAACCAAGCCCTCGGGGATATATAAAGCTTGTCCCGTCTTTCAACTCTATCTTCAGGATAGCACATGCCAGATCTTGCCCTGATCATTTTTATTATAACCTATTTCGGCGTGGCCCTCGGCCGGATTCCCGGCCTGATGCTGGACCGGACCGGCATCGCCCTGCTGGGGGCAATCGCCATGATCGCCTGCGGCATCGTGCCGCTCACCGAAGCCATGACCGCCATCGACCTGCCCACCATCATTCTGCTCTATTCGCTGATGGTGCTTTCCGCCCAGCTCCGGTTGGGCGGCTTCTACACCTGGGTCATCAACAGCACCACCGGGATACTGGACCACCCCCGGCTTTTTCTCCTCACCAGCATGCTGACGGCGGCCCTGCTTTCCGCCCTGCTGGCCAATGACATTGTCTGCCTGGCCTTTACCCCGGTCCTCTGCCTCGTCCTGCTCAAGAAGGGGCTCAACCCCTTGCCTTTTCTCCTGGGCCTTGCCGCCGCGAGCAACATCGGCTCCGCCGCCACCATCATCGGCAACCCCCAGAACATGCTGATCGGCCAGGTCGGCCAGTTGCACTTCGGCAGCTTCCTGCTCTGGTGCGGACCGCCAACGCTCATCGCCCTGGCCGGCGCCTACGGTATTCTCTGCCGCACCTACACGGGCCGTTTTGCCATTGCCACGGCTCGCCAAACCGCGGAACAAACACCCGGTTGGCCCGAGCTCGATCGCTGGCAAAGCGGTAAGGGGCTTCTGGCCATGCTGGCCCTGGTTGGGCTGTTCTTCACGCCCATCCCCAGGGAGCTTTCCGCCATCACCGTGGCCGGGATTTTGCTGTGCAGCCGGAAAATGCACTCCCGCCGGATCATGGAACTGGTGGACTGGCACCTGATCACCCTGTTCTGCGCCCTGTTCATCGTGGTCCACGGCATAACCAGCCGCGAGATCCCCCGTCTGCTCATGGAAGCCATGGCCGGACAAGGCTTGACCATCACCAACCTCTTTGCCCTCACCGGAATCTCCACCCTGATGAGCAACCTGGTCAGCAATGTGCCCGCCGCCATGCTCCTGGTCAAGTTCCTCGACCCCGGGGTGCCGGAACAGTGGTACGTTCTCGCCCTGTCCAGCACCTTTGCCGGAAATCTGGTCATCATCGGCAGCATCGCCAATCTCATCGTCATCGAGCAGGCCAGAAAATTCCAGATCGAGATCAGCTTTAAGGAACACGCCAGGGTTGGCATCCCGATTACGCTTTTTTCTCTGCTCATCCTGGTTTTGCTGGTATACTTGCGGTATTCCCTCATGCTCCTGCAGGGATAGCATCCACACCCTTACTCCTCTCTCCCACGGAAACATCCTTTATGAAAAGCCTCTGGCTTTCCGCAATCCGCGAAAAAAAGCTTACAGTGATTCACGACTGGCTGCTCCGGCATGTCCTGACCTACGACAACCTTGCTCAAGCGCTGCTTATCATCGCGGCCCTGCTCATCGCCTTTCTGGTCGGCAACAGAATCAACCGGAAATTTTCCACGCCCGAACTGCCGCAAAAACGTTTCGGCCAATTTCTCGTTGCCGTGCTGCCCTTGGCCACGCCTCTGCTCTGGCTTTTCCTGCAACTGGTTTCGCTGCTGGTCGCCGTGGAAGCCGAGTGGCCGCACAATCTGCTCACCATTGTCGTCCATCTCCTGGCTGCCTGGATTGTTATCCGAACCGCCTCCCTGTTTTTTAACAACACCGCCTGGATCAGATTGATTGCCGTCCTCGCCTGGACCCTTGCCGCCCTCAACATTTTGGATCTGCTGAGACCGACCATCAGTCTGCTCGATCGCTTTGCCCTCAAGTTCGGCGGGCTGCGCCTTTCGCTGCTCACCGTGTTCACAGGTTTCCTGACCCTGGCGCTGCTGCTGTGGGGAGCCCGCCTCCTCTCCCATCTGCTGGAAAAGCGCATCCGGGAAAACTCGACGCTTTCGCCTTCCATCCAGGTGCTGTTCATCAAGCTCTCCAAGATCACCCTCATCACCGCCGCCATCCTGGTAGGGCTGCGGATCGTCGGCCTCGACCTCACCGGCTTCACCATCTTCACCGGCGCGGTGGGCGTGGGCATCGGCTTCGGGTTGCAGAAGATCTTCTCCAACCTGATCAGCGGCATCATCCTCCTGCTGGACAAATCCATCAAGCCCGGCGACGTGATCACCGTGGGCGAGACCTATGGCTGGGTCAACTCCCTGGGCGCCCGCTACACCTCGCTCATTGCCCCGGACGGCAAGGAATTCCTGATCCCCAACGAGGATCTCATCACCCAGCAGGTGGAAAATTGGTCGTTCAGCAACAGCACCGTCTGCCTGATTATTCCGGTGGGCATTTCCTACAACGCGGACGTGCGCAAGGCCATGGCCCTCTGCGAGGAGGCAGCCCGGCAGACGGAGCGGATCATCCAGGATCCGCCGCCCCGATGCCTGCTCGTCGCCTTTGGCGAGAGCTCCGTCGATCTGGAGCTGGGCGCCTGGATCAACGATCCGGCCAACGGGGTCAAGAATGTAAAGAGCGATGTTCTTTTGAAGATCTGGGAAACCTTCCAGAAAGAGGGCATGGAAATCCCCTTTCCGCAACGGGATGTCCACATCAGAACCATGCCGCCCGGCACAGAAGGCATGGCCGGGAAAGCGCCGGAGCCACCCCCTGCCGGCAATACCCTGCCCGGCTAAGGGGTCGAGACACCATCACGGGAGAGTCCCATGCACAAGAGTCTCAAAAATGCGCTGGTGGGAGCAATCGAGGCCGGCGGCACCAAATTCGTCTGCGCGGTGGGCACCTGCCCGCAGGACCTGGACCGGATCGAGTTTCCGTCCGGAGATAGTCCCGAGCACGTCCTTGCCCAGGTCACGGACTGGCTTGGCGAGCAACAACGCCGGCGCGGGAAGCTCCAGGCCATTGGGATCGGCTCCTTCGGCCCAATCGATCTCCACCGGGATTCCCCGACCTACGGACAGATCACCTCGACCCCCAAATCCGGCTGGCGAAACACCGACATTCTCGGCGCGGTGCGCAGGGTATTCCCGGATATCCCCCTGGCCTTCGACACGGATGTGAACGGCGCCGCCCTCGGCGAATTTTACTGGGGCAACGGCGAAGGCCTGCACGATTTCATCTACATCACGATCGGCACGGGCATCGGCGGGGGAGTCATGGTGGGGGGGCAGCTCCTGCACGGACTTGTCCATTCCGAGATGGGACACCTGCGGCTGCCCCGCATTCCGGGCGATGCCTTTGCCGGGGTATGCCCGTTTCATGGCGACTGCTGGGAAGGATTGTGCTCCGGCCCGGCGCTTTTGGCGCGGGCGAAGATGGCGGCGGAAGCGATTCCGCCGGAGCATGAAGCCTGGGACAGGGAGACGCAGTACATTGCCTACGCCGTTGCCAATCTGGTGTGCGTGTTATCCCCCCAACGGGTGATCATCGGCGGCAGCGTCAGAAAGGGCGGGCAGCTTGGCCAGGACCGGTTTTTCCAGATGGTCCGCGCGCGGGTGCGAATCGCCCTGAACGATTACCTCGTTTCCCCACCGCTGCAAGAGGATATCGACCGCTTCATCGTGCCGCCGCTTCTTGGGGATGACGCCGGCATCTGCGGAGCCATCGCCCTGGCCCAACGAGAAATCGCCTAGCCTCTGCCGCACGCGGAGTGCGGAAAGACAGCGGCGTCAGGCAACCCCGGAAAAAACGGCTCTTGGGGAAAGATTTTCATTCAGGCATTTTCGCAAAACCACACGATGAGGCGCATAAATGGACGTTGCTTTCGTTTTTCTCATTGCCGGAATAATCATCATGGCGGGATTCTTCGGCAATGTTTTTTTCGAAAAAACCAAAATATCGGATGTCCTCCTGCTTCTCTGCATCGGCATTTTTCTCGGCCCCGTGCTCGGCCTTATAGAACCGCAGATCCTTGCGCCCTTCGCCGAATATTTCGGCACCCTCGCCCTCATCATCATCCTCTTCGAGGGCGGGATGGACATGGATATTGACAAGCTGCTCAAGGAGTTCGGCACAGCCTCGCTCCTGGTCCTCCTGTCCTTTACCATTTCGACCGTTTCCCTGGCCTGCTTTCTCCATTTTGTTCGGGGCTGGGATCTGCTGCTGAGCCTTCTCCTTGGCGCCATCCTCGGTTGCACCAGCGCCCCGGTGGTCATTCCCATCATCAACAAAATGGGGATCAAGGAGGAAACAAAGACCCTTCTTTCCATCGAATCGGCGCTCAGCGATGTTCTTGCCGTCATCTGCACCATATCCCTGATAGAAATCATCACCCTCGGCTACATCGGGATCAAAACCCCGTTTCGCACCATTTTCAGCTCATTTTCCATCGCCATTGTTTTGGGCCTTGTCGCGGGATTGTTCTGGCTGAAGATTCTCAATCACTTCAGCGCACGAAAATATGCATACATGTTCACCCTGGCGGCGGTGCTCACAACCTTCGGCGCGGTCAGCTTCCTGGGGGGAAGCGGCGCCATGGCGATACTCGTTTTCGGGATAATCCTCGGCAACAGCCATGACTTCAGCAAATTCCTGAAAATCAAGAACACTTCCCTTGTGAACAGCACCATCAAATTCTTCCATGGGGAAATGACCTTTTTCATCAGGACCTTCTTTTTTGTCTACATCGGCATGATGGTTTCCTTTTCCTGGATCGACCTGGACTTCGTGCTGTGCAGTCTCGCCCTGCTCCTTATCATCGTTGTCGTAAGGTATATGAGCGTCGGGGTTACGGTTGCGCTCTACCCGGAAAAAAAGAACGACCGGGGCCTGATGATGTCCATGCTCCCCCGCGGGCTTGCTTCCGCGGTTCTGGCGACCTTGCCGGCATCAGCCAACATCAGGGGCAGCGAATACTTCACGGACCTGACCTTCGCCATCATTATCTTCACCAATCTCATCATGACGGTGGGGGTCTTTGTTGCCGGCAAAAAGGAGCCAACAAAGGGTGGGCATTGAACCCCAACGACTATGATCCCTCCCGGATTTTCCTAAAAAAAGGCTTTCCCGGAAATTCCCCCCACATCATCCCTTGGTTCTTTCGAGCCGGTCTTCCAGTTCACCGATGTAGGCGCTGAGCGTGTTTCCCGACTCTTCTATCGCGGAGCGCAGATCCCGGTCGAGCTGAGCGAGCCTTGCCAGCATGGCCGCCCTCGTTTCAGCGTCCGCATCGGCCTGTTTTTTCAACGCCTCCTCCAGAAACCCGCGCAGTTCCGTGAACCGCGATGCCTCGGCCTGGTCGGCAAGCTCGTGGCAGGCCTGCAATTCCCGTGCGTTCCGGCGCGTGTCGAGCAGCAGCGAAGTCTGCAAATACACCACGAACACCAAGAACAGCACCACGAGAAAGACCGTCATCCCAAGCATGACCAGGCCGAGCGGCGCCTGAATGTTCGCGACCCCCAAGGAAAGCGTGGCCGGCGCCATGAAGGCGCTCCAGTTGAGCGCGGCAAAAGAAGCAATTGCAACCAGGACAATCAGCAAAAACAGTGTACGCACCTTCATTGTGACCACTCTCCTTTTTTTACGTTGTTGCCCAACTTGGCTCTCTCCGGGTATCCCCGGATTCAGGGGACGATACTTCTCCGCTGTTTTCCTCTCTCTTTTTGCGCTCAAGCAGATGCACCGCAAACGGCTTGCTTGCCTCGCCGAAGTAAACGGTCTGATGCGGAAAGGGAATCTCGATGCCCCTGGCGTCAAAAGCCTGCTTGACCCGGCGCAGAAACTCGCGGCCCACCGCCCATTGCTGGATGGGCACGGTTTTGATCCTGCCCTTGATAACCACGGCCGAATTATCCAGCTTGTCCACCCCGAAAATCTCGGGCTCCTCCAGGATCATCGGGCCGAAAACCGCATCCTCTTTCAGCTCCCGCCCGACCTCCTCCAGAATCGTGACCACCGCATCGGTGTTTTCCTTGTAGGCCACCCCGATATCGAAGACATAGGCGGACCATTCCTTGGTGAGATTGCTGAGGCTAGTGACCGCGCCATTGGGAAAGATATGCACCACCCCGCCGAGATCCCGCAGGATGATGGTGCGAAAATTGATCTCTTCCACCAACCCGCCGGTGCCGTTGATGATCGCCACGTCCCCCACCCGGATCTGGTCTTCCAGGATGATGAAAAACCCGGAAATAACATCCCGGACCAGATTCTGGCCGCCGAACCCCACGGCCAGGCCGACGATTCCGGCGCTTGCCAGAATGGGCGCGATTTCAACCCCCACTTCCTTCAGAATCACCAGGCCGACAACCAGCCAGAGGACAACGATCCCCCCCTGCCGGACCAGGAGGATCAGGGTTTCGACCCGTTTCGTATACTCGGTCCGCGCTTCATGGGCGGCCTGGGCCCGCTCATCGAGGCGGTTTTTCAGCCTGCCCAGCAGCTTGTCGAGAAGCGAGCGGAAAAACCAGGCGACAACCACGATGAACAGCAGCCGGAAACTGGTCTGGGCAAGGAGTTTCCAGTCAAAAATTCCCAGATATTCGTTGAGTAAATCCATAACACCGTATCCGTTGGTCCGTTTGCCCCGAAGCAAAGAAGCATCCAGACGGGTTTACAGGCGCTCATTGCGACCCTCCCCTTTTCAGGGTTGGGCAATCGCGGCTGAGCGCTCCTTGATGTAGAGATGATAGAGATGATTCCAGCATTGCCGCATGCGCGCCTTGGCATGTTCCGACTGGGAATACCGCCAAAACCCATGCACCTTGGCAAGCCTGGTTAACTGCCGGCAATAGAGTTCCCAGGTGAAATTGGTCTGGGCCCTTTTTAACCCGGCCTTGGCGATGGTTTGCCAGTATTTGGGATTTTCCGCACAGCCCACAAAAAAATCAGCCAGGGAAGCAGTCATTGCCTCAGGGTTGGTCGGATTGACGAGAAAGCCCGATTTGCCGTGTTCGACGATCTCCACCGGCCCGCCGAACATGGTGACGAAAACCGGCAAACCCGAGTGCATGGCCTCCAGAATGGTCAGGCCGAAGGCCTCGAACAGGGCGGGCTGCACAAAAACCCCCCGGCGATCCGCCATGAGCCGATAGGCTTCGCCGGTGGCTTCCTTGCCCAGCAGCTTGCCGATCCAGCGGACGCTGGAGTGGAGGTCGTACTGCTCGAGCAGCCGGTGCATCTTGCGGATCTCCTCCGCCTCTTCTCCGTCCCGGGAACGCTCCGGGTCCAGGACGCTGGCAATGACGATCAGGTTGGCCCGCGCCCGCAGCTCCCGGTCCTTGCCGTAGGCCTCGACCAGGCCGGTCAGGTTCTTGATCCGGTCCAGCCGGGCAATGGAGAAGATGGGCGGCAGATCCGGGCGGGCCAGACGCCCGAGGCAGTCCGCATCCTCCCGGCTGAACAGGAGGGAATCGAGTTCCCGGCGCAGGTTCTTTTCCCTTCTTTTCTGCTGGGTATGGGGAAAGAAGGTTCCCGGATCAACCCCGGGAGGAATGACGTTGAAGCGGGGATGAAACAGGTTGATGCCGCTGGTCACATTGAGCAGGCCGGGCATGGTGAAAAACTGGTACGACTCATATTGGCCGATGACCTGGTCCGTGCCGATGATCTCCTGGGAGGTGCTGGAAATAATGAAGTCCGCGCAGTTCATGACCATGAGATCCGCCATGAACTGCACGGAAAAATGGTATTCCGCCTCGAAATTTTCCCAATGGAGATCGCTGAAGAGGTACTTGGATTTTTCCAGGGCATGGGCGATATTGCCTTGGGTAACCCCCATGTTCCGGGAAAGCAGCGTGGCCACCAGATTGCCGTCCGAATAGTTGCCCACGATAAGATCGGGCCTGCCGCCGAACTCCCGGCGCAGCTCCGCTTCGACATCGATGGCGAACTGGTCCAGGTACGGCCACACCGTAAAGCGGGAAAGCCAGTGGCCCAGCACCTCGTTGTTTGCTTTCTTGAAGGGCACCCGCAGAATCCAGACATTCTTGGTCTGGTGCACCTTTTCCAGCCGCTGGTTTGAGGTGGTGCCCTCGTTGTCCGGGATGAGCCTGGTGACAATGAGAATCATCGGATCGATATCCAGGCCGGCATGCCTCAAATCATCGGCAAGGAATCGCTCCAAGGCCTTGGCCTGGTCAAGGACATAGACAACCTGCCCGCCGGTGTCCGGACGGCCGAGGACGTTTTCCTGGGCAAACCAGCCGTGCGGCGAGATCAGGGCCACCTTGGAAACCATGGGGATTCTGGCCAGAAACTCTTCCAGGGTTTCCTCGTTGGGCTGCTCGAGAATATCCTGCAGCAGATTCATGGTCTCCAGAATCCGGGCCGGGCTGTTGCCCCAGCCGTCCAAAAATCCGAGGGGCCGCAGCTTGTTCTTCAACCGGACCATGTCGTCGCGGCCGCTGGTTCGCTCCACCGCGTCCATCGCGTATTCCAGGGCGGTTTCCAGCTCCCCGACGTTGCGGATGACACCGCCGTCCAGCAGGAGCTGCACCCCGTGCAGTTGGTGGAGTTTGAGGAATTCATACAGGGCTTTTTGCCATTTTTCCGGCTGGCTGGCCAGGTTGGCGGAAAGGTAGCGGTTGAGATGCCGGATGCCGTGCCCGATGGTATTCGGGTCCTTCAGGCTCGGCCCGTAATCGTAAAACGGCGCGAGATTCAACTCCATGGTTCTCTGCTGCGTTGGCAACCCCGGATTGACAAGCCGCTCCTTGACGGCGAGAAACTCCCGGGCGTTCAGGAGCGACAATGCCTCGCTCTCTTTTTTCATGACAAAAAACCTACAACTGGCTTTCCGGTGGCGGTAGACCACGATTCGCTCCTCCGGCAGACAGAGAATCTCCTGAACCTTGCGCAAAAACCGCCAGGAACCGGGGAGCGTTTCCGCCTTGCCCTGCTCCGTGCTCCAGGCCTCAAAAGCGAGCAGGACGTCGTTGCGGAGCAGGATGGAGGTTTCCGGTACGGGAATGGAAAAAATGAACTCCAGCAGAAAGGGCGCTTCCTGTTCATCGATGAAATTGCTCAGTGCATCAGCCATCGCTTTGTCCTCCGATAAAATCGTAATGAAGCATCCCGTCGATGATTCCGGCCGCATATTCCTTCTTGCTGAAAAAGATCCGCCGCATTCCCCTGAGTTCCTCCAACTCCTTGCTGTAATTGGCCACCACCAGGCCGTTGGTGTCCCCCCGGAGCATGGAGGCGTCGTTGCCGGAATCACCGCAGACCATGACAGCGGCCAGGGGGATATTCCATTTGTAGCTGAGATAGCGGATCGCCTTGCCCTTGGAAGCCCGGTAGGGAAGGATATCGAGAAACTGGCCGTGGGAATAGACGAGATGGTAGCGGATTTTTTTGGTCTGGAGGGTCTGGTGCACCATGGCAAGCAATTCCGGGTCATCCTCCAGGTAGTAGCTGATTTTGAAGGGTTTTTGCTTTTCCGGTTCCTGTATTTCCAGAAAATCCAGGGTCTTCAATCTTTCCCTGATCTCATCCGGCCGCCAGCGATAGGCGATATGACGGTGCCAGCCCTTGTCCGGGGCAAGGGTTGCGCCATAATAAATTTCCGTGCCCACCGAACAGATGAGGATATCCGGCCGATCCACCGCATGTTCTTCAAGGATATGCATGGTTTTTGCCAGACAGCGGCCCGTGGCCACGCCCCAGCAAATATTTCCGGCATTGGCCTTGAGCAGGGCAAGAAGTTCCTTCAGGGAATCGTCATCGCCGATCAGGGTGTTGTCGATGTCGCTGATCAGCATGCGGTTTACCGCGGTGAGCCGTTTGCCGATGGCGGTTTTCCTCCCGCTTGCTTCGGATTGCTGGACAGCCGGCATCTCGGTGAGCACTTTTGCAATGGCCGCAAGGGAGCGCTCGCAATGCGAAGGCCAGGAATAATGGCGCTGCACCCGGTTGATGCCGTTTTGCGAATACCGCTGCCAGAGATCCTTGTCCACCAGGATGCTTTTGCAGGCGGAGGCAATCTCCCGGCTGTTGGTGGGGTCGATCAGAATCCCGTTGTCACAGTTGGCAATGATGTCGGTCGGCCCGCCATCCCGGGTGGCGACAATGGGCAGGCCGCAGGAAGCGGCCTCGATCAGGGTCAGGCCGAAGGGCTCCACCAGTGCGGAATTGACAAAAACCCCGTAGCTGTCGGCACAGAGCCGGTACAACTCGGGAACCTCGATGGAAAAATCGTGCTTTTTGGGAATGGCCAGCTTGCCGTAGAGATCGTAGCGGTCCATGAGAAGCAGCATCTCGGTGAGCACATTGCGCTCGTTCTCCTCCATCTCGGCGATATTTTTCCGGATTCCGGCAAAGATCGCCAGGTTGGCGATGGCCTGTAGTTCCTTGTCCTCGCCGTAGGCCGTGACCAGCCCGGCAATATTCTTGCGCTGGTCCGGCCGGCAAAGAGCCAGGATAAAAGGCTTTTCCGGGGAAACCCAGAAGCGGTGGAGTTCGCGGAGCAACACCACCCTGGCCTGTCTGGTGGTTTCATCCCCCGCATCCGCGTCCAACTGGGGGGCATAGTGGGGGTAGAAGGTTTCCACGTCGATGCCCGGCGGATTCACCTGATACCGTCCCGCCTTGAAATTGGCGTACAGGGAATACTGCTTGTCGATTTCGTGGTTGGTGCTGACGAAAATCTGCTCGGCATCCTTGATGATCCGATCTTCCACCAGAATACGGTGGTCGATATGGCAGCGATGGTTGATTTCCTCGCTGGTCAGCCCTTCTTCAAGCAGGGTCTTTTTCTTGTGGGCCCCCATGGAATGACCGGTGAAGATGAAGGGGGAGCCGAAGATCCGGGCCAATTCGCCGGCAACATAGCCCCCATCGGCGTAATGCCCGTGGAAAACATCGGGCACCCGGCCGAAAGCTTTGATGAACTTGAGGGTCTTGTCCACCATCTCGTCAAGATGGGACCAGAGCAGTTCCTTGCGGATGTATTTCCGGCCGCCGCACTGGATACGGACGATTCTCGCCTTTTCAGAGAGCGGTTCGATGGGCCGGGAATAATCGGAGGAAACAGTTTTATCGGCAATCAGGCGGGTTACGAGATCCACCTGGGCAACCTCCGGATGGGCGGCCAGGGACCGGGCCAGCTCCAGCACATATTTCACCTGGCCGCCCGTATCCGCATCGCGCCCAAGCTCCGGCGAGGTTCCCCTGATCAAACCATGGATACTGAAAAGCTGGAGATACAATCCTGAAGAGTGCATGCGTTACCTCCCAGTCAAACATTTCGCAGCTATCCAGCAAAGGAACATATCCTCCATTTTTCACGTTAAATTGGATAGCTGCATGAGTTGTTGCACAATGGACTCGTTGTGTCATGGAGCTTACAGGCTAACAGGAAAGAAAAAAAATTTCATGCAAGGGGGCAGAGCAGACGCGCGCTACTGCTTGATATTGCAGGGGAAATAAAAATAATTTTTTTTCCGCCCCCCTATTTCGCCCACCCCTTTGGGCGTTATTCAGGTGCCGGACCGCCCCCCACCGGGATTTCGGCAGGGGACCGTTCCGGCACCGAGATGGGGCTATACCTCAAAAGCCTGGTGGGGCTCCGGGATCTCCACCAACGGAAAGCCGAGTTCCGTGCGCAGGCTCTCGGCCAGGGCGTTGGCAGCCTCCTCCTCGCCGTGCACCACAAAGGTGCGGGTTGGTTTCTTGTGCATGGCCTTGGCCCAGGCCAGTAAACCATCCCGGTCGGCATGGCCGCTGAAGCCGGTCAGGGTTTCCACCTTGGCCCTCAGCGGAAATTCCTCGCCAAAGATCCGCACCGTTTCCTGCCTTTCGACAATCCTGCGGCCCAGGGTATTGGGCGCCTGCCAGCCGGTGACCAGAATGGTGTTTTTCTTGTCGCCGATGCGGCTGCGCAGGTGATGCAGGATGCGCCCTGCCTCCATCATGCCGCTGGCGCTGATGATGATGGCTGGCTCCCGCAAAAAATTCAGCTCCTTGGAATCCTCCACGCTCTGGGTATACCGCAGGGTGTCAAAACCAAAGGGATTGCTGTGGTTGTCCTTCAATAAAAATTCCCGGATCTCGCTGTCGTAGGTCTCGGGGTGCAGCCGGAAAATATCCGTAACCCGGGTGGCCAGCGGGCTGTCCACATAGATGGGGACATTGGGGATGTCGCGCTTCAAAAACAGCCTGTGCAAGGCATAGACCAGTTGCTGGGTTCTTCCCACGGCAAAGGCCGGAATCAAGAGCGTCCCGCCCCGCCGGTAGGTCTCATTGACAATCCGCTCCAATTCCTTTTCCGACTCCGGGTACGGCGGATGCTGACGGTTGCCGTAGGTGGACTCCATGATGAGGATATCCGCGCCCTCGCTCAACACGGCCGGATCATTGATGATCGGGATTCCGGCCCGCCCAATATCCCCGCTGAAAACCAGGCGGAGATCGCGATTCTTCTCCTGGTCGTGGATGTCGAGAATCACATTGGCGCTGCCCATCATATGGCCGGCATCCACCAGGGTGAGATGCACGCCGGGCAGGATCTCCCGCTTGCGGTTATAACTGATGCCGACGAACTGGTCCATGGCGACCACGGCATCCTCCTTGGTGTAGAGGGGCTCAAATTCCTTTTGCTTATTCTTTTTGCGCAGCTTGTTGGCAAACTCCACATCCTGCTCCTGGATATGCGCGGCATCCATGAGCATCACCGCGCAGAGGTCGCGGGTGGCCGAGGTGCAGATGATGTCCCCGGTAAACCCTTTCTTGACCAGACAGGGGATATTGCCGGAATGGTCGATATGGGCATGGGAAAGAATCAGGCAGTCAAGATCCTTGCCCGCGCAAAATCCGGTGCGGTTCAATTCAAAGGCCTCCTTGCGCTTGCCCTGGAACAGGCCGCAATCAAGGAGGATGCGTTTGCCGTTGACCTCAAGCAGGTGCTGCGAACCGGTAACGGTTTTCGCCGCGCCGTGGAAGGTAATTTTCATGGTTGTGCTCCCTTGTTGGTTGATGTGCTTTGGTTTCAGCATACAAAACCGGCGGGGGAAACAGAAGAGAAGATTTGGCAAACATGGCTCTGGCGAGGCCCAGGCGGCGAACCATTCCGCCCGTCACCCGATCCTGATTTTTCCCAGCCCGCCTGAAAAGAATATAATTCTTGAATTGCTACATGGTGTCAGGTAGACAGATAACACCCTGGCTAAAATTAGCCGGAACTATATAGCTTGCTCGATAATATTATTGTTAGGCCTCACCATATAGGTCTTGCAATGGCCGAAAAAAAGAACCGCAGTCATGACAATAAGCGACAAATCAATCAAGCTACTTTGGTCGAATGCTGCCGGACGATGTTCTTTTCCGGGTTGCAATATGCGACTCACAGTAGAGCACGCAGCCGAGACTGACCCATACACGCTCGGCGAAATGGCGCACATTAAAGGAAAGAATCCCGGATCAAACAGATATGACAGCAACCAGAGCAGCGAGGAGCGGGATCTTTACCAAAATTTAATCCTACTTTGCCCCAATCATCACACCGAAATTGATAAGCCAGAGAACGAAAGCAAATATTCGGTTGGATGGTTGATGGATGCAAAATCAAAGCACGAACATTGGGTCATTTCGGCACTTACTGAAGAAAAAATAACAACCATTGATCAACTCAAGAATAACATTGCAAGACTGTTGGCTGACAATCATCAAGCATGGTCGAAATACGGGCCAACCTCCCGTCTTGCGCTACAAAATCCAAATAGCGACTCACTTCACCAGCTATGGACATCCGAGCGATTGTCAACAATAGTCCCAAATAATAGAGCCATAGCAAAGCTCTTAAACACTCACCGAATGCTTTTCATACCTAGCGAGCAGTCCATCGTTAGCAAGTTTATGTCGCACGCGAAGAGCTATGAGTTATGGGTTAGCGATGACATCCCATATCAAGCTGTCGAGCGCTTTCCAGTAGAGTTCGATGCACTTATTCGAGGATGAGCCATGCCAGCACATAACAGCACTTTTCCGTGGCTAAGCTACTATGGGCACTACAACTTCTTTGAAGAACGAATGTTCGACCACAGCAAGGTATCCAGCATAGAGCAAATCAATACTGGCCTTTATGATGTTCATCTCACTGATGGCCCGATACTGAGAGTATTTATATGCGAATGTTACGCTTTCGGCGATGCCGACTACCATGAAACAGTTGGAAATTATGGCCCCGTGAATGCTGTGATCATTAGCTCCAATTGGTGTGGCTACGATTTCGACACAAAGCTTGCCAGAATGAAAGAAAAAGTTGGCATATTCGACATCAAAGGGTTCATGGCAGCAATAACTAAGCCAAATTACTGGGAGTACATGACCGAGCACGAAAGGAATATCCTAAAAAGATCCCAGGCATCATGAATCACGTTGACGTCTACGGCTTCGGCTCATTCTTTAACGGTAGCATTGAGTACAGCGACATAGACTTGCTTTTGGTGCATAACGACCGCTCAAAAGAGTCTTGCGCCCTTGCTATAAGTTGCAAGCGCGAACTTCGGAGCATGCTAGAAAATCTTCATATAACGATGCTATCAAAACAAGCGGAGCTGTCTTTTTCATTCGTGGAGACTGCACGCGCCCAGCACCTTGGGCGTATTGAGGTGGTCATTGACGGTCAAAGCATTAAGAAAATAGTAGCGTCAATCCAAGCGTACTCTATGCCTCATATAGGCTCCGAGAATAAATAAATCGATTCAACACAAAAAGTGCAGCTTCGTAGGTCGGGTAGAGGAACGAAACCCGACGTTTAAACGACAACATCATCCACACCCCGACTGAAAATTGTCGGGTTTCGCTTTGCTCTACCCGACCTACGAAATACGGGCCGCGAATCGTTACCCCATACCCATATCAGAACACCCTCAACCCGCAAAAGAGATCGTCCTGGTCCGGATCACCCCCGGATGCGCTTCGATCTCCGCCACCAGTGCCTGCGGGATCTCCGATTCCAGGTCGATAATGTTGTAGCCGATGGTGCCGTTGGACTCGTTGAGGTAGCTGGCGATATTGATGCCGCTGGCGCCGATGGCTTGGGAGGCAAAGCCGATCATACCCGGGATGTCGCGGTTGATCATGATGAAGCGGGTGTGCACGTTGGCGGCGGGCACCAGTTCGGCGGAGGGAAAATTGACGCTGTGGGTGATGGCGCCGTATTCCAGATAGCCGCGCAGCTCCAAGGCTGCCATGCAAGCGCATTGCTCCTCCGACTCCTCGGTGCTGGCCCCCAGATGCGGGGTGACGATGATCCGCGGATGCCCGAGGGTGGCGACGGAGGGGAAATCGGTGATGTAGGCGGCCAACCGGCCGTTGGTCAGGGCAGCAAGCACCGCCTGTTCGTCGACAATGGGACCCCGCGCATAGTTGATCAGGATCGCTCCCGCAGGCAGCCGCTTGAGCAGCTCTTCGTTCACCATCCCCCTGGTTTTCTCGTTGAGCGGGGTGTGTACCGTGAGGATCTCGCTCTTGCCCACCATTTCATGGAGGGAGCGGGAGAGGGCGACCTCCGGGGAAAGATGGTGGATATTCTCCAGGGCCGGGATGGGATCAAAACCGGCCACCCGCATCTGCCGCGTGATGCCGCCATTGGCCACCCGGATGCCGATCTTCCCCAGACCCAGGACACCCAGGGTTTTCCCGGCCAGCTCAAATCCCTTGAAGGCGGATTTCTCCTGCTCGATGCGGCTGGCAATCTCCTGGTCGGTCAGACCGGCCAGCCCTTGGGCAAAGGCGAAGCTGCGATGGATGTTGCGCGCCTGGATTCCCAGCATGACGAAGACCAGCTCGGCCACGGCGTTGGCATTGGCGCCGGGGGTGTTGAAGATGCAGATCCCCTGCTCGCTGGCCTTGGCCACCGTGATGTTGTTGACCCCGGCCCCGGCCCGGGCCACGGCGAGCAGTGAGGGATAGTCCGCCGTATCCACCCGCCCGCTGCGCACCAAAATGCCGTGCGGGTCCGGTTCGTCCGCGCTTACCTGAAACCGCTCCGCAAGAAGGGCCAGCCCTTCCGGGGCGAGTTTATTGAGCACCCTGATCCGGTAACCTGTCATGCTCCCTCCTTGTCTGCCCGGTGTAATTCCATTTCTAAATCAAGAGCTAACTCACGCAACTCGTTCGGAGAAACAATCTCCCCTCCCTCGGAGTCTACGCTTACCTGACGGGAGGGGTTGGGGGTGGGTGAAGTTGCAACCTGCTGATTCCATGGCTACTTCCCCCCTCTCCCTAACCCTCCCCCCCCAAGGGGGAGGGAATTTTTGGAAAAGACACTTTTGGTTTAGAAATAGAATAACGCCAATAAAAAAGGCCATGGTTGATTGTAGCAGATTTCCCCTCTGCTCCAATCAACCATGGCCTTTTTTTACCATTATTATTACGAGGTCTTGCAGAGAGTTACGCTTCCTCCACGCACACCCGGCAACGCCCGGTCTTTTTCGCCTGGTAGAGCACTTCATCGGCCCGCTGCAGCCACTCGTCCTTGCTCATTTCCGGACTCCACTGGACAAGGCCGATGCTCACCCCGAGCCTGCTGCCGTCCCCGGCATTGAGTTCAAGGCCGTCAACAGCACCGCACAGCCGTTCGGCCAACAACCTGGCCGGCTCAAGGGCGGTATCCGGCAAAACCAGGACAAACTCGTCCCCGCCCATGCGCACCAAAAGATCGCTGTTGCGCACCATCCGGGTCAAGGTCTTGGCCACCATCTGCAAGGCGTTATCGCCTGCGGCATGCCCCAGGGTGTCATTGATCTGCTTGAAATGGTCCAAATCCATGCTGGCCACGGTTATGGGCCGGTTGTGGCGACGGGCGGTTTCCAGCATGGAGCCGATGCGCTCCTCAAAGACCCTGCGGTTGTCAAGACCGGTGAGCATATCCCTTCTGGCCTGGGCAAACAGATCCTCATACATAAGGGCGCGCTGCAGGGGCTCGCCGAGAATCTCCAGTGCGTCCTCAAGGATCTTGGCTTCCTCTGTTTCAATGCAGGTCCCCCGACGCAGCAGCATCAGGCACGCCTCGTTGGCGGCAGCCGGATCAGCGCCAAAGGACATCTGCCATTGCTGCACGAAAAACGGGCCCCATTCACAGCAGGAGCCATCCAACTGACAATCGATCTTCTCAAAAACCTCTTCGGCGGTCTGCATGGCAAGACGCCGTTCCGGTCCGTGGCACGAACAGATAATATGCACCCGGCTCCGGTCAAGGCTGCGGTAGGCGATCAGATCGTGCTCAACCAGGGGCATCAGCCACACGGAAAAAGCCTCGATCATGCCCTGCAGGTCGGTGGCGCCGGCCAGTCTGCCGTGCAACTCGTTGACCTGTTTTAACCACTCCGATTGGCGGCGGTAGCGATCAAGCTCGACCATCAGATGGTCAAGGTTCATCGGCCCTGTCATTTCCCTATCAGAGAGAGAGATTGCGGTGTTCATTGCAACGGCTCCTTTCATTGAAAAGATTGTTTAGAAAGAATCTATGCCATTTTCATGCCAGACCGTCGAAACATTCTTCTCCAAAGCCTTACCCCGCAAGGGCGGACGCAAAAAATATTCAGTATAATATTGAAATTACTTAATAAATAAAAACGAAATCCCAAGGCGCACAAAGGCCCGGCAACAGATCCTCCCCACGCGCAGAGGGAAAAATTTTCCCCTTTACCCTGTCGGCATAATGACACCCGGCCGACCTTGCCGCCATGTTCACGACACTTTGTTCCGCCCCCGAGCAATCGTTTTCTTGCATCTGCACACCAAGGGGATATCATGCATACAACAATCCCACCCAGCTCATGCCAGGGAGTAACCCCGCACCCATGCCGACCCCAGACAGCCGCCGCATCATCCATCTCGACATGGATGCCTTTTATGCCTCGGTCGAGATTCTCGACAATCCAGCCCTCCGGGGGTTGCCCGTGGTGGTGGGCGGCGACTCCAACCGCGGGGTGGTGTGCGCCGCCTCCTACGAAGCGCGGAAATTCGGAGTCCACTCCGCCCTGCCCATCCTCACCGCCAGAAAACTCTGCCCGCAGGGGGTGTTTCTCCCGGTCCGCATGGCCCGGTACCAGGAGATTTCCCGCCGGATCATGGAAATCTTCCTGCGCTTCACCCCGCTGGTGGAGCCCCTCTCCCTGGACGAGGCGTTTCTGGATGTCACGGCCAGCCAGAGCCTGATGGGCACGGCTGAGGATATTGCCAAACAGATCAGAAAACTGGTCCGGGAAACCATCGGCCTCACCGTCTCGGCCGGGGTTGGGACTTCAAAACTGGTGGCCAAGATCGCCTCGGATCTCAACAAACCCGATGGCCTGACCATTGTGCCGCCAGGCCAGGAAGAACTTTTTTTGGCCCCCTTGCCCATCGGTCGGTTGTGGGGGGTGGGCCGGACCACCCGGGAGGCGCTGGCCCTGATCGGGGTAAAAACCATCGGCGATCTAAGCCGCATGCCCCCAGCCATCCTTATTGCCAAATTCGGCAAGGCCGGACTCATGCTGCATGAATCAGCCCGGGGCATCGACCACCGCCCGGTGGAATCGAGGCAGGAGACCAAGTCCATCGGCCACGAAGAAACATTTACGGAAGATCTGCGCGATAAAAAAAGGCTCGAACAGGAACTGCTGGCCCTGTGCTGCAAAGTGGGCAAACGGGTGCGGGATAAGGGCTTGGTTGGCAAAACCGTCACCATCAAGGTCAAATACCGGGATTTCGTGCAGGTGACCCGTTCGCTCACCCTGGCCGAACCAGTGGCGGACGACACATCCCTCTACCAGACGGGGCGGATGCTGCTTGCCAAAACCGAGATCACCCTGCGCCCCATCCGCTTACTGGGGATATCCCTTGCAAACCTGAGCCCGGCCGAGGCTTCAGGCCAGTTGTCCCTGTTCGATGACAACCGGGCCCGGCGCAGGAAAGACTCTCTTTACCGGGCCTTGGACGCCATCAATGACCGCTACGGAAAGGACGCCATCCTCCCGGCCACGCTGGTGGACGGTTGAGACAGCACCACAAGGCCGCGAAATTACCGAGAGACCCATTTTCCGGAGATTAAGATTGTCCCGGCTTCCCCTCCTGTGCGATACTATCCTTGCCTCCTGATTTCTTGCCATTGCCCCATTCAGGAAAAGGATCGGTTCCCATGAAGCGCTTGCCAGCATGCCAATCTCTACACCGTGCGGCCCTTTCTCTCCTCATCGCCTGCGCCACGCTCGGTTGCCTGCTGACCGGACCGAAAACCTTATCGGCGCAAGACAACCCAAACCGGCCACATATCCTCATCCTCAACTCCTACCACCCCGGTTATCTCTGGTCCGACGGCGAACAGGCCGGGATTTTGGAAACGCTGCACGCCCAGCTCCCTGAGGCGCAGTTTCACATCGAATACCTCGACACCAAGAACTTCCCCAAGCCCGAGCATTACAGCCATGTGTTTGGAACCCTTGCCTACAAATACAAGGACGCCCAATTCTCCGTCATCCTTGCCGCGGACAACGCGGCCCTTGAGTTCCTCGCCCAATTCGGCAAACCGCTTTTCGGCAACACCCCCATGGTTTTTTGCGGGGTCAGCAATTTCTCCCCGGACCTTCTCGGCGACCTCGACGCCATCACCGGCATTGTCGAGCGGCATGATGTGCGCTCCACCATCGCCGCCATGCTGCGCCTGCATCCTGCGGCACAGGAGATTTACGTCGTGGTGGACACCACCTTGACCGGCAAGGAGCAGCGCAAGATTACCGAGGCCGCGCTCCCTGATTTAAAAAAGAAGATCAAGACGACCTTCACGGAAAATCTCTCCATCGAAGAGGTGCTGCAACAGACAAGGAATCTGCCCCCTTCCACCCTGGTGCTCATCCTGAGCTTTGCCAGGGACAAAAACGGCAGAATTTTTGACCTGCCGGAGTTGGCCCGACTGGTCAGCAACAATTCCCCTGCGCCGGTCTATGTCATCCAGGAGGAGCGCATGGGCGCTGGCGTGGTGGGCGGATATCTCCTGGGGGGCAAGGCACATGGAGCCCAGGCCGCGCAACTGGCGCTGCGTATCCTGGCCGGCGAATCGGCGGCTTCTATTCCCATTGTGACCGAGCCACCGGTACAGCCCATGTTCGACTTCCTCCAGCTCAAGCGCTTTGGCCTCAAGACCTCGGCCCTGCCCCAAGGCAGTATCGTCATCAACCAACCGGTCAGCCTGTATGAAAATTACCGGGTGGAAATATGGTGCCTTGTGGGCTTTGTCTTTTTGCAGCTCTGTGCCATAGGGGGTTTGCTCACCAATATCCAAAAAAAAAGGCAAGCCGAAAAAACATTGGGCCAGCATCGCCTCATGCTCAGGCAGGTTCTGGACATGACCCCCCAATCCATTTTCTGGAAAGACCGAGAGGGCGTCTATCTGGGGTGCAATGCGGTATTTGCCAAGGCCATCGGGCTGGATGATCCGGAACAGATCAAGGGCAAAACCGATTTCGATCTGCCCTGGCCAACGGAGGAAGCCGAGGCATACCGGGCCGATGACCAGGAGGTCATCACATCCAACCGGACCAAGCGGTCCATCATCGAACCGTTGCAACAGGCCAACGGCTCCCGGATCTGGATCGACACCACCAAGGTGCCGCTGCAAGACAAACAGGGCCGAGTGTATGGCGTGCTCGGGGTCTATGAAGACGTCACCGAAAAAAAGAAGCGGGAGGAGCAGCTCTATCTGGCGCAGTTTACCATCGACAGTGCCAAGGACAGCATCTTCCTGATCGATGAAAAGGCAGGTTTCCATTTGGTCAACACAGGCGCCTGCCGGCGTCTCGGCTATTCCAAGGAAGAACTTCTTGCCCTGCGGGTTTTTGATATCGACCCCGCCTTCCCACCGGGAAAATGGCCGGAACACTGGCAAGAACTCATGGAGAAAGGCTCCGCAACCCTTGAAACCGTGCACCGCACCAAGGAAGGCAAGGACTTTCCGGTGGAGGTGAGCGCCACCCGCGTCATCTATAACGACAAGATATACGATTGCGCCTTTGCCCGCGATATCAGCGACCGGAACTGCGCAGAGGGGGAACGGCAGAGACTGGAAATCCAACTCCGTCAGTCCCAAAAGATGGAGGCCATCGGCACCCTGGCCGGCGGCATCGCCCACGACTTCAATAATATTCTCTCCATCATCCTCGGGTATACCGAATTGGCCATGATGGAGGGTAACGACCCGGAAAAACAGCGGCAGGAACTCGATCAGGTCCTGAAGGGAGCAGAGCGGGCAAAGGAGCTTGTGCAGCAAATCCTGGCCTTCAGCCGCAAAACCGAGCACCAAAAGCAGCCCCTACAGATCTCGCTGATAGCCAAGGAGGCGCTGAAGATGCTGCGCGCCTCCGTCCCCACCACCATCGAGATCAAGCACAATATCAACTCCGAGGGGACAGTGCTGGCGGATCCCACCCAAATCCATCAGGTTATCATGAATCTCTGCACCAATGCTTACCATGCCATGCGGGAAACCGGAGGGATTCTCACGATTTCCCTGGATGAGGTGGAGCTGGGGATGGAAGAATACAGGTATGCCGAGGTAAAGCCAGGCCGATATCTCCGGCTCGAGGTACACGACACCGGGTGCGGCATTCCTCAGGAGATACGAAACAAGATCTTCGAGCCCTATTTCACCACCAAGAAACAGGGCGAGGGGACCGGCATGGGACTTGCCGTGGTGCACGGCATCATCACAAGCCATCACGGCCATCTTACCGTGCACAGCGAGGTGGGTAAAGGCACGAGCGTCCACGTCTACCTGCCGATGGCCGAACAAAAGGCGGTGCCGCTAGCGGAAAAGAAAGTTGCTGAAAACCTGCTTGGGCATGGAGAGCGGATTCTGGTTGTTGATGATGAGGAACAGATTTGCGATTATCTCGGTCTGGCCTTGCAAAACCACGGATACCAAGTCTCGGTTTTCCCCACTGGCGTGGAGGCATGGCGCGAATTTGCAAAACAACCCAGCCGATTTGACCTGGTGGTCACGGACATGACCATGCCGTACATGACGGGCGCCGAGTTTTCCCAGAAGGTCCTTTCCCTCCGGCCTGACATTCCGGTTATTCTCTGCACCGGACACAGTGCCCTGATTGACAGGCAAAAAGCACGGGCCATGGGGATATGCGACTATCTGAACAAACCGGTGACACAGCACGAGCTTCTTGAGGCGATCCAAAACAACCTGCCCAAAAAATAACCGGGATGTCAGGCCGTTAACGCCCGCCGGTTCTCGGAATTTTCCCCCTGCGCAAGCCGGTCAGTACGTAAGCCCCACCCGATCGCGGACCAGATCCAGGGTGACGATCGCCTTTTCCCTGGCCTTGCTGGCGCCCCGGTGGAGGATATCCCGCACCTGGCCAGGGTCGGCCAGCAACCGCTCCCGCTTCTCCCGCGCCTCGCGGAAGTACTCCCAGAGCAGGTCAAGCAGCTCCAGTTTGATCTTGCCGTACATGGCCCCGCCGTTCACATAGAGGGTATGCACCTCGGCCAGCCGGTCCGGTGGGGCAAACAATTTATAGAGGCTGAAGAGATTGCATTTCTCCGGGTCCTTGGGCGCTTCCACCGGGGTGGCGTCGGTGACAATGGCCATGACCTTTTTCTTCAACTCCTTCTCGGTGGCGAAGATGGGGATGGTGTTGCCGTAGGATTTGGACATTTTCTGCCCGTCCAACCCCGGGATGGTGGCAAGAGTGTCGTCGATGACCGGCTCGGGCACGACAAAGGTCTCGCCAAAGCTGTTGTTGAATTTGATGGCGATATCGCGGGCCACCTCCAGATGCTGCTTCTGATCCTTGCCCACCGGCACCCGTTCCGCCTGAAAGAGCAGGATATCGGCGGCCATGAGCACCGGATAGGCAAACAGGCCGTGGCTTGGAACAATCCCCTTGGCAACCTTGTCTTTATACGAGTGACAGCGCTCCAGCAATCCCATGGGCGTAAGGGTGGACAGAATCCAGGCCAACTCCGTAACCTCGGGCACATCGGACTGCACCCAAAAAATGCACCGTTCCGGATCAAGACCCAGGGCAAGAAAATCCGTGGCCGCTTCCAGGGTGCCGCGCGACAGCCGCTCCCGGTCCTGCACCGAGGTAAGGGCGTGGAGATCCACGATAAAGGCATACAACTCGCTTGCATCCATGCTTGCGATCATGGAGCGCATCATGCCGAAGTAGTTGCCGATGTGAAGCTGGCCAGAAGGCTGGATTCCGGATAGAATTCTCATTATGTTCTCGCTTGGTATCGGACGGATATTAGGAAGCGGCAAGAGGCCGGTCACAAAAAAGAAAATCTTTCCCCCGCGATTCCTCAATCCGTCGGATTATCGCTGCACATCGTGTGCATGCTCGGAGGCAGTGGATGTTAAAAAAAAAAGACCGGAGGGGCAATCTTTTTCTGCCTCCAACCCTTCCCTTCTTTTTTTACAATTGACAGCTTCCGCGCCCAACGGTACACCTTGGCATGTATTGCCACTCGATTGAGCTTTTGGAGACTCCATGAAAAAAATTGCCGCAATCCCGGCCATACTCACCCTGCTCTTGCTTGCCGGCGGCTGCACGTTGCCCGCGGTGAAGGATCCGACTTCCCAGCTCGGCAAAGAGACGGCGAGCAAAAGCACCCAGCCGGAAAAACCCGCCGCCGCGACGCCTCCCGAGACAAAGGGAAAACGTGTTTCCCTCATCCCCAAGGAAACCGCCGCACAAGCAACCAAGGAAACACCGCCACCACCGGCGCCGCCCCTGCCCCAGCCGCCGCCTCTGCCGCAGAAACAGGTGTTCACGGACTACAATACCGGTCTGACCTTCACCTACCAACGGCCCTGGCACCTGGTCTCCACCCACGGAGACGGACCCATCCTTGGCCGGGACGGGCATTCCCAACTCACCGCCCGCTTTGTCACCCTGACCGCCGATAAAGACAAGGGCGCGCAAACAGGCCATTTTTATGTACCGGAAGACAGCCTCACCGGAACAATCGGTAAAAAAATAAAATCCGTCCTTGGCCTTGCCGATACGCGGCCAGCGCAGGGAAAAACGCCCCTTGACGTGCTGCTGACCAAAAAACAGTTCCCCAACCTCGTCATCGAGAAACGCTACCGGGGGAACAACGGCGGAGTTGTGGTCCAGAAATGCAGACACAAGCAGCTTCCGGGCCCGATCCAGGTGTACCACATCTTCATCGGAGACACCGTTGCCTCGTACAGTCTCTCCGAGATAACAAACCGGCAGTTGAAACTCGAGATGCAGCAGATCGTGCTTTCCACCAAAAAGCAGTAACCCGTCGGCGGATAAGCGCCAAGCCACAAAAAAAATCCTCTTTCCTTACCGGGAAGAGGATTTTTTTTGTGGCGCAACTGCAAGGCTATGAATTCAGGTACTGCGTGATCCCATCGGCAATAATCTTAAAAATCTCGGTAAACCGCTCCTCGTTGCGCTCAAGCAGGGTGATGCGAAAACCCTGCAACTCGGTGGCAAAGGAGGAAAGCGGCACCACGCATACGCCGGTGGCCCCCAGCAGATAATACACAAACCGCTTGTCATGGGCCACATTCGGCCCGTTCACCAGACTCTCCACCTGGGTGCGAACCTCCTTGCTGCCGATGGACAAGGTCTGCCGGCTGTTCAGCCTCCCTTCCTTAAAGACCACGCTCATGTAGAACGCGCCGTTGGTCCGGTTCACCAGAACGCCGTCGATATCCTTGAGGGCATCGTAGGCGATGTTGGACAACTTCTCGTAGCGGCTGATCCTCTCCTGCAGATAGGGAACATACTGCGGGTGGCTGAGGATGGCCGGGATCGCCCGTTGCGGCAGGGTGGTGGAACAGACCTCCACCATCTTGGCGTTCAAAATCGAGGTCACATACTTGGCGAACATGGGATCGCGGTCGCCGTTGTAGACCTCGATCCAGCCGCAGCGAGAGCCGGGCCAGGGCATTTCCTTGGAAATGCCCCGCATGCAGATGGCAGGCACATCTCCGATCACCTCGGCCAGGGGCAGGGTTTTCTGGCCGTTGTAGATAATGGCCTGGTACACCTCGTCGCAGATCACGAACAGGTCGTATTTCCGGGCCAGCGCCACCATGCCCCGGAGAATCTCCTCGGGATAGACCGCGCCGGTCGGGTTGTCCGGGTTGATGATCAGGATGCCGGCCACGGCCGGGTTGTACTTGATCCGTTTTTCCAGATCATCGAGATCCGGATACCAGTAATTATTGGGATTCAGCCAGTAGGTTACCGGTCGGTCTCCGGCATGGGCTGCCTCCGCCGAGGAATGGGTCGTATAACTGGGCGAGGGCACCACCACCCGGGCGGTCGGCCGCAACAGGCCGAAAACCTTGCTGATCGCGTCGCCCAGACCGTTGAAAAAGATGATGTCGTCAGGGCCGATCTGCGCCCCGCCGCGCTTGTTGGTCTTGGCGGCAAGAAACTCCCTGGTCGCCAGCATGCCCCGGGTCGGACAATAGCCGTAGGTGGCATCCTCCATGACCAGATCGGAAACAACCTGCTTCATCCACTTGGGGATCTCTTCGCCCTTGGCAATGGGGTCGCCGATATTCTCCCAATAGACCTTGGTCCCCAGCTTCTGCAACTTCTCGCCCACATTGACGATGTTGCGGATCTCATAGGTCAGTTCCCCTGCTCCGACATGCAGGATATCAGTACGCATCTACGCAATCTCCCTTGAAAAAAACGTGGCTCTTTTTTTGTTGCGACCGGCTAATCTGCAATAAAATCAGGAGAATACACTCTGCGGTGTGGCAGAGCACCTCGCCCAGGCGCAAGGATAAAGGGTATTTATTAACACCAGCCCTTGCCAGAAGTCAATAAGTCCTTTATTCGGGGGGCCACATTGCCGATAGAGAGGGTAACAGGTGGGCGAAAAGGCCCATGATCAGCCCACACAGGCAGGAGGACTCGGAATGGCAATCATTCGATTTTCGATTCTCGGCGAGGTGGTGCACTTCGGAGCCAGAAAGCGGCAAAAGATCACGCACTGCGGATGCAACGAACCATACAAGGACCGTTACTGGTGCCCGCGAAAAAAATGGTTCAACAAGGAGCCCTGCCCCTTTCTTTGCCTGCGGGAATGTGAAAACTACCAGGCCATGTGCGGCAGCGTCTGAACGCTGCCCACACCATTCGCCAGATAATAATTCCTACGTCCGGTCGGCAAGAGCCACAAAGGGACGCCGCTTGGGCCCGACATACACCTGCCTGGGCCGGCTGATCCGCCAGTCGGGATCATCCCACATCTCCTTCCAATGGGCAATCCAGCCGGGCAGACGGCCAAGGGCGAACATCACCGTGAACATGTTGGTGGGGATGCCGATGGCGCGGTAGATGATGCCGCTGTAAAAATCCACGTTGGGGTAGAGGTTGCGCTCCACGAAATACTCGTCCCGGAGAGCGACCTCCTCCAATTCCTTGGCAATGTCCAGCAGGGGGTCGGAGATATTCAGGGCCGTCAGCACATCGTCGCAGGCCTTCTTGATGATCCGCGAGCGCGGGTCGTGGGTCTTGTAGACCCGGTGGCCAAAGCCGACCAAGCGGAAGGGATCCGCCGGATCCTTGGCCTTGGCGATATACTTTTTATACCCCCCGCCTTCCTCGTGGATCTGGGTGAGCATCTCCATCACCGCCTGGTTGGCCCCGCCGTGGAGCGGTCCCCACAGGGCGTTGATCCCGGCGGAGATTGAAGCGTAGAGGTTGACCCGGGCGCTGCCCGCCACCCGAACCGTGGCGGTGGAGCAGTTCTGTTCATGATCGCCGTGGAGGATCAGCAGCTTGTTCAGGGCCCTGACCACCGTATCGTTGATCTCATACGGCTTGACAGGGGAATCGAACATCATGTTCAGGAAGTTGGCGCAGTAGCTCAGGTCATGCCGCGGATAAACCAGGGGCTGGCCCATGGATTTCTTGTAGGAAAAGGCAGCGATGGTCCGCACCTTGGAAATAAGACGGGCCGCCATCTTGTCGATATTTTCCAAGGGATTGTCCAGCATTTCCGGATAAAAGCTGCACAGGGAGTTGACCATGGAGGAAAGAATGGCCATGGGCGGGCTGTTGGGCGGATAGCCGTCGAAGAAGCGGATCATGTCCTCATGGACCATGGCATACTTGCCGAGCATCTGGCTGAACCTGCTCAGTTCCGCCTGGGTGGGCAGATTGCCGTGATCCAGGAGATAGGCGACCTCGACAAAGGTGCAATGCTCGGCGAGATCCTCGATGGCATAGCCGCGATAACTGAGAATTCCCTGCTCCCCGTCGAGAAAGGTGATGCTGCTGCAACAGGAACCGGTATTCATGAAGCCGCTGTCCAGGGTAATGTAGCCGGACTGGACGCGCAAGGTCCGGATGTCGATAGCCTTTTCCCCCTCGCTGCCGACGATGATCGGCAACTGGTAGACCTTGCCGTTAAGCTTCAACTCTGCTGTTTCTTGACCGACAACCACATTTTCCATAAGTACCCTTCGCTGCGCTGCCGCTTGTGCACAGGCAGCTCGCTTCTCTTTTCTAAAAACCGTAATGAAAGATTATCTCCAATCGATTAGTATACTTGGATGCCTTTTTTTTTCAACAAGTAAGAACCCGAGGCTTCGTCGCCCGCTAGGAGAGCCGTGGCAATGCACAAAAAAACCGATTTGTATCAGCAGCGGCTCAGGAAATTCATCGAAGAAGTCACCCTGTATCCGGTCTCCTGCGAACGGCTGGCCAAGGGACGCGATGATCTTGCCTGGCTTGATGCGGTGTTGGCAGGAGGGGCCAAGATCGTCCAGTTACGGGACAAGGAGTCCGACGGGTTGCGCCTCTTTGAAAAGGCCCGGATCTTCCGGCAAAAAACCCTGGAAGCCGGCGCCCTGTTCATCGTCAATGACCGGGTGGATATTGCCCTTCTCAGCGACGCCGACGGGGTCCACCTCGGCAACAGCGACATCCCGGCCCCGGAAGTCCGCGCCCTGGCCCCGGAGCTTATCATCGGCGTATCCTGCAACACCGAAGAGCAGGCCGCCACCGCCGAAAGGCGCGGGGCCTCCTACTTCAACATCGGCCCAATTTACGCCACCCAGACCAAGGACGGACTCTCCGCCTTTCTCGGGCCTGCGGCGATACCGAAATTCAGCGCCCGGTGCGGTCTGCCTTTCACGGTCATGGGCGGCATCAAAAAAGAGCATATTCCGGAGCTGGTCGCCATGGGCGCCAGACGGTTGGCCGTGGTCACGGCTTTAACCTGCGCCGACGATATCGCCGCGGAAACCAGCGGTTGGCTGGCCGCGATCACGCTTGCCCAAGGCAAGGAAACGACAAAGGAATAACCGTGCCCACCCTTACCCAACGACTCGCCGACATCAAGCTGCTCATGCAATACGGAGTTCCCCCGGACGACCTGGCCAAGACTGTTGTCCTGGCGGAAAAATACGCCACGGACCGCGTGGGCCTGAACATCTTTCACGCTTTTTACAGCTATCTGCCCGAGGGGCTGGAAGACGCCATTACCGTTCTCCGGCTGCTGGACCGCAGACAGGGCGCCTTCCTGATCTGCGCCACCGCAACCCAAGCCGATTACCTCTACCTGGCCACCACCGAACAGGCCGAATTTTTGGGATCTCTTGCGGAGGGCATCTGGGAGGAGGAGGTCCTGGCTTTTTTCAACCTTGAAAACCGCGAGGCCTTTCTCAAAAAATATGCGGACCTCGCCTCCTTTCCGGTTTATGTCCCGGCCCATCTTCACCGCGATCTCTGCCCGTTTTGCCATGTGGCGGACGGCGAGATCCACACCCTGGGATGCCCGGTGGAGATCTGCCCCTGGTGCGGCGGGCAGTTGACCTCCTGCCCCTGCCGCTTCACCCTGCTGGGCAAATCAGACCTGAGAAGCGAAGGCCAGCTTGAAGAACTGCTGACCCTGCTCAACACAAAGGGGAGGCTCCCCTTTTCCGCCGAGGAACACCGGCCCGCGTACCCGATCACTCCCCTCGACTTGGAGCCGCCGACTACTTGACGGTTTTCAGATACCGGTAAAACGGTGAGTCCGGAGAAATAACCAACCGGGTGTTTTCCCCCATGGTATGCCGGTAGGCGTCCAGGGTCTTGGAAAAGGCGTAGAACTCGGGATCCTGGTTATAGGCATTCGCATAAATCCTGGCGGCTTCGCCATCGGCCTTGCCTTTGATCTCCTGGGTTTCGCGGACGGCCCGGGAGCTGACCTCCCTCAATTCGCGCTCGAGCTTGCCGAGGATCTCGGATTTCTGCCCCTCGCCGGTGGAGCGCTTTTCCGCCGCGATGCGCTTGCGTTCAGAAATCATCCGCTCATACACTCGCTGCTGGACCGTATCGATATAGTTGACCCGCTTGAACATCACATCCACCAGCTCGATGCCGTACTGGGGCGTAACCTTGGAGGCGGCGGCATGGATCAGGGCGGAAATCTTGTCCCGCCCGTAGCGGATCTGCTCATCCGGGCCCACGGGGCCAAAGCCCATTTCTTCCGGTTTCCAATCCGAACTGCGGATGATCTCCACCAGATCGTTTTTGTTGACCAGATCCCGGACCGTGCCGTCGATGATATCATCGAGGATGGTCATGGCCCGGTTCTCGTTGTTGACCGCCTGCAGGAAGACCAGGGCGTTTGAGATCCGCCAGCGCGCCGTGATATCCAGATAGACAAAGGTTTTATCGTTGGTGGGAATCTGGTTCGGATCCCCGTCCCAGGTAAGAATCATCTTGTCGAAAAAAGTCACCTCCTGGATAAAAGGAGTCTTGAATTTCAAACCGGCCTGGGTGATGGGCTTGCCCACCGGGCGGCCGAACTGGGTGATCACCGCCTGTTTGCCCTCGGGCAGAACGAAAAACGCATTGGCCAGCACCACTCCCGCCGCCACCACCGCCGCTATAACAACACCACGCAATATAGTATTCACTGGTTTCCCCTGTCTGTATTCTTAACCCGCGCCGCAGTCTGTACGAAGATGCCCGTCATTGTCATTGCGCTTTGGGCGTGGCCTTGGCTCCGCCCCTCACATCGAGAAACGGCAAAACTCCCCCCTTGTCGCCTTCAACCACATAGATCTCGTTGACCTTGGGCAGAACCTCCTGCATGGTTTCCAGATACATCCGTCTCCGGGTGACGTCCTGCCCCCCCTTGTATTCCTTGAGGATAGCCAGGAAACGGGAGGTCTCGCCCTTGGCCAGATTCACCCGTTCCACCGCATAGCCTTGCGCCTCTTCCAGCATCTTTTTCGCATCGCCCCGGGCCTTGGGCACCTCCCGGTTATAGGCCTCCTCCGCCTCGTTCACCAGCCGTTTCATATCCTGATCCGCCTCGTTGACCTCGTTGAAGGCAGGCTTGACATGCTCCGGGGGGTTAACATCCTGCAACTGGACGGTGACGATCTTCACCCCGGTCTGGTAGCGGTCCAGGGACTCCTGCACCTCGCGCTGGGTGGCGGCGGCGAGAATTTCCCGATTGCTGAGCACATAATCAAAGGTCATGTTGCCGACGATGCGGCGCAGGACCACCTCGGAGATATCGCGAACCGCCTGTTTGACATCCTTGACCTTAAAGGCAAAGAAAATGGGATCCTGCACCTTGTACTGGATGACCCACTCCAGATCGATGACATTGCGATCGCTGGTGAGCATGAGCGATTCGCCCTCGTAGCCGGTCTTCTCAAACTCGCTGCGCTGGCCGGCGACTTTGGTCCTGAAGCCGAACTCCTCCTTGCGGACGTTTTCCACATCCACCTTGATGACCTCGTCCATGAAGGGCAGCTTGAAATTCAAGCCCGAGGAGGTGGTTTTGACGTATTTGCCGAAACGCAGCACCACGCCTTTTTCGCCCGGAGCAATGGTGTAAAAGGCGGAGTAGGCGATATTGACCAGAAGAAAAACGCCGATGAGCAGTCCGGCCCGGCCGAAGCGGGCAAAGAGTCCACCCCTGGGGATATTCGGCCCCGGTCCACCGGATGCGCCGGTTGCTGGCTTCTCGCCGCCGTCGAAAAATTCCTTAATCTTGGTGAGCAAGAGGGCAATAACCTCTTCCGGTGTTTGCGGGCCTTTTTTCTTGCCCCAAGGTGGCTGCTGATCATCCCAAGCCATCGATTCGACTCCTTTTTTTGAAAAAATTTCCACCGGTTTTTATACGGCCGGAGCGAGATTGCCCCATGCCCGTAGCACATCATTTGACAAACCACCACCCTTCCCAAGGATACAGGGCGTACAGCCAGCAGCAGAGCACCGCTGCCAGGCTGCCGGTAAAAAGCAGCCATTGGCCAAGGGGAGCAAGAACCCGTTTTCCGGCAAATCCGAGCGCGCCAAGGAGCACCCCAACCAGCAGGCCGACAGCAACCCCCCAAAAATGCGCGCCCAGATCGGTTCTCTCTCCGGAGGCCCCCATGAGCGCCAGCAAGCTTGCCGCGCTGCCCAAGGCAAGCACCATCTCCTGCCAACCGCCGATCCTGCGCAAACGCATGCCGCTCAACATGCCGACCATGCCGAAAACCGCAGTGGAAAAACCAACGGAACGATAGGATTCGCCGTGCAGGAGTACATTGATGGCATTGGCAAGAACCCCGGCGAGCAACACCGAGAACCAGGCAATACCGCTGCCTAGATGCCGGCACAGGGCGTGGACCAGCAACCCGCCGAAGAAAATATTGCCCAGAAGGTGCGCGCTGTCGGCATGCAGGGTCAGGGCGGTGATCAGACGCCACCACTGGCCGTCGTCCATCACCCGGGCCCTGTCGAGGGCGCCGAGGTCGAACCAGAGGCCGCGCCCCTCCCCGCCGCCGGTGACGGCATGAAAAACAACCAGCGCCCCCATGACCGGCAGCACGGGCGGCGAGTTCTCGACAATGGCCTCCTGCCCGGACCGTGCTGTCCGTTCCGGCGGCCAATTCCGGTTTTCTTCCGAGAAAAGAAGCAATTCCTCCCTGGCCTCGGAGATGTTTTCCTCCGCAACCAGGAGCTGCCAGCCCGTTTCGCCATGGCGGAGACCATGCTCGATATCCGCGGCATGCAGCACCAGGGACCAGAGATTGGCCAACTCCTCCTCCGGAGTCACCCCCACCGGCACCCACTGGGAGCCGGGATCATGCTTCCGCACGACCCTCTCCCCGGAGTGCCAGCGCATCCGTTATTCCCCGTCGAATTTCAGCGCCTCGCCTTGGGCTCCCTTGCTGGAGAGCATGACAATATCAACCCGCCGGTTGAGCTTCCGCCCTTCTTCGGTGGCGTTATCGGCAATCGGCCGGTATTCGGCATACCCGGTCACCGAAAGCTTGGCTCCCTTGAAACCGTGTTTCTCGATGAGATAATGGACAATGCTGTTGGCGCGGGCCGTGGAGAGTTCCCAGTTCGAGGGAAAGGCCGGGGAGTTGATCGCCACATTGTCCGTATGCCCCTCGATGCGGAGGGTATTGTCATAGCGGGCGATGGAGATGGCGATCTTGTCCAGCAGGGGCAGAGCATGCTGCTGCACCTTGGCGGTGCCGGAGGGGAAAAACCCAGCCTCTTTCAGGCTGATCACCAGCCCCCGTTCGTTGACAGTCAACTGCACCTCGTTTTTGGCGCCATACTCCTGGAGATTGTTCTGGATATCATTTTTGATCTGGCTGAACTCCTGGGCCTCGGCGGCGGCAGTGGCCTCATCCTGGGACTGGACCGGCACCGGCGGCTCCACCGCTTCGGGGATCAGGCCAAAATCCTTGTTGCCGATAACCTTGAGGGCCGGAGTTAACGTTTGCGGCCCGGAAAAGGAGGATTGGATGGAGGCCTGCACCTCCTCCATCTTCTTCTGGTCCACGATGGACATGGCATAGAGCATGACAAAGACGGCGAAAAGCAGGGTGATGAAATCCGCGTAGGAAACAAGCCACCGCTCCAGATTCGGTTCCTTTTCATGGGCTTTTTTCTTCTTCAGTCTGCTCATGACAATCGTTCCCCAAGATCACTACAATTCGGTAGCCATTCAATGGCTACTGCTCATGAACCGCCGGCGCCCCTGCTGTAGATCAGCACCCCGCTGGTCAGGGTGAAGCCGCGCAACCGCTTTTCGATCATCCGGGGATTTTCGCCTTTCTGGATGGCAAGCAACCCCTCAATCACTATTTCCCGTTGCAGGATCTGCTCCTTCAATCGTTTCTTGAGTTTGGTACTGATGGGGATGCAGACGATGTTGGCGGTCATCAGGCCGTAGATCGTGGCCACGAAGGCCACGGCAATTCCCGCTCCGAGCTTGGAGGTGTCGGAGAGATTGTTCATGACATGGATCAAGCCCAGAACCGCGCCGATGATGCCGATGGTCGGGGCAAAACCGCCGGCGGCCTCAAACACCTCGGCGCTGACCTTGTGGCGCTCTTCGAAATTGGTGAGTTCGATCTGCAGGACCGCCATGACCTCCTCGGGATCCATCCCGTCCACCACCATTTCCAGTCCCTGGCCCAGAAAGCGGTCCTTGACCCGCTGCGCGTCCTGCTCCAGGGTTATGAGGCCGTTCTTTCTGGCGGTGCTGGCAAAACCGACCAGCTTGCCGATCAGATCCTCCGGGTCTTCTTCCTGGGGGAAAAAAGCCGTGGCTGCGCTGCTGAAGGCCCGCAGCAGATCCGGGAGGGGAAAGGAGACAAAGGTTGCGCCAAAGGTTCCTCCCAAAACAATAAGGGCCGCGGTGGGCTGAAGAAGGGCATCGATGTGGCCGCCTTCAAGAAGCTGGCCGCCGATCACGGCCCCGAAGCCCATAACCAGGCCGATAAGGGTAGCTATATCCATATACTGTGCGGCTCCGTTGAGATATCCTTGGGGAAATGCCGGTATTATAGCATGGATCCCCCATGCCAGGTCAACAAAAAGAGAGGCGGAAACGTGGGGAAACCGAAAGGGCAGGCGCTCGCCGGCCGGGAGAAGAGATCATCGCGCAGGGCAAAAAAAAAGGCCATGCCGAAGCATGACCAGATTTTTCACCGCACAAATTTTCAAGATGGTGCCGAAGAGAAGACTCGAACTTCCACGAGGAAACCCCCACTAGACCCTGAACCTAGCGCGTCTACCAATTCCGCCACTTCGGCACATCGTGAGAGGCGATAATAGTTTTTCCGGGTGGTGTTTGTCAAGAAAATTTACAAGAGCCTTCATAAAAAATCTCTCTGTCCGGCGGCTTGACCTTTTCCCGGTTGTCGCCTATTGTATGCGCACACTCAATCAGGACGCCCATCACCATGGATATATTCACAAACATCAGCGACATACCAGCCCCTTTCCCCAGGGCCGCCGTCACCATCGGCAACTTTGACGGCGTCCATCTGGGCCATCAAATTCTTTTCTCCGAGGTGGTGAGCCGCGCCTATCAAAACAAGGGCACCAGCGTGGTTGTGACCTTTGAGCCGCATCCGCTCAAGGTGGTCCGTCCGGACATCGGCCTGAAGCTCATCTCCACCGCCGAACAGAAAAAAGAGCTCATCGCCCTGGCCAATATCGATGCGCTGATCATCCTCCCCTTTACCAGGGAATTTGCCAACACCCCGGCCGAGACCTTTGTGGACCAAGTCCTGCGCAAAACCATCGGCGTCCAGGACCTGGTGGTGGGGTACGACTACGCTTTCGGCAAGAGCCGCCAGGGCGACATCCCCTTTCTGCAGGAGCAAGGCAAGGCCAAGGGGTTCACGGTCTCGGTGGTGGAGCCCTACTATGTGGACGGGATGCTGGCCAGCAGCACCAAAATCCGGGAGCTGGTGGGGCTGGGCAAGATGGCCGATGTCAAGAAACTGCTGGGCCGCTATTACCAGATCCGGGGCGAGGTAAAAATGGGCAAGCAACGGGGTGGCCCCCTGCTGGGCTTTCCCACCGCCAACCTCGCCATTGCCGAGGAAGATCTCTGCCCGCGTTTGGGCGTGTACGTCACCCAGGTGATCTACGACGGCAAATGCTACGGCGGCGTGCTCAACATCGGCTACAACCCGACCTTTGAGGGGCAAAAACTTTCCGCCGAAACCCATATCTTTGACTTCAATCAGGATATCTACGGAAAACCGATCAAGATAAACCTGCTCCGTTTCCTGCGCGGGGAAAAGAAATTTTCCGGCGCGGGAGAACTGGCAGCCCAGATCGGCCAGGATGTGACAGAGGCAAGGAAGGTGCTTGACGATGCCCGGCAGGAGATCCTTCTCGCCTGCGAGGAGAAGTACAACCGATAAAAAAAGCCCGCCTCTTTCAAGGCGGGCTTTTTCTTGCTCTCACAGGCAGGGATCAAAAATCCTCGAACTTTTCATCTTCAAAGGGAATCACTTCTTCAGCCTTTTTCTTGCCGGCTGCGGCTGGCGGCAGAGCCTTGGCGGCAACCTTCGCCTTTGGCGGCGCCGCCAGCGCCCTGTGTGCGCCCTGGCGGGAGGTCTTTTGCCTGCCTGCCTCCGGCGGTCGTTTTAACGCACTGCTGCTTTTCTTGACCCCGCCGCTGACCAGCACCGCCAGATCTTCCACATGATTTTTCATGTACTCCGCCTGGGCGCTCAATTCCTCCGAGGCGCTGGCCGCCTCTTCCGAGCTGGCTGCGGTTTGCTGGGTCACCCGGTCGATTTCGGTGATCGCCGCGTTGACCTGATCAAGCCCGGAGGTCTGTTCCCCGGAGGCAATGGCAATTTCGTCAACCAGACTGCCCACCTTGGCCGCGACCTCGGCAACCTCGCAGAAATCCTCGTTGGTTTGCACCAACAACTCCTCTCCCTCCTTCACCTTCTTCACCGTGCCTTCGATAAGCTCCGCGGTGTTGCGAGCCGCTTCCGCCGCCCGCATGGCCAGATTGCGGACCTCGTCAGCGACCACGGCAAATCCCGCCCCGGCCTCGCCGGCCCGGGCCGCCTCAACCGCGGCGTTCAAGGCCAGCAGGTTAGTCTGGAAGGCGATCTCGTCAATGGTTTTAATGATCTTCGAGGTCTGCTCGCTGGCCTTGGAAATTTCTTCCATGGCCACGGTTTGCGCGGCCATGGACTGATTGGCCTTGCCCATCACCGTATTCACCTCGCGCATGAGCGAATTGCACTCGGCGGCATTGTCGGCATTGCGCCGGGCCATGGTCGAAACCTCTTCCAGGGAGGCGGAAGTCTCTTCCAGGGAAGCAGCCTCCTCGGAGGCGCCTTCCGCCAAGGTATGCGCCGAAGAGGAAAGCTGACCCGAGGCGGAAGTCACCTGAGTGGCGCAGTCCTCCAACCCATTAATGATTTTGCCGACCGGGGTGATGACAAAATGGGACAGACTCCAATACACCGCGAAACACAGGGCCAGCACCACGCAACCGATGGAAAGAAGGATGACAATCCCCAACCGCCAGGAAGCCGCGGTCAGTTCCTCCTGGGTGGTCCGCACCATTTCCTCGATACGGAGGGAAACTTCCTCGGAATTTTTCTCCACCCCGGCAAAGCTCAAGCCCACCTCGACAAATCCGATTCCCTTGCCGTCGAAGAGGATTTCCTTGTGCAGGGTCTCCTTGGCTTGCTCCTGGCCCTTGGCCTCGGCAAGCACGCTCTTGTCCTTGCCGTAAAAAACCACGGAAACAACGTCTTCGTCGTTCTTGGCGTTGACGGCAAGCCTGGTCATGGAATCGAAATCATAGCCGATGATCAGAGCCGATCCGGTTTGCGCCAGAAGCGCGGCGACGGATTCCCCTTTTTGCCTCAATTTCCCGGCCAGCAGTTTTTCCTGTTCCGCCTGCTCGGATTTCAGCCGGTTGATGAACCCGTCCGCCTGCTTTTTCTGTGAACTGCTGGCGGTGAAGATAGCCACCACCGCCAGCACCACCATCAGAGCCTGCGCCAGGATTGAAACGATGAGAATGAATCTGGCGGCAATTCCTCTATTTTTCGAAGCCATTCACGATCCCCTTGCTGGATATGCGATTGTATCGTTGCAGAATTATTTGGCCATCTTGGCGTCAACCTTTTTGATAATGCCAAACAGACTGGCATAATCGCTCGGTTTGGTAACGGCAAAACCGGTATAATCTTTCTGGATCGAGGTATACACCTTCGGATCTTTCCCATTGATCAGCGCAGCCTGGATCTTTTTCATGGTGGCGCCGTCAATTTTTGGGCCAACGCCAATGACATGCTCGTACACGGGCGCGCTCTCGGCGATCACTTTGAGTCCCTGGCCCATGAATTTCTCGGCGACATCCGGCTTGAGGCCGCCGGCGTCATGCCCACCTTGCAATACGGAATTGGCCACGTTTTCGTGCTTCCCGGTAAAATCATACTTCATGGAATCAAAGACTCCCGCATCCATCAGCATTGCTGCGGGGATATAACAGGAAAGGGTGGAATCGCGGTCGCCAAAGGCCATTTTCTTGCCCTTGAGATCGGCCAGGGAATTAATGGGACCATCCTTCTTCGCCACAATCACACCCTTAAAGGTCGGCTTGCCCTTGCTGAGAGCCGTGGCCACCAGGCGCACCTTGTCCGGATGCAAGCTTGAGAGTTCGGCGTAGATCGACGGCCCCATGAAAAAAATGTCAATCTCCCCCTTGAGGATGGCTTGATTGAATGCTTCGTAATCCTTGGCGCTGCGAAAAGAGACTTTTGCGCCTGTTTCCGCCTCAAGCAGGGAGATCAAAGGCTTGAAAATGTTTGCCAGCTCCGCCGGATTTTTATAGGGATGTACTCCGAAAACATAGGTTTCCGCCGCAAATAGGGGGGCAGCGAAACATGCAATGATGAGGGCTGTTGCGAGAATAATTTTGATGCGCATGCGTTCTCCTTTGTGGGTGATAACAGATACTATTTTTTAGCGGACCACGCCTCGCCCGGCGGCCGCAATGGCGCCCCCCGCTTGCCAACACCGCGCAGCAAGGCGTGAATCCTCAACACCTCGGTCTAGTTGGCAAACGCCCCATATTTAAGCGCCTTCAAACATTCCCGCACGCTTTTAAAATCCGCAGGCGGCGCCCAGCCGATGATCCCAGCCTTTTTGGCTGCATCGGAATCAGATTTTACCGCCAACAGGGCGTCGCCGAACTTTTTAACCTTGGCGGCGTCAACATGCTTTGCCGCGGCCATGGGCCACTCGGGATACAGTTCGGTGCTGCGGACAAAAGGGAAGCCGTCTTTGATCGGGTTGATGATCTTGAAATCGGCCATGGAGATCTTGCCTTCCTTTGTCATGGCCTCCAGGGTGTCGGTGCGCACGGTGCCGGCGTCCATGGCCCCGTTCTTCACGGCCAGAACCACGTTGTCATGCTTGCCGCCTTCCTTGAACTCGGCGAAATCCTTCTTGTAGTCGATGCCATTCTGTAGCAACAACCGCAGGGCCATCTGGCCGCCGCCAAAGGAGGAAGCCTTGACCACCATGAACTTCTTGCCCTTGAGATCAGAGAGCGTATTGATGGGGCTGTCCTTGCGCACAAAGATCACCCCGCCGAACTCCTTGACCGGCTTACCGCCCGCCGAGTTGACCTGCATGGCCACCGGTTTGGCGCCGTAGAGCTTTTCCATCTCCACGAAAAAGGCGGAGTTCGCCAGCATGAAATCGATCTTTCCGTCCCTGAGCATGGGCTCAATGGCGTTGAACTCCAGAGGCATGATGGTGACCGGCTCACCCATCTTGCCGGTGAGATACTCCCCGGTGGCAGCCCATTCCTCCATGACCTTGGGCGCGCCCCGCAGGGCCAGGATTCCGACCTTGATTTCCGCGTGCGCCGCTGCAACAAACATGGCGCTGGCCAACAGAGCCAGACCCATCATCCCGATTTTCTTCATGCTGCTTCCCATAACATCTCTCCTCGCTGTATTGTTTTTTGCTTTTTCCGGAGAATCCGGAGCCCCATACAGACACGACAAGGAACCTTCCTGCGCCGACCGAAAGCCGGACGCCGAAAGCACAATGGATAGGTAGTAACACCTACACAGCATTTATTGTATAATTTTCAGGAGAATAGTGTCAAAGGTAATTATCCTTTGATACTAAAAAACAGCGCTGAATTCACTGGGGCAGACAGAGACCATCCCGAACCAGAATGGTCCTGTCGGCATGGCGGCAGGCGTCCGGATTATGGGTCACCATGATGACGGTCAACCCCTCCTGGTTCAACTGGCGGAGCAGCCCCATAACTCCTTCCGCGGTCTCGCTGTCGAGGCTGCCGGTGGGCTCATCGGCCAACAGGATGGGCGGCCGGTTGACAATGGCCCTGGCAATGGCGACCCGTTCCTGCTCACCGCCGGAAAGCTGGTCCGGCAAGCGGGGTGCCTTGGCTCCGAGCCCGACCTTTTCAAGAACCGAACGGGCCATGCCGTCTTGCTCCTTGGCCGAGATGCCGGTGATGGCCATGGGCAGCTTGATGTTTTCCAGTACCGTCAGGTAGGGGATGAGCTGAAAGGACTGAAAGATGATGCCGATATACTCGCTGCGAAAATCGGCTCGCTGTTCGCTGCTCAGCCCATAGACATCCAGGGAATCGACCAGAACCTGCCCCCGGCTCGGATGATTGAGCCCGCCGAGCACGGCAAGCAAGGTGCTTTTTCCGGAGCCGGACTGTCCCATGATGCTGATGAACTCGCCATCGTCCACCTGAAAATGCATGTGCCGGATGGCGCTCACCGTGTTCGCCCCGACCTGGTAATCCTTGCCGATATCCCTGATCTCAATGAGATGCTGTGCTGCCTGTTCTTTTGCTGGCATGACTCCTCCTTACAGGGCCTGATGATACCCCCGAAATAAGCGGTCACAGGGTGCCGCAGATGCGCGGAAGAGACCTGTCCGCTATACATCAGGTATGCGGACAGGTCGATGACAAAGCAGATGCGGTGCCCTGTGGCCGCTTATCTCCTTACAAGGCCCGCAGCGCTTCGCTGGGGTCAAGACTGCTGCCCTTCCTGGCCGGATAGAGACTGGCCAGCAGGCTGAGGGAAATGGAAAGCAGTATGGCCAGTCCGCCGAGCGGAAGATTCACCCCGGCAAAGGTTCCGCTGGGGATGACCACAGGCAAGATCGACCAGGCGATGAGATTGCCGGCGGCAAAACCCAAAAAGCCGCCGACAAAACCGACCACAATGGCTTCCAGCAGAATGATCTGCATGACATGCCCCCGTCGAAAACCAATGGCCCGAAAAATGCCGATCTCGCGGGTCCGCTCGTTCACCGCCCCCATCATGGTGACAAAAACCAAAAGCGAACCGATGAAGATCACCAGCCCGGCAACGCCGTAGCTGAAGGCCTTGAACAGCTCGATGGACTGCATCTTGGCCATCACCGCCTGCCTGAGCGCCGTGACCTTGGCGTTGGGGAATTTCTCGGCGATCTGCAAAACCAGCTCGGTGATCGGACAATCCCGGCAGAAAGCAGCGATCTCCACCAGGGAAACGACGCCTTTTTTGCCCAGGACTTCCTGCACGGCATGAAGATCGCCGATGATCATGCCGTCTTCCGCGGCACCTGTAGGCTGGAGGATGGCAGTCACCGTGAAGGTCCGGGGGCCAAGCGGCAGGGTATCGCCGATGGCAAGATGCAATGCCGCAGCCGCCTCCGCCCCGGCAACCAGATCCCCCGAAGCCGCCGGAGCGGCGCCGTCCAGATGCCACCAGGTTTTCAGCGGCAGCTCCACCGCAAAATCAACCCCCATCAGGAGCACCTGCCGCCCCATGACCTGAGCCGCGCCGAGAACCTTGGGGGCTACCGCCCCGAGATTCTCGCGGTTTTCAATTTCTCGGATACCCGTGAGGTCTTGTTCCTTAAACTCCTGGACTGCGTAGTTCACGCCCCCCACCGTGATGCCGCCATAGCTCAGGGCAAGATTTTCGCTTTTGGGAACCATGACGATGTTGGCCCCAAACCGGTCCAGCCTTTCCTCGATGTCCCGGGTCATGCTCTCCGTAATGGACAACAGGGTAACAATGGTGGCGATCCCCAGCACCAGGCCGAGCACGAGAAAAATCACCTTGCCCTTGCGGCGCTTGAGGTTGCTATACGAGATATGATAGAGCTTCATCTGTTTTTTCTCCGCGTAAGCGCGGCCGCCGCTACTGGCCGCCGGTCGCCTCAGCCTCCTTTTTCATGGTGTGCAGCCGCTGGTGGTGGCCGACCTCATTGAGCAGCACCGCCTGCGCCCCCTGCTGCAGGAAAAAAGCGGAAATCCTTGCCGTGTCAAGCACCCCTTTGTTGAAGGTAATGACAACCCGCGAACCGTGACCGTCCATCACCACCTCGCGCACCCCCTCCTGCTTTGTGAGTTCCGCCAGCACCCGTTCCGATGCGGCCCGCTCTCCGGACAATTTGTAAATTGCGTCCTCAAGCTGGCGATTTTTCAAAAAGGCGATGGACCTGGGGATGACAACCATTCCCAGGCCGAGAAGAATGGCAAGGGAGACCAGGGTGGCCACGCGGCCGAACCCCATCCCCCGTTTTTTCACCCCCAGAACCCGCTCCCGCTTTTCCCGGTATTTTTCAAGATCGTACGCCATCCGTAGTGTTGCTCCTTACTTTTTATATGTGCAATACCAACTGTTCCGGTCGATGTCGGCCATGGCAATCACCAGCGTGTTGCCTTCAATGGTTCTGGCCAGGGGAGCCGGATTGCAGCCTCCTTTCACCTCGTTGATCCTGTTCGAGGCAAAACGCATGCCGCAGTTGAGACAGACCATCTCATCACCGCTCTGCTCGTAGCCCTTGCCCGCGCGGTAACAGACATCGCAGGCGTCTATGGCCGACCGGATAACGCCGTCTTTGCTTTTCAGCACAAAAAAAGTCACCATCACCCCATCGCCGGCCTGCACCTTGAAATGGTGGGCTTTGCCGTCAGCAATGGACGCCACGGGGATTTCCAGCCTCCCCTTGGCCGGGGTCAGGGTCTTCACCTTGCCCCCCCACAAACCGGCCATGGCAGCACCGGCCAGCACCACAGACATCGTTACCGCCACAAGCACTCCAGCCGTTTTTTTCATCGCGCATCTCCCTGTTTCCTTTTTTCGGCATCAGTATCGCCAAACCTTTTCCTGAACAGCTCACGCCAGGACGCCGCCGTTGCAGGACAGACGTTTTGATCGCAATCGGAGCAGGCCTGTGCCCTTGGCTCTTCGCCGGTCATTCCAGGGTGCGCCCGCACCGCAAGCATGGTGTTTTTTGACTTCCAGGCAGTGAAATGGGTATTGCCAATCCCCCACCAGATTCCGGCCAGAATGCCGAGCAACCCCACTGTTCCGAAGATGTATCGCTTCACGCGTCCGGTTCTTGCACCCATTCCCGCCGCCTGCCTCCTTGCAATGCCATCCAGACAAAGCAAGGCCCATGCCACCGCGACACAGAGCACGGCAGCCCTTTTCCCGGCAGGTTTTACAGGGGTGACTCGAAAATGAAAGCGATGGAGACAGTGAAGTTATGGAGAATATTCGCCAAGATGCTTACAGAATATTCTCCACTGAACAAGGACAATCAGATTTTGAATTTTTCCAGACGATAGATCAGGACATGGCGCGGAATCTTCAGCAGCCGGGCAGCCTCGGAGCGATTGCCGTTGGCCTTGGCCAGGGCTTTTTTAATCAACCCCTGCTCAACCGCTTCCAGGGAAAGCCCCTCATCCGGGATTTCCGGAATCCCGTTTTCCATTGCAGGCTGGGGGCAGGCAGCAAGCTGCAGTTCATCCGCCTCGATGAGCAGCCCCCGGCGCAGGATAACCGCCCGCTCGACAATATTTTGCAGCTCCCGGATATTGCCGGGCCAGGGATGCGCCTTGAGCCTGGCCAAGGCTTCGGCGGAAAAGCGCACCCCGGCGGGAGCGCCCACTTTCAGGAGAAAATGTGACACCAGCCCTGGAATATCCTCCCGCCGTTCCCGCAGAGGCGGAAGATGCAAAAGAATTACCCCCAGCCGATAATAGAGATCCTCCCGAAAGGTTCCCTGGCCGATGGCTGCATAGAGATCCCGGTTGGAAGCGGCAATCAACCGGACATCCACCGCTTCCGGCGCATCCGCGCCGACCGGGGAGACCACTCTCTCCTGGATGGCGCGGAGCAGCTTGGCCTGCAGATCCAGCCGCAACTCGCCGATTTCGTCCAAAAATAGGGTGCCGCCGGCCGCGGCTTGAAACCTTCCCTTGCGATTGCTCACCGCCCCGGTGAAGGCGCCTTTGACATGGCCGAAGAGTTCGCTTTCCAGCAGGTTTTCCGGGATGGCCGCACAGTTCACCGCCACCATGGGACCCTGCGCCCTGGGGCTGTGCTGATGGATGAGCCTGGCCAGCACCTCCTTGCCGGTGCCGGATTCTCCGGCGATGAGGACGGTGGCCTCGCTGTTGGCCGCCCGCTTGGCAGTATCGAGCAATTCGGCCATGGCCGAATTGGCGGTTTCCATCCCCTCGGTGCCGGTGAGCCGGTTGACCTCGCCGCTGAGCTGCTGTTTCTGCTCGTGCAGTTGCCGCATCTCCAGGGCTTTCCGGCAGGAAAGCCGCAGAGCCTCCCGGTCGAATGGCTTGGCCAGAAAGGTGAAGGCCCCTTCCTGCATGGCCTTGACCGCCAGCTCGATGGAGCCGAAGGCCGTGATCACCAGCACCGGAGTATGGGGCGACTCCTTTTTCACCGCGGCCAGGACCTGCAAGCCGTCCAGGTCACCAAGCTGCACATCGGTGATCACCAGATCCGGGTTGTGCCGATGAAAAAGCGCCAGTCCTTCCCGGCCCGATGCTGCGCCAAGCACGGTGAAACCACCGCTGCTCAGGTTGTACTCCGTAACCCGCCGCAGGCTTGCGTCATCATCAATCAACAGTATCCGGGGTTTCATCGCCTCGCCTCCGCCCTTAGCCTGCCTGTCCAGGATCCGCGCCGTTTTTCGGGGGGAGCAGAATCTCGAAGCACGCCCCGCCCCCCGGCCGGTCCGTGGCCCGAAGGCTGCCGCCGTAGCTCTCCACTATTTTCCTGCTGATCAGCAGGCCAAGCCCGGTGCCGTCCCCCTTGCCCGAATAAAACGGCTCAAATATCCGTTCCTTTTCCGCCTCCGGCACGCCCGGTCCGTCGTCGCAGACAGCAATCCGCCACCCTCCGTCCGCACCGTTTTCGGCCAAAAGCCAGATCCGGCCGCCCGGATCGACCGCTTCCAGGGCGTTGAGGCCAAGATTCAAGAGAATCTGGGAGAACTTGGCGCTTTCCACCAGCAGATGCTGGGCCTCATCGTTCTCCGGCAGGAAAAAATGCACCTGTTTTTCCCGCAGTTGCCTTTCCAGCAAAGCGCCGACATGGTGCGCCACCGCGGCAAGCGGCTCCAAGGCCTCTTCTCTTTCCTGGGGCCGCCCCTTGGCATAACGGAGGATTTCCTCCACCGTGTCGTGCAACCGCCCTGTTTCCTTGAACAGGATATCCACGAATTCCCGCTTCGGATGATCCCCGGTAAATTCATCGCGAAGAATTTCCGCCGTGCCCTTGATGGAGGCAAGGGGATTCTTTATCTCATGGGCCAGAGAGGCGGACAATTTGCCAAGGGCGGAGAACTTTTGGGCCGCGGCCAGCCGGGCCTCCGCCTCGATGAGCTGAACGGTTTCATCATGGAGCCGGACATAGGAAGCCTGCAGTTTTTCGGACAACTGCCGATAGCGTTCGCGCAACCGGGTCTGCCGTCCGGAGATCACCCCGACCAGCAGACCGGCCGCCAGATAGAGGATGATCTCCATCAGCTCGCTCACGGCCTGCGAGCCGTGCCCGACATAGAGGAGGACATGGGGGATGAAGGCGATGGAGGAGAGCAGGGCCAGACCCAGGCCGCCGCGCACGCCGAACCAGAGACCGCCCAGCACAATGGGAAAATAACTGAGCCGCCGGTAGGTGTTGTGATAGAAGTGCAGATCGCCGGGGGTAAAAAGATGGAGCAGGCCGATGGCTATGACGGCGACGAGCAGGGCAAAAAAAAGGAGTTTGTGGGCTGTTGATGAATAAATTGTGCTTTTCAGTTTATTCATCAACAGCCCTTATACGCCGAGTTCCGAGTGCTGAGTTCCGAGTGCTCGTTACTCAGCACTCAGCCATAGGGCGTCGCCCTATGACCGGTAATCCGCGTTGATCTTCACGTAATCCAGGGAAAAATCGCAGGTATGGATATCCTTGCTCCCCTCGCCGGCATGCAGGTCGATGGTCACCACGAACTCCGGTTTTTTGAGCACCTCGGTGGCGCGTTTCTCCACCTCACTGCCCTGGCCCACCCCCTGCTTCACCATGAACACCTCGTCGAAGGCGATATCCACCTGCTGCTGGTCGAATTGCGCGCCGGAGCGGCCCAGGGCGGCGATGATCCTGCCCCAGTTGGCATCCTCGCCGAAGAAGGCGGTTTTGACCAGATTGGAATTGGCCACGGTCCGGGCCGCCTGATCGGCCTGGAGGTCCGAAGCCGCGCCCCGGACCCGGATGGTCACCAGCTTGGTCGCGCCCTCCCCGTCCCGGACGATCATCAGGGCCAGCTCCTTGCACAGATCTTCCAAGGCGGCGCCAAAGGCGCGCAACGCCTCGGGACGGTCCTCGGCAATGGGCGGGTGCTCCGCCAGGCCGTTGGCCAGCACCAGCACCGTGTCGTTGGTGCTGGTGTCACCGTCCACGGTGATGGCGTTGAAGGTTTTGGCCGCCACCTTTTTCAGCGTGCTCTGGAGAAGATCGTGATCGATCTTGGCATCGGTGAGGATAAAGGAAAGCATGGTGGCCATGTTGGGCATGATCATGCCCGCGCCCTTGGCCATCCCGAGAAGCTTGACCGGCTTGCCGTCGATAAGGGCGGTGCGCACCGCAATCTTGCGGAAGGTATCGGTGGTCATGATCGCCTGGGCCACATCAACAAGGCCATCGACGGCAAGAGCCTGGGCCGCCTTGGGAATCCCCCGCTGAAAACAGGCAAGCTCCAGTTGCTGGCCGATGATGCCGGTGGAGCAAACCTGCACCAGCTCCGGGGCGATATTCAAGGCATCCGCCGCCATGGCCGTGGTCAGCCGGGCCAGACGCATGCCCTCCTCACCGGTGCAGGCATTGGCAATGCCGGAATTGACCAAAATGGCCTGCCCCTTGCCGGTTTTGCACCGCTCCATGTCGAGAAGCACCGGCGCCGCCTTGACCAGGCTGGCGGTGAACACCCCGGCCACCACGGCCGGCTTGTCGCTGACGATCAGGGCAAGATCGAGCCGATCCTTACCGCGAATGCCGGAGTTGACCGCCGCCGCCCTGAACCCCTGAACTGAAAACTTTTCCGCTGCCATATCACGTCTTCCCGCTGCTCTTGCCGCAGCACCGTTTGTATTTCAAGCCGCTGCCGCAGGGGCAGTCGGCGTTGCGCCCCACCTTGTCGCCTTCGCGGGAAAACGGCTTGTGCTCGTCCTCTCCCTCGGCGCCGCGACTGAGCTGCATGGGCTGGCGCTGCTCCCGCTGCTCGCGCTCCAGTTCGGCCACCTCCTCGTCCCGTACCAGTTGCAGGCGAAACAGGGTGCTGACGGTCTGGGTTTTTACGGCGTTGATCATCTCGCCGAACATGTTGAAGCCTTCCTTCTTGTACTCATCCAACGGGTTCTTCTGGCCATAGCCCCGAAGACCGATGCCTTCCTTGAGGTGATCCATGTTGAGCAGATGTTCTTTCCAGAGGTGATCCACAATCTGCAGCAGGACAACCCGTTCCAGGTGGCGCATGTTCAATTCGCCGATCTCCTCCTCCCGCGCGGCAAAACGGTCTGTCAAGGCGGCAAGAATCAGGTCGGCAAAGGCGGCAGGTTCGAGATCCTTTTTCTCTTCCTCGCTCCACTCCCCGGCAAAGCCGAACAGAGCGAACATTCTCTCGGCAACCCCATTCCAATCCCACTCCTCCGAGGGGATTCTCGTCTCGGCGAACTCGCCCGCCACCATTTCCGCCAGTTCCGGGAACATGTCGGTGATCACCTCGTGAACATCATCCGAGCCCAAGACCTCGCGGCGCTGGCGGTAGATAACCTCGCGCTGCTTGTTCATCACATCGTCGTATTCGAGCAGGTGCTTGCGGATATCGAAGTTATGCCCCTCCACCTTGCGCTGGGCGTTTTCAATGGCCCGGCTGATCATGGTGTGTTCGATGGGCTCGTCCTCTTCCATGCCCAACTTGTCCATGATGCCCGAAATCCGGTCCGAGCCGAAGATCCGCAACAGATCGTCCTCAAGCGACAGATAGAAACGGGAAGAACCGGGATCGCCCTGACGGCCCGAACGGCCGCGCAACTGGTTGTCGATCCTCCGGCTCTCGTGACGGCTGGTGCCCAAAATATGCAGCCCGCCCAGCTCGGTAACCCCCTCGCCCAGCTTGATGTCGGTGCCGCGGCCGGCCATGTTGGTGGCGATGGTCACCTTGCCCTTCTGTCCGGCATCGGCGACGATCTCGGCCTCCTTCTCATGCTGCTTGGCGTTGAGCACCGCGTGGGGCACGCCCACCTTCTTCAGCATGGCGGAGATTTTTTCGGAAACATCGATGCTGATGGTGCCGACCAGCACGGGCTGGCCCTTTTTGTACAGCTCCTGAATCTCCCGGATGATGGCGCGATCCTTGGCCTTGGCGTTTTTATAGATGACATCGGCATAATCCTTGCGGATCATGGTGTTGTGGGTGGGGATAATCACCACGTCGAGGTTGTAGATCTTCTTGAATTCCGCCGCCTCGGTATCCGCGGTGCCGGTCATGCCGGCGAGCTTCTCATACATCCGGAAGTAGTTCTGGAAGGTGATGGAGGCCAGGGTCTGGTTCTCCCGCTCCACCTTGACCCGCTCCTTGGCCTCCAGGGCCTGGTGCAGGCCATCGCTGAAACGGCGGCCCTGCATGGCTCGCCCGGTGAACTCGTCCACGATCACCACCTGGCCGTCCCGCACCAGATAATCCACATCCCGCTTGAAGAGGACATTGGCCTTCAAGGCCTGGTTCAGGTGATGCAGCCATTCGATGTTCCGGGGGTCGTAGAGGTTGTCCACCCCGACGAGTTTCTCGCCCAGGGCCACGCCTTCCTCGGTGAGCGAGACCGAACGGGCCTTTTCATCCAGAGTGTAATGCTCGTCCACCTTGAAGTTGGGAATGATCCGGTCGGCGCGCTCGTAGAGCTCGGTGGACATCTCGGCCGGGCCGGAGATAATCAAAGGGGTGCGGGCCTCGTCGATCAGGATGGAGTCCACCTCGTCGACAATGGCGTAATGGAACTCGCGCTGACAGAAATCCTTGAGGTCAAACTTCATGTTGTCGCGCAGATAATCAAAGCCGAATTCGTTGTTGGTTCCGTAGGTAATATCGGCGCCATAGGCCTCCTTCCGGGCCGCGTCATCCATCTCGTGCAGGATGGAGCCGACGGAAAGCCCGAGAAAGCGGTAGAGCTTGCCCATCCATTCGGCATCGCGCCGGGCCAGATAATCGTTGACCGTGACCACATGCACCCCGCGCCCGGTGAGGGCGTTGAGATATACCGGCAGAGTGGCGGCCAGGGTTTTTCCCTCGCCGGTTTTCATCTCGGCGATCTTGCCCTGATGGAGGATGATGCCGCCGATGAGCTGCACGTCGAAATGCCGCATGCCCAAAACCCGCCAGGCCGCCTCCCGGCAGACGGCAAAGGCCTCGGGCAACAGGCTGTCGAGGGGTACTCCGGCGGCGAGCCGCTCCTTGAAAAGCACGGTCTTCGCCACCAGGGAAGCGTCATCAAGCTTCTGGATCTCCGGCTCCAACTGGTTGATCGCCGCCACCAGCGGTTGAATGGACTTGAGCACCCGTTCGTTTTTGGAGCCAAAAACCTTTTTCAAAACAGAAGCAAGCATATTTCCACTCCAGAAGGTCAACGCCGAAAGCATGCGACAAGGCACACCCCGGCGCGATCAGCATTTTTTTGTCCCCGTGCCGCAGGGCCGCGGATGCGGTGCGCGGAACGGTTATTCCTTTATCTTTCCCAGATCAGGGCTTCTTCGTTGCAGTCCGGAAATTTCGGACACTGGATACAGTCACTCCACACCTTGTGGGGGAGTTCGTTCTTATCAATAGGCCTGAACCCGAGCCGCTCAAAAAAAACAGGCTGATAGGTCAGGGTGAAGACTCTGGTAATGCCGAAATGATCCGCCTCGGCCAGACAAGCCTCCACAAGCTGCCGGCCAATCCCCTGGCGCTGGGCTTCTTCCGTCACGGCCAGGGAGCGGATTTCCGCCAGGTTTTCCCAGCAGACATGCAGGGCGCAGATGCCGAGCATCTGTCCGGCCGCGGCATCGTCGCCGTCCTTGACAAAAACCTTGAAATCCCGCAGTTGGTCGTAGAGGGAACTCAAGGACCGCCCCAGCAGCAAGCCCTTGTTGGCAAAATGCTGCAACAGGGCGTACATCACCTTCACATCGTCCATTCTGGCATCACGAATCATGACAACCTCGCAAAAAGGGAAACAATCCACATGTCCGTAATACTGAATCAAAGAGTGCGAGGCAACAACCGTCGCCGGTCACTTTCGTTTCCTGCTGTAATCGCGGCTTTGTGCGATTTCAACAATCATGACAACCTCTCACCTTTTCCGCCCCGCTGGCTGGCAGGAACCCGTTCGTTCTACCATACCAGCCCGCAAAGAAAAAGATTTCACACAAAAAGAATCAGGGGGATTTCAACCGGGAAGCAGGCAACAGAGCGATATAGGCCTTGACCTTCTCCTCTTTTTCCAGCTTGGCGATGAGCTGGTTGGCATCGGCCAGCTTGTCGAATTTCCCTACGTAAATCCGAATGAAAGGATCATCCTCGTCCTCCGGCGGCAGGGAAAACGCCTCATAGCCACGGCCGCGCCATTCGGCGACATCCTGTTGCGCCCGGTCCTGGTCACGGACAGCGGAGATCTGCAGGGCAAAGAAAGAAGGTTCTGCTTCGGCCCATTCCGTTTCGGAAGCAGGGGCGGATTCCACCGGCATCTCGGTTGTCGGCTCCATGTTTTCTTTTTGCGCGGAAGAGGCGCCGGAATCGACAGTATCCTGTTTTCCAGGCTTAAGCGCCCCGGCAAGCTTTGCCAACGGGGATTTCGCCACCTCTCCCGGGGCGGGCTGAAGGATGGTCTGCCCGGCCCAAATGCCGATAATGAACATCCAGAAAAAAATGCAGCCGGTGACCAGGGTCAGGCTGAACATCCCCAACAGCCCCAGTTCAAAACGGATAACAAATCCAAATCTGCCTTTCTGCTTTGGTGCGGTCATACCCAGATTATCCGTTGCCAGGCAACGCCTCCTCATGCTGATCTTTTTAACAGGACATTTCCAAAGCCCTACATGGATTCCGGCGCACTCACCCCAATCAGACCAAGGCCATTGCGCAGGACGATGCGCAAGCCCATGGCCAGCCAGAGACGGGCCCGGCTCAACTCCTCATCCTCGGAAACAATCCGGTGCTTATTGTAGTAGCTATGAAACTGCCCGGCAAGGTCCTGGAGAAAAAAAACAAGCCGGTGCGGGGCCAGATCAAGGGCCGCGCCCTCCACCAGCCCGGGAAATCCGGCCATGGCCTTGAGCAGCAAAATCTCGTCATCCAGGGTGAGTCTCCCGATCGGCGCATCCGCCAAACTTCCCAGAACAACCCCCTTGGCTTCGGCCTGCCTGCGGATGCTGTGCAGCCGGGCATGGGCGTACTGGACATAGTAGACCGGGTTTTCCTGGCTGGTCTTGGTGGCCAGATCCAGATCAAACTCCAACTGGCTGTCCGCCTTGCGCATAAGAAAAAAGAAGCGAGCCACATCCGCGCCGACCTCGTCGAGCAGCTCGTCCACCGTGACGAAGTTGGCCTTGCGGGTGGACATTTTCACCTGCTGACCGTCGCGCAGCAGGGTGACGAACTGGTGCAGGACCACGGTCACCTTGCTCGGGTCATAGCCCAAGGCCTTGACCCCGGCCAGCACATCCGGCACCGTGGCGATATGATCGGAGCCGAAGATGTCGACCATCCAGTCGAAGCCGCGCTTGAACTTTTCCCGGTGATAGGCCATGTCCGGCAGCCGGTAGGTGGGCTCGCCGGTGGACTTGATGATCACCCGGTCCTGGGGCAGGCCGAACTCGGTGCCCTTGAACCACACCGCCCCGTCCTGATCGTAGGCCAGCCCTTTTTCCCGCAGGGAGGCGACCACATCGTCAACCAGGCCGTTTTCATAGAGCGAATGTTCGTTGTAATAGTTGTCAAAGACGATGCCCAGGCGGTGCAGGGTGGTGTTGATGTCGTCAAAGATGACCCGCTCGGCCTTGGTCTTAAACGGCGTGACCTCGGGCTCGTCTTTGAGTCCATCGCCGTGCTCCTCAATGAGCGCCTGGGCGATATCCCGGATGTACTGGCCCTGATAGCCGTCTTCCGGAAAGGTGAAGGGCAGCCCCAGCGCTTCCAGATACCGGGCCCGGGTGGATTCGCCCAGCACCCGCATCTGCCGGCCCGCGTCGTTGTAGTAATATTCCCGGGTGACCTGATGGCCGGTGGCGGAAAGCAGGCCGGCGATGGCGTCGCCCAGAACAGCCTGTCGCCCGTGCCCGACGCTCAAAGGCCCGGTGGGGTTGGCGCTGACGAATTCCACCAGCACCTTCTTGGCCTTTCCGATGGTACTGCGGCCGAAGGTCGCCTCGTTGGCGCAGACCTCGGGCAGCACCGACTGCCAGACCGTCTTGTTGAGGTAGCAGTTGACAAAGCCCGGCCCGGCCACTTCGACCCGCTCCAGCAGATCGGTGTGGGGGGCAAGCATCTCCAGCAACTGGGCGGCAACGGCCCGGGGATTCTTTTTGTCTTTTCCCGCAACCACCATGGCCAGGTTGGTGGCCAGATCCCCCTGGCCCGCATGCTTGGGCTCATCCAGGGAATACCCGCCCGCCGCGGCGGCGGACCAGAATCCAGCCTCAACCCCTTGGTCAAAGCAGTGGTCTATCAGTGTTTTCAAGCGTGTCTTGATCATCGCGGTAATCCGGAAAAATTTTTCTTTCAGCAAACAGGCGGGGTTGCCGGTTCTTCGCTGTCATAATACACCTGCCGGTTGCAGGAACCGAAAAGGCAGAGAATCTCATAGTTGATGGTCTCGGACCAGCGGGCGATTTCCTCGGCCCGGATCTCCCCTGCGCCCTGACATCCAAGCAATACCGCCGTATCCCCTGCCTTGACTCCGGGGATATCCGTCACCTCGGCCATGCAGGCATTCATGCAGATCATCCCCCGAATCGGAGCCCGCTGCCCGGCCAGCAACACCTCGGCCTTGCCCGTCATGCGCCGCAGATAGCCGTCATCGTACCCCACCGGCAGAACCGCCAGCTTGGCGGGACGCTCGGTCACATACCTGTGGCCATAGCTGACCCCCTGCCCCGCCGGAACCTCCTTGACCTGCAACACCGTGGTGGCAAAACGCATGACCGGCCGCAGGTCGAGGGATGACGCCTTTTGCAGCCAGTCGGCCGGGTAGCAGCCATAGAGGGAAATACCCGGCCGCACCAGGTCACAACGCATCTGCGGGTAGCGCATCAGGGTGGCGGAATTGGCAATATGGATGATCCGCCCGTCACCGGCACTTTGAATCCCGGCCAGCAATTCCTGAAAAACTCTATACTGCTCTTCGGTAGTGGCGTCGCCTTCCGCGTCGGCCTTGGGGAAATGGCTTGCGATCCCGGCAAGGAAGAGATTGGGAAACCGGCGCAAGGCAGCGAGGAAGGACTCGAGTTCGCGGGGGAGAAGACCAAGCCGCCCCATGCCGACATCGACCTTGATCTGCACCCCTTTCCGGCAACCAGCCTTTGCCGCGCAGGCGGCAAGCGCTTCCATGGCTTCCAGGGTGTAGACCACCGGGGTGAGGTCGTGGGCCACCGCCTCCTCCGCCCCCTGACGGTCCACCCCAAGCATGACCACGATCTGCCCGGTTATCCCGGCCTGCCGCAGTTGCACACCCTCTTCAACCTCGGCCACGCCAAAGGAGGTGGCGCCGGCCTCGGCAAAGGCCTGGGACGCGGGGATAAGGCCATGCCCATAGGCATCAGCCTTGACCACTGCCAGAATGTCCACCGCCGGGCCGACCAGATGTCGCACCTGCCGAAAATTATGGCGCAGAGCGGCACGATCAACCTCCACTCTATTCCAGGAAGGTGTTCCCATACCAAGACAACCTGTTCATTCAACGAAGAGACTTTGTGGCGTTCCACTCCCGCCAGATGAGCCGACTCGACAACAGGAGCGCCCAGCCGACAGCAACATATATAACACCGACCACCAGGGGAGGCACGGCGGAATTACGCAATAGGCGGCCGCCAACCATCATGCAGACGACCATCCCCCACATCCCCCAGGAATAGACGCCGCCAAGACACATGCCATCCGGGCGCGCCACAATCCGGGCGATATTTTTCCGGGCCGCTCGCTCGATGAGCCAAAACGCCTTCATCGTGCCCAGCCCCAGCGCCAGCAAAAGAAGCATCCCGGGCAGGGGCTGGTCCAGAAGGTAGCCGCGCACCATGAGGTAGAAACCGATGAAACTCCACATCAGGGCGGCAACCAGAAGATTGGTGTTGGTGCTCGCCCCCGGTTTCAGCCGCGCCAACCAGCTCATCCTTTTTCCCTCCGAGCCTGCCGTGCCATATCAAATCAGTGCCTCGCAGCAAATAAATAGGCCTATCCCCAATCGTGGGAATAGGCCTACACGCATCACACAATGTTCTGCAATTTCTACATTACACCTCGGTGACGGTGATCGCACCCTCGGGGCAAACCTCTACACAGGTCTCGCAGCCAAGGCACTCGTCGGCGTTCACTGCTTCAGCCTTGCCGTCAACCATCTCATAAACCTGCGCGGGGCAAGCGTTTACGCACTCTGCATCACCAACGCATTTGTCCTTGTCAATGTCAATCTGCCACATAGTACTTCCTCCGTATAAGGTTAAAAAAAAATTGATAAACAAGATCGCACTGCCACAAAACGAGGCAGAATATCGAGTCCGTTGCTTCCGGGAAGAGACACAAATTCCTCTTTCCTCTAATGCACCACCATTTTTTTGTCAATAAAAAAGAATCCCCGCCGCAATGAGGGCCGGCAGAGGGGAAAGACGATTCAGGTTGACCAGTCTGCCTCGATCTTTTAGGATATCAGCCGCTGTTTTTTTGCAGGTATTTCACCTGCGCCATTCTCAACCTGTCCGCAAAAGGGTCATTGTTATGAGCAGCAAACCGAAAATCAAGAAAAAAACCACCCCAAGCCCGGAACTCAAGGCGCAAAAAAATGAAGAGGCCATGATTGCCGGCATTCTGGAAGGAAGTCCCGACGGAATCGGCGTGGCGGTTATCCGCCTGGAATGCGGTTGCCGGAAAATGGCGGCGGTTGACGCCAAGGGAGAGCCGGCCAGCAAGGTGGTCATCTACCGGGACGAGGCCGAAAGCATTTGCGATGCCTGCAAGCAGGACAACGGGCCGTTTTCCCGAGTGGTAACCCAGTTCATCCACTGGCAGGAACCCATGCCCGATGGTGCCACGCGAATGAAGATCGAAGCCAAGGTTCTCGGCACATATACCAGCCACTAAAGCGGCTGGTCGGCACAGGCTATTTGCCGCACAGCCCCAGATATTTCCCCTTGGTTTTCACGGTCTGTTTGAGGGATTGCCCCTGACCCTCGGTGGTCATGGTCATGGTGCTGTCCATGACCGAACCGGTGTAAGTGGCAATTCCGTTTCCAGTCATCTTCATGCCCCCGTCGTTGCAGACGGTGCTCCATTTGACCGTATTGCCCCTGCGCTCCATCTTGGTGGTCTTGCACTTGGCGTCGTTTTTCTGCTCGGAGGACGCGGGCAGCAGATCTTCCTTGGTGACACACTTCACCACCGTCGAATGCATGGTATTTCCCCGGGTGGAAACAGAAATCCCCGGAGGAAGCGTCACGCCGGGAGGCAGCGCGGGCATCTGCGGCATGCCTTCCATCTGCATCTCCGAGGTGAACTCCCACTTGCCTTCGCGGATATCATCCGCTGCCCCTGCCGTCCCCGCCAAAACCAATGTCGCCGACACCGCCATGAGAACCATCCGCACGCCCTGATTCATCCGTACTCCTCCCGTTTTTTTTCACAAAAAGCCAACCGGTTCACGATACTGTTCAAGTATGGCTGGGATCACACCGCTTGTCAACGCAGGGACCACCTGTTTCAAGCCAAGGCCGCATGATACTCCCGCGCCCTGGCTACCAGGGCCGGAGCCCAGGACGGCGTACCCAGGGCATGAATGTGGGTATACAGGGCCAACACGTTCTTGAACACCAAGCCATCCCGGCCGTCGGCAAACCCCACCCCCCGCTCCATCCGCAAGGTAAGCTGGGCGGCCTCCCCGCCCCACTCCTCCACCCGGCTATAGCGGAATTCATGCCCCTTGATCTCGGTCCCCTGCGGATAATAGGGATTTTCCCCCTCCGCCTTCAGCACGGTATAGCCATGGGCCTGGGGTTTTTTCCTCAGGCCGAATCGCACCGGGAAAATCCCCACCAGGGGGAAGACCTCGTCACCAAGCACCATGCTTTCGCCGAGATAGATCAAGCCGCCACACTCGGCGTAAATGGGCAGGCCGTCCTCGGCAGCTTTTTTCAGTGAATTCCGGAAGGAGAGATTGGCGGAAAGCGCCCCGGCGCTGGTTTCCGGAAACCCCCCGCCGATATATAAACCATCGAGCCCCGGCAGCTCCGGGGCGGTCAGGGCATTGATCTCCACCAGCTCGGCGCCGCAACGGACCAGCGCCTCCAGGTTTTCCGCATAGTAAAACTGAAAAGCAGCATCCTTGAGAATGCCGATCCGCACCGGCGCTTCCGTCCCCCGCAACTCCGGGCGCCCCGCATCCGGCTCGCCGGCGCAGGGGACCATCATCTTTTCTATCCCGGCAAGATCCAGATGGCGGGCAGCCTTTTCGGCCAGAGCCTGCACCGCCGCCTCGGCGCCCGCATGCTCCGGACAGGGGGTAATCCCCAGATGCCGCTGCGGAAAGGCATCCTCCTTGGAACGGGGCATGGCGCCCAAAACCGGGATACCGGTATAGTGCTCCACCGCCTGCCGGACAATGGACTCGTGCCGGGACGTACCCACCCGGTTTAAAATCACCCCGCCGATCCTCACCTCCGGATCAAAGCGTTGGCAGCCCAGAACCAGGGCCGCCATGGTGCGGGTGGTCTTGGTGCAGTCAACCACCAGCAACACCGGCAAACCCAAGGTCTTGGCGAGCTCCGCCGTGCTGAAGGTTCCTGCGGCATCGACCCCGTCATAGAGGCCCCGGTTGCCCTCGATGATGACCAGTTCCCGCCCGTGGACATGACGACGGAACGAGCGGTCGAGCGCTTCCGGACTCATGAGGTAGGGGTCCAGATTGTAGCAGGGATATCCTCCCGCCAGGGCCAGCCAGCCGGCATCAATATAGTCCGGCCCTTTTTTGAAAGGCGCGACCAGCCGCCCCTGCCCGGCAAAGGCCGCGGCCAGACCCACCGCGATCACGCTTTTTCCCGAGCCGCCGCCCAAACCGGCCACCACCAACCCTTTTGCTGAACATTCTTTCTCCGCGGACAAGCCCATCCCTCCCGTAATCGTCATCTGCCGGCACTGCGCGCCCTGTCCATCCCGCGCACAGCAAACCACCTGGGTCCGCGGCTGTCAAGCGGTTGCGCCGCCCGGGCCGGGCAACACCCGAAATCGGCAAAGATTTTGACGAAGTTTTCAGCATATGGTACTTTGGCCCACTTGCACACCGGCTCCGCCATGCTTATATATATCGCACTTCGGCTGTTTGCCGGGGCTTTCCGGAATAAGCCTTTTTCCCGCAACACCATCTGCTTTCCCTCGAAGGTTACAAAGCGGATTGAGGAGCCGTTACGGAATAAACATCGCCGTTAGCACTGCTGTTTTTTTTAACCATCGCCATGTATCTTGCACTGTTACGGCGCCTCAGCCGTTTCACCAGTAAACGGCATGGCTATTGTGTTCTAACTGCTTACGATTTTCAACCATTTTGAAGGATGAGGATACCCCATGTCTGCCCAACAGGAAGATCTGACCAAGATAATTGAAGAACTCGAGCAAAAATGCGTTGAACTCCCGGACAATATCGTGGCCCACCACCATCTGGCCCTGGTGTATCGCAAGGCGGGAAGAACCGCCGATGCCATGCGGTCGCTGGAAAAATGCTTGGAGATCGACCCCCACGCCGTGGAGGCCCTCATCAACATCGGGGCCATGCATTTTGAGCAGGGCGAACTGGACAAGGCGCTGGCCGCAAACCAAGCGGCGGTGCAGGTCAACCCGGCCCTGGCCCAGCCCCATAACAACATCGGCCTTATCTGGCAGCAAAAAGGCGAAAGCGACAAGGCCATCGAGGCCTATACCCTGGCCACGATGAACGACCCCAAAATGCACATGGCCTGGATCAACCTGGCCTCAGCCCAGGTCATGGCCGGCAATTTCGAACTGGCGGTCAAAGCGGCCAAGGAAGCGGTCAAGCTTGAACCGGATTTTCCCATGGCCCATAACAATCTCGCCGTGGCCCTCTATTACAACAAGGATTACCCGGCAGCCCAAAAGTCGTTGGCCAGGGCGAAAGAACTCGGCTATGCGGTTGACCCGCGCCTTGCCGAGGCCATCGAGAACGAGCTGTAAGCATGGCGAAAGAAGCGCAGATAAAAGTCAGGCCCTGGTGCCCGTTCTGCGGCCAGGATGTAGGCCGCCCCAAGGAACCCGTGCAGCGCAAAATGGATGAATTCACCGTGGGCGAATGCCAGTGCGGCGCAACATACACCTGCGATCCCACCGGTTTCAATGTGGGAGCGGCCATGGTCGAGGCCATAGTCCACGCCTGCGATGACAACTGGGATCTCGCCTGGGAACTGCTTCCAGACGAGGACTACCTCACGGGACGGATCGACAACTACGACGAACAGAACCATCAGGTCTACGAAACCAAGAATGTCGATGGCCGCAAGGTGGCTGGGGTTCTCTATTTTGTCCGCCTCAACCGGGAGCTGGCCGACCTTGCCAACCGGCTGCACACCGACAAGAATGCCAAGGACAGCGCCCTGCTCAAGGAAGATCCCGCAAGCGATCTCCCTGCCATGGAGCCGGCTCGCGATCCCAAGCGCAAGAAGAAGCGGGCCGACAAAGGGGCAGTCACCCGAATGGTGGCGGAACAGGATATCGACGGCTTGGTTGACATGGCCTTCGACGATCTCAAGACCCTGCGTTTCATCCAACGATTGCTCTATGCCCCGGACGAGGGAACACGCTGGCAATGCGCCCATATTCTGGGCCAGGTCTGCCGGCGGCTCTCCACCCGGATACCAGGGGCGGTGAGCGACCTGCTGCACCGGCTCTACGAGGCCTGTTCCGATTCCGCCGCCACCCACTGGGGGCTGCTGGAATCCATCGGCTCCATCATCGCGGCGCGTCCCGACATCTACGGCGGCTTTACCAGGCATCTGCTCATGCATCGGGGCGCGCCCTCCAGCAGGGTTCAGGTGCTGTGGGCCCTGGGGACCATCGCGGAAAAACGGCCGGACATTGTCCGCGCCACTCCCTTTTACAGCCTCTTCCCCTTCGTCACCCACCCGGAAGCAATCACCCGGGGCCATGCCGTCCGGCTCTTCGGCCGGATCGCCGCCACCGAAGTGGAAAGCGAGATTGAAAAACTCACCGGCGACCATGCCGGATTAACCATTTACGAGCAGGGGCAACCCGTGCATACCACCGTGGCGGAACTTGCCAGGGAAGCACTCGCCCTGCTGCACACAGCAAAAGAGCCCAAAAATGACTGAACAGCAGAAACAGGAAGAAAAAGAAAAAAGCCAGGCCCAGCTCGATTACGAGGCTGGCCAGGAATTCCTCAAGAACCTTGAGCCTGCCCAGGCGGCCAACGCCTTTCACAACGCGCTCATCGCCTTTGAACTCGAAGGCAATGAGATCGGCGTTGCCAATGCAGCCGACAAACTGGGAGACATCTGCGCCGCCCGCGGCGATGTGGCAACGGCCATGAGCCATTATGACCGGACCTACGCCATCTGCCAGAAGCATTCGGACCGCTTCAGCCTTTTTTCCATCGAAAAGAAAAAGGCCAAGCTCATGTACGACGCCAAGGACTACGAGCAAGCGATCCGCTTGTATTCAGAGGTCCTTGATGAATACGGCGCCCTGCGAAACCCCCAGGGCTCGGTGGATACCCTGGAGATTCTGGCGGAGATCTATCTGGCCAAGGGGGATACAAAGAGGGCTGCGGACGCCTACCGGACCGTGGCGGCAATCCACAAGAGCTTCAAACACAGCCGTCATGCGGAAAAATTCCTGGAAAAAGCGGCTGAGATAGAGAAGGGATAACATCCGACAAAAGGGGCAAGGATATTCTTTTCTTTGCAATAGCTGTTAGCCGGGAAGATTGAGAATCACCGCGGCAATGGGCCAGCGCTTTGCCCCCTTGTCCTCGCCTGCCAACTGGACGGAAAGATCGTAGAGCACCCGCTGCAGGGAAGCAAGATTGACCGTGGGATAGGAGGTTCCCGGTTCGAAACCGGAAAGACCGCAGACATGCCCCTTGCCGTCAATCACGGTCGGGATGCCATAGGTCCGGCAATTCACCGGACGTGCTTCATAGCAGAGACAGAGCCCGTGCTCATCCAGCAGGGGACACCGGATCCGGGCCACGGCCGGATCGAGGCGGGAAGCCATGGCGTGTTCCCAGGCCTGCAGGGATTCTTGCGCCGCACCTCGTATCTGTTCCCGCACCGATGGCGCCAGCCGCTGGAAATGCTCCAGAAGATTGACCGCCTCAACCTCAGAGACATCAAAAACAGCGTGACAGCAATCCGAGCACCCCTTGCCGCAGGCAACCGCTTCGGGATGGGCCTGCTGCACGGTTTTGAACGCTTGGTCAATGGCGGCAAAAAGAGTATCCAAATCGTTGCGCATGGCCTGCCTCACTCTCCAAAAAGCTCTCCCAAACACCTTCCCTGTTTAGGGTATCCCACAAAAGATCACAAAAAAAAATGCAGAGGAAATCCTCTGCATTTTCATAACAACGGCTGAAAAACAAAAAACTAGCGATGCTCTTCGTCCTTGGCCCGGCCTTTTGCAGCGTACATGGTGGTGCTGCCGCTGGACCAGAAGTCCATCTTGCCTTCTTTAACCAGATCGTTGGCCGCGTTCTTCACGTCACGGGGCCCGGCTTCCGGATCACAGGCATAAAAATCCTTTACATAGAGCTGGGCCTTGGGACCATTCAGCGCTTTTTCAAGAATCGCTGCTTTCAACTCATCTTTGCTTAATGCCATGGCACTTACTCCTTTCAATAAGGTTTTACGCAAGCACATCATCAATCAACAGAACAAGGCCAGTAGTTCAAGGAACCCAAGAACTACTGACCCTGATTCTAGTGAAAACCGTTCACGTTACTTGATATGGCTGGTGAACTTGAACTGGGTGGTGGTTCTCCAGGTATCGTACGCCAAGCGGTAATCATCAACAGACTTGATGGTGAACGGGATACCGGTCTTTTCGAAGAATTTCTCCCAACCGATCCGGGCAGCCCACTCGCCAACGCGCTCATACTTACGGGCGTCCTTGGCGTAGGTCTCAAGAATGTTCTTCACCGCGGCAACGGTCTCCGGCCAGCGAGGCGGGGTGTTGGGCAGGAAGGGGATAACCAGCTTGGAGAACATCGGCGCCTTTCTGGAGTTGGAAACCTTGCCGCCTACCAGAATGGCGATACCGTCACCATCCGGATCAGCCAAAGGCATTGCCGGACACATGGTGTAGCAGTTACCGCAGAACATGCAGCGATCGGCGTTAACCTTAACGGACTTGATGTCCTCGCCGGCGCTGTTCTTCACGGTTGCAGGCTTAACAGCGCCCAGGGGACAGGCGGAGATGGCCAGGGGCAGCTCGCACAGACCGGTGATCGCATCGTGGTCGATCATCGGCGGTTTCCGATGCACGCCGAGGATGGCGATATCGGAAGCATGCACCGCGCCGCACATGTTCAGGCAGCAAGCCAAGGCAACACGAACCTGAGCAGGCAGCTTGTGGCTGACGAAGTAGTCAAACAGCTCATCCATAACCGCCTTCACAACGCCGGAAGCGTCGGTAGCCGGGGTATGGCAGTGGATCCAGCCCTGGGTATGCACGCAGTTGCTGACGGAAGCGCCGGTGCCGCCAACCGGGAAACGGTTGCCGCGGCCCTTCAGGTCGTCCAACAGGGGCTGAACCTTAGCCTTGGAGTCAACCATGAACTCAACGTTGTTCCGGGTGGTCCAACGAACGTAGCCATCGCAATGCTTATCGGCAACGTCGCAGATCTCGCGGATCAGTTCGATACTGATGAGACGGGCTGCGCCAACACGGACGGTGTAGCACTCGTCGCCGCTCTCGCCCTTGTGCATCAAAACGCCGGGCTGAATGAGCTCGTGGTACAGCCACTTGCCGTAGTTCTTTTTAACAACCGGCGGAAAAAACTGCTCGTAATGTGGCGGCCCGATGTCTGTGATTCTGTCGGCCATCGGATTCTCTGGATCGTAACCCATGATAATTCCTCCTAATATCGTGAAATCTAAAAGTTCAGTGTAGTATCAGCAACAGCCACGCTCCTTACTGGGCGTTACGCTTGCGGAATTCCTTAATGTCACGCTCAAAACCGCCTTCAACCTCGTCTTCCTGCCAGAATACATAGGGGTTGGAGCGGGGTTCCTTGATATGCTGCGGCAGAGGGGTTACTTCCATAACCTTCAAGAAGGTGGGCAGACCTACGCGCATGATGGTCTCACCAACGCGCTCGCGGTTTTTGCCGACTTCCATCCACCAATCCCAGATCTTCTCGATAACTTCGACAACCTCTGCGTACTCGCCGTCCTCGTTCTTTTTGACCTCGAGGAAGGGGATGGTCATGGTGGCGAACTGGGCGCCGTCAAGAATCGGGGCCTTGGCGCCGACACAGATGGTCGCGCCCTGCTTCAAACCGGGACGCAGTGCGCGGGGCATTACGTTGATGCAATGCATGCAGCGGGTGCATTCTGAGTTGTCGATCTTGAGGGTATCGCCTTCCATCCACATACATTCGGTGGGGCACAGATCAAGAACCTCTTTTTTGATGTCGAATTTACCCCAATCCTTGCCGGAGTGCGCGCCAGCGTTGGGAATGAAGTCACCCTTGATGTAGCCCTTAACCGCAGCCTGATCGATGCGGATATCGTCACGCCAGGTGCCGATAACAGCAAAGTCGGAACGGGCGATGGCGGCAACGCAGTCGTTGGGGCAACCGGAGAATTTGAATTTGAACTTGTAGGAGAATGCGGGACGATGGATTTCGTCCTGGTAGTGCATGGTCAGGGTGTGGCAGAGATCCTGGGTGTCGTAGCAACCCCACTCGCAACGGGCGCGGCCAAGGCAGCATTCCGGAGTACGCAGGTTGGAGCCGGAACCGCCGAGATCCTGATTCAGATCGTGGGTCAGTTCGTAGAACAGGGGCTCCAGGTTCGGGGTGGTGGTGCCGAGAAGAACCAGGTCGCCGGTGGAGCCGTGCATATTGGTCATACCGGAACCGTATTTCTCCCAGAGGTTGCAGATGTCGCGAAGTTTCGCGCTGCTGTAGAACTTACTGGAAGGCTGGTTCAAACGTACGGTGTGGAAGTGGGCCACGCCAGGAAACCGATCCGGCACGTCGGAATAACGGCCGACGATACCGCCGCCGTAACCGAAAACACCAACGATGCCGCCGTGTTTCCAATGGGTAATCTTGTCCCTGAAAGACAGCTCAAGCTGACCCAGAATATCAAAACATTCGGGCTTTTTCTCTGCCTGACGCTTCAGGTCAGTGACGAAACTCGGCCACGGGCCTTTTTCGAGCTCGTCCAACAAAGGCGTATCATGCTTCGGCATTGTCGATTCCTCCCTTACTAAGGTAAATTAAATAGGTTTCCAATAAATAAACAGTTCGCCCCGCACCATATTTCCCACTCGCAGCACTGGAGGGGCTTTCGAGGCAGGGCGATTGTGACTCCATGTAAAATCTGAACAGTGATTCAGTCAGAGGACCATAGCCAGTGGAGCACTCTTTGTCAATAAAAAATGACAGGCTCCCGCCCGTGTTTTCATCTCCGCGTTTCCCTGCCCATTATCCTCAGCCCAGAGGGGTTGCCGACCCGGTTGCCCCAGAAAAATTGAGCACCACCATCCTCCTCTTTTGTCCGGTTTTTTCTTCTGGCCGAACAGTCGCATGAAGGGGTTTATCTCCTCTTTTTTTTCCTGTACAGTACAGGCACTCTTTACGAACCGTTCGTCATCCTGACAAAACCAAGACTATTGTGTTACAAACGCTACCCCACGAGGAAGCTCCTGTGCCGAGACCAAAGAAAATACGCCATTGCGAAGGGAGGAAATGCGGCAAAGCGTTCAAACCCGCCCGGATACCCTTGACGGAATTGACCCACATCCCCCTGCTTCAGGATGAACTGGAAACCTTGCGGCTCTGCGACTTGCGGGGGTTGACCCAGGAGCAGGCCGGAGCCAGCATGGGGATTTCACGGGGAACGGTGCAAAGAATCCTGACCTCGGCCCGGAGCAAGGTCGCCCAAGCGCTGGTCGAGGGCGCCGCCCTCATCATCGAAGACAGCCCCCTCCTCGAGGAAGAACTACCGGGATGAAATCAGTGCCCCTCGCCATGACAGTTGCCGTGTCCCTGGCAGGCCTGGGTGGGCTCCATCAAGATCAACTTGTTTTCAAGCATGCCGGAAACAACCTCGGCCACCGTTTCAAAGGCATGACGGGCAGCGAAATAGACGTCAATGCCAACCTGGGCAAACCCCTGCAGCGGCCTTGCACCCATACCCGCCACGAGAATGGCCTGCACGCCATGATCCTTGAGCATGCCCACCGGTTCCATGCAGCCGCCGGCGCCATGCGCGATGCTGGCGACCGTTTCCACCCCGACGATGTTGCCGTTTTCCAGATCGACCAGGGTGAACAGGTCACAATGCCCGAAATGTTCGGAACGTCCGCCCTCAAGTCCGCCAGGATTGTTTGACGGCACTGCTATCCGCTTCTTGTCCATGGTATTTCTCCTCTCGTTTACACAATGTGTTTGATTGTTAATTCGCACTGGGCGCGGGCCCGAAAATCCTGTCACTGAATTTCACATACCAGGCCGCGGACTGCACCTGGATAATATAGGATACCGCGATGATCAACGCGGCATCCGCGCCCTTCTCTCCGAAGGCATTGATGGCGATAGCCAGGGCGATGGAAAGATTGCGCATCACCGTGCCGTAGACCAGGGCGATGGCGTCGCCGCGGGCAAAAAACAGCTTGCCGATCACGGTGCTCAGGCCGAAATTCAAGCCATACATGATGAGCAGCGGCGCCAGAATCCCGCCGAGGATGGCCGGGTTCTCGGATATTCCCCTGGCCTTCAGGGCAATGGCCACAAAGACGATGCCCAGCACTCCCACCGTGGACAGGGAGGGAAAACGGGGCGCCCAGGTGTTTTTAAACTCCTGGGGCCCATATTTCTGCAAAAACACTTGCCTGGTCAAGTATCCGAGCAGCATGGGCAGAAAAACAATAATGAGGATCTGCTTGGCCACCAGCAGCAGATCGACATCCACCCTGGCGCCCATGAGCGCCTGCACATAGAATGGGGTGGCCAGCGAGCCCAGGGTTAGGCCGATGACGGTCATATTGACGGCGGCGGCCAGATTGCCCTTGGCAAAGCCGGTCCAGGAAATGGTCATGCCGCTGGTGGGCAGCAGGGAGGCAAGCAAAAGCCCCAGGGCCATATACGGCTGGTCCCTGAAGAAGATAAGCCCCAGGCCATAGGCAATAAAAGGAACCACGAGAAAGTTGATGGACTGGGCGGAAAGTTGCAGCCCGACATTCTTGATCCCGTCCTGCAAGGCCTTGATGTTCAGGGTCACCATCATGGGATAGACCATGAGAAAGGTAAGGGGCAGAATCAACCCCTTGAGGACGCCCAGGGATGCCGGGCCGGCGCTGATCCCGAACAGGTAGCCCGCCGCCATCATGGCCGGAATGACCACCACCAGCCGCTTGTTGATCTTGATCAAAAAATTCCACATGCCAAATCTCCCTCCGTATTGTGCCCCGAACACTCCGTGCGCCGGCCGAGACTATTTCGCCTCTTCAATCATCTCGATTATTTTATTGTACGTCTCCGCCAGGGATGCCGGGAACTGCTCATCGTCGATCACGGCCCTGATATTGTCGGCGCTGAAGCTCAAAAAACGGATTTGGGTTTTGCCGTTTTGGGTAAAGGTCATGATAAACTTGGGCATCAGCACCGCCCGCTCGGGATTGGCGGAAAGACTTTTTGCCGCCTTTTCCGGCTTACAGACCTGGATCATGTGCAGATCAAACCCCTCGGCAACCTCGGCCCCATGCTTGCCAAAGGAATGGGCCATCTCCATTTTTTCCTCGTTGTGGATGATAAATCCGTACTTTTTGACCACCCCGCCAAGATCCTTGACAAATTGGGTGTTGCTCTTGCTGGTTTCCGTTGCAAAAAGGTTGTCCCGTTTCATGCCGCTGCTCTCCTTGCCCAAGTATTTTTCCGTCTATGAAGAAAACATAAGTTTTGTGCATATACCCATTTATAAAGAGCGCGGACAGGCCTGTCAAGGGAGAACTTAAGAAGATAATAAAATATTGAGATGCCGGGTTGAAACGTTTGACAGCCAGATTCTTTCGCGATACGCTACGCCATTCTCCAGGACACCAGACAGATTGATCAACCTGTTAACCATAAGGAAACGACCATGGGAAAAAAAATCGTGATCATCGGCGGGGTTGCCGCCGGACCAAAATCCGCCTGCCGGGTAAAACGCCTCCTGCCCGATGCCGAGGTGACCATCATCGATCAGGACAGCCTGATCTCCTACGGCGGCTGCGGTATCCCCTACTATGTTTCGGGCGATGTCTCCGACGAGAAGGAATTGCGCAACACCAGCTTCCATATGACCAGGGACGAAGCCTTTTTTCTCAAAGCCAAGGGGGTTACGGCCCGAACCAACACCCGCGCCCTGGACATTGACCGTAAGGCAAAGGTCGTGCATATCGAAGACGTGCACACCGGCGCCAAGGAATCCATCCCCTACGACAATCTGGTCCTGGCCACCGGCACCAAACCCAACATGCTGCCCATTCCCGGCGCCGATTTGGACGGGGTGTTCACCATCAGCGACCTGCACAAGGCCATCGCCATCAAGGAACGCATCGCCAGGGGCGAAGTGAGCCAGGCAGTGGTCATCGGCGGCGGCGCCATCGGCATTGAAATGGCCGAAGCGTTTTCCGACCTCTGGGGCATCAAAACCACCATCCTCGAATTCATGCCGCAGATCATGCCCCGCATCGTGGATTGGGAATTTGCCCGGATGCTGGAAACCCATCTTACGGAAAGCGGGGTCGATGTCTTTACCAGCGAGGCAGCCTCCGCCATCGAAGGTGAAAACGGCAAGGTGCGCAGGGTAGTCACCCCCAAACGGACCCTGGAGGCGGACTTGGTGGTAATGGCCGTGGGCGTCCGGGCGAGAAGCGAACTGGCGCAGGCTGCCGGGCTGCTCGTTTCCCCCATGGGCAATATCGTGGTCAACGAGCGGTTGCAGACCTCCGACCCCAGCATCTACGCTGCTGGCGACTGCATCGAGGTCAAAAACATGGTCTCCGGCAAAAACTCCATCGCCCCCATGGGTTCGCTGGCCAATCGCGAAGGCAGGATCGTCGGCGACAACATCGCCGGCATCCCTACCAAATACAAGGGCTGGATCGGCAGCTTCACCATGAAGGCTTTCGAACGCTGCATCGCCGCCACCGGCCTCTCCCTGGAATCTGCCCTGGCCGAGGGTTTCGATGCCGCCGCAGTGACCACCGCCCAATCGGATCGGGCCCACTTCTTCCCAACCGAGGCGATCATCCCGCTCCGGCTGGTTTTCGACAAGCGAACCCGCAAGGCGCTTGGCGTTCAGGGTTTCGGCCCCATGGGCGATGCAGTGCTGGCCCGCATCGACGCAGCGGCCGCAATCATCGGCCAGGGTGGCACCATCGACGACCTCAGCCAATTGGAAATGGCCTACGCCCCGCCTTTTGCCACGGCCCTTGATGCCCTGAATGCCACGGCAAACGCGGCGGACAACCTGGCCGCCGGCCGCCTCCGCTATGTAAGCATCCGGGACTTCCTCGCCTGGATGGAGGATTTCGCCTCGCACCCAGACTGGGTGGCCCTCGATCTCCGCCATCCCAACGAGACAGGACATTTTGTCGAAAGATACGGCAAGGAGAAGTGGCTCTCCGTGCCCTACATCGAGATCCGGGACCGGTACCAGGAGTTGCCGAAAGACAAAACCATGCTCATCATCTGCGACGCAGGCACCCGCTCTTCCGAGATCCAGATCGTTCTGGATTATCTGGGGCTGAGCAACAACCTGGTCCTGGGCGGCGGCTTCAACATCATCCGCCGGATGGGCGTGGCCTGGTGGCCCAACTGATCTCTTCGGACTTCCAAGGCAGGAGGAGGATCGCCGGCCAAACCTCCGTGACGGCCATCCTCCTGTTCTGCCTGCTTGCCGCAGGCGCGGCTTGGGCCGCCACCGCCGAGGCGCAGGCAAGGCCGCTTGTCCAACCCGGAGCAATCCGGGCCGTGCCCGATACCGCCTATTACGACACCCTGGCCGCCCTGATCAAAAACGCTGGCCAGCGCATCGATCTCGCCATGTTTCTTTTCAAAACCAGCCCGGCCGGCAACAATCGGCCGGCAGGGCTGGTCAGGGAACTGGTGGCGGCGAAACAACGGGGGGTGGCGGTGCGGGTGATCCTGGAATATTCCGGCCATGACCAGAAGCTGAACCGGGCGAACCAGGAAACAGCCGCACTTCTCAAAAAAGGCGGGGTCGCGGTTTTTTTCGACTCCCCAAACCGAACCAGTCATGCCAAGCTGGCGGTCATCGATCGCCGCTACTGCCTGGTGGGAAGCCACAATCTCACGCAATCGGCCCTCAAGCACAATCACGAACTTTCCCTGCTGCTTGACAACCCGCAGCTCGCTGAGGAAATCCTGGCCTACCTGGAGACCATCCTCAAATAACGCCCCGCCGCAAGCTGACAGCTTTAAGCGGACAGTCGCCACTTCTCACTTCTTCCGCCTGACAATCCGGACCTTTTTCGTTGCTCCCCCGCTCCCCCCGCTTCCCGGGGCAACGCGGCGCACCAGCACCTTCTTTTTCCTGGGCGCTTCGGCAGAATCCTGTTCCGCACTCCCCCCTCCAGACAGGGGCCGGGAAAAAGTGCAGCCGGCCCTGGGGCATCGCAGGGAGGTTCTTCCATCAAGGCTCTTTTTTTCCACCAAAAACGGGGAGTCGCAGAGCTGGCAGGCAATGGCATGGGGCTTGGACCAGGCCATGAATTCGCAATCCTGCTCGGGGCAGACATAAAAAATCTTGCCGGTGGGGGTATGCTTGGTCACCACGGTGCCGGTTTGACACACCGGACAGAGCAGGGACGGCCCGCCCTCTTTTTCGTAGGATTCCGAATGCCGGCACTCGGGATGCCCGGAACAGTACCAATACTTGCCGAACCGGTCTTCCTTCAAGAGCAACACCCTGCCGCAATCCGGACACGGCTTGCCGGGCGCGGCCACTGCCGGAGCAGCCGGTTCGGCGGCAGGAGGGACATCCGTCTTTACAGCCGTTGCCATCGGCTCATCCAGGACAGCCTCAGCCTCGGCAAACATCTTTTCCGTTGCCGCGGCAAGCTCGGGCGAGACAACCTCTTCCGCAGCCCCGGACTCCTCCAGCACGATGGGCTCTTGCTCCTCTCCCCCGCCGGAAGCACCCTCTTCCGCCTGCACCACTGGCGCGGCAACCTCTTCCTCCGGAATCTGCTCCACCGGCGGCGGTACAAGCGCAGCCGCCTCCGTAGGCTCGGGCGCGGACACCGGCGCCTTTTCCGTTTGGACAGAGGCAGCCTCTTCCTCCAAATTCCCGGTCTTTTCCGCCACCCCTTCTTCCGGCAGCCTGATAACGCTGCGGGAACTGATTCCCCGCTTCTGGGAGGTCAGCGGCACCGCCATCTTTACCAGCACCTCGCCCCGCATCATCATGGTCTGATCAAACTGTTGCAAGGCCGCGGCCAGATTCTTTCTTCCGCTCACCGCCTCTTCGATGGTCTGGGCCAGATAGGCGGAAAGATGAACCCCCTTCATGGTCGGAAAAGCGCGGTTCATGACGCTGATAAGCTTGCCGGTGTTCTCGGCGCAGCGAAACGATCCGTCCGGCATCATGCGGAGATAATTGCTGTCAAGCATCTGCTGGAGCATGGCCACGGTCATTGGATCGATTTCCAGGGAGAAATCGGCAAGATCGGCGGCCAAACCGTCAAAGCTGTAATACTCTGGGGGAATTCCGGTATTTTTTTCCGGGATGACCTGCACGCACCGCAAGGCCTGGCCCGGTTGCGCACCGGCCAAGGGCGAAGAAGGCGCCAAAAGCTCATGCTCCTGACAGCCGGGATAGATGGCGAGAAACCCTGTATCCGTCAAAACCTTGGCGCTGCCCTGGAAGATGCAATCTTCCCCGGCCGCAACCGTGACGGCGAGAAGCTCTCCCCTGGCCTCCTTCATCTGGCTGGCCAGGGCTCTGGCCCAAACCAGCCGGTATATCGTGTCCTCCGCCGGCCCCAGTTTCCCCGAAAGCTCCTCCGGACCAAGCGCAGGCTCCGTGGGCAGAATCGCCCCCCTGGTATTTTCCTGACTGATCTCCGGCCCCAGACAGGCCGCGCCCAACCTTTTGCCGGCCTGCTCCCGAATCTTGCCGAACAAGAGGCCGAAAGCTTCCTGCGCCATGGACGGGGGCAGAAATGCCGTGATCAGCCCCAGCCTTCGGCCATCCACCTCCACGCCGTAATACAGATTGCGCACCGCGGTCATTACCGCCAGCGGCGAAAGCCCTCCCTGCACAACCCCATCCCGCAGGAGTTCCATAAAATGGTACGGCCCGGGAGGAGGGACCGCAAGAGGCGAGGCAACCACCTCCCGGACCTGAAACAGTTCCGCGTTAAACAGGGTAATGGCGGCATGGACTTCTTTTTCGTTGCGCAAAAAACCGTCATCCGTGATGCCGTATGCCTCTTCCAGACTGAGAATACAATCCCCCGCCCCGCTGCTGATCTTGACCTTGACCTTCCATTTGGCGAGGGGAGTATACATCCGGATCTCGGTTTCCCGTTCCGCCAGCAGAAAAAGAACGGTGAGACTCGGATAGGTCAGCGGGAGGCCATTGGGGCCGGAACGGCTCCCGAGAAGGCGTTGCAGGTGCTTGGCCAGATAGGATTCGAACACCATCTTGACATAGGTCGCCGGACCTTTCTCTTCGCTGACAGGCTCCACCCGGCGAAAGGATTCCCGGAGCGCCTCTCCGGCAAGACCGGTCAAACCGAGCCGTTTCGGCTGTTTGCTGCCTGGGACGACTGTCCCCCAGTAGCCGCTGATCAGCCAGGCCCAGAATTCCCCCCGCCAATCGCCATCGAGGGCGAGATACACTTCCTTCCCCTGACAGGCCAGAAGCCTGTCCAAGAATACCTTTTCCTTGGCTTCCGGAACAAAATCAAAATGGGGCCGTTCCCGACGCAGATGATCTTTGGGAGGGATATAGGACGCCTTCGCCGGAGCCGCCTGCACAAGGATGGTTTCCACTTCTCCGCCAAGCTGCTCTTCCAGGGTTTTCGCCTTGGCCGCGGACTCAACAATGACTACGGACTTCGCCATGCATTTCTCCCCTCGGGTTTTCCAACAAAAAGAGTAGCTCCCAGAAAAACAGTAAAGGAATTCCCTTTCCTTCACGAAAAATAGCATATAATCTGCAACAACTTTATACAATCAATTATGAGGCAGAGCGGAAGAAGTCGTCACACCGGGGAAAACGTGTGTCCAGCCTGTCCTCGACTCTCCGGCAATACTGGATTCCAGTCTTCGCCGGAATGGCGGAACACCGCATTTTTTCATAGGTTTTCTTTGCGACTTCAAGCAATTATCCGCCAACCCTCTCCCTTGGAGCCCCCATGCCTTCCCTGATCACCCTGCAAGGCATCGATGAAACCTTGGCCAACCTGGAGTTGAAGCAGGGAACCCTCAAGGCGGAACTTGCCAGGGTTATCCGGTCGTATTTCGTTGACGATCATGCCGTGCAGTCCATCACCAGCATCCCCACCGATGATATCGTCCTCAAGATCTGGGGGCCTTGCCAGGCCGAGGAACTCAAGGCCAAAAAGAAAAATTTCAGCTCCCTCAAGTCCGCCCTCAACAAATCCCTCAAGGATCTCGACAAGGCAGGAAAAAATCAGGCCGGCATCATCCTGGGAAGGGACAATGTCTTTATTGTTTCCGAAGAGCGCAAGGATGACCTGCTCAAGCAGATGGGGCTTTCACCAAACTCCCCCCATCTGCTCCACGACATGTTCGCGGCCTTTAAAAAATTTTTCTCCGAAAACATCAAGGACCACAACAGCCAGGAGATCAAGGATCTGCTGGCTGAATTTGAAGAAACCCAAAAAAAAATACGGGAGCTGTCCGGCCTTGAATCGGAACCTGCCCTCGAACAAAAGACCATCGAGCCTGCAGAGCCGGAAGAGAAACCTGCCGAAGATGACGTTGCCGAAACCATTGAGCTTCTTGACGGAGATGAGATCGAAGTCATTGAGGCAAGTGAAGAGATCGAGGTTCTCGACGAGGACGAGACCGAGGTGGTCGAAGAATTCCCGGGCGAGGACCTGGAAAAAACCGAATTCCTTGAGGAGGAAGTGGAGATCCTCGATGAGGAGGCCTTAGAGGAGGTTCTTGAGGAAGGGGGCCCAGCAGGAGCCGAGGGATTGGGCGAGGGAGAAGACGAACCGGGAGAGGAAGCCCTTGCCGAAGAGGCGGAGGTTTTAGACGAAGACGAGATCGAAGAGATTGTGGACCACGACCTTGAGGAAACCGAACTCCATGAGGAGGAGGTGGAAATCCTCGAAGATGGCGAACTTGAGGAGGTTCTCGACGAGGAAGCTGTCTCCGCCGATGGGATAGGCGCCGAAGAAGACGGGCTGACGGAGGAAGACCTTACGGAAGAGGTCGAGGTTCTCGACGAGGATGAGATCGAAGAGGCCGAGGACGGCGAACCCGAAGAAACCGAGCTCTTGGCAGAGGAGGTGGAAATCCTCGAGGATGGAGAACTGGAGGAGATCGAAGAAGCAACGGAACCCATGGAGGAAAAGCCCCATCAGCCGACGCCCCTGGAGGTGCTCTCGAAATACATCGAGGCGGATGAAGCGGTGAACCAGCAGGACTTGCTCCGGGAAACCCAGGAGGAGTTTATCAACCAGATCCTGGAGCGTTTCATGCCGAAATTCATCAAGATCCCGGCGGGGCACTATCTGGTCGGTAGCGCCAGTCCCAAAGGGCTGGAACCTCCCCTGCGCAAGGTCATGCTCCAGGAGTTCTACCTTGGCCAAGCGCCCGTAGCCAACGACCTGTTTGACATGTTTGTCCGGGAAACAGGCTATGCCACCGATGCGGAGGAAGCTGGCTACGGAATTGTCTTCGAGGGTCGCTGCACCAACAAGAGAGACCCGGAAACCGGCAGGGAAATCTTCAGCCTGACCCGGGGAACCATTGCCCGCCATGTAAGCGGGGCCTCCTGGCGCCATCCTGCCGGTCCGGGCAGCTCCCTGGAAGGCAGACACAACCACCCGGTGGTGCAGGTCAGCCACCACGATGCCATGGCCTTTGCCGCCTGGGCGGGAAAACGATTGCCCACGGAGGAGGAATGGGAAGCCGCTGCCCGCGGCGCCAGCGGCCAGCTCTTTCCCTGGGGCGACACCTGGCTGGCCGATCTTGGCAATTTCGAGGCCGCCTGCCTCGGCGGCACAAGTCCGGTCGAGCATTTCGGGCGCAAGGCCATGAGCCCCTACGGCATCTATGATTTATTGGGCAACGTTGCCGAATGGACCTCCTCCGTCCATGCCGGGCAGGCAGATTCGCCGGAGGGGCGAGCAACGGAAAAAATATACATCCTCAAGGGCGGTTCCTGGATAACCGGCAGCATCGTGACCGCAGCCTGGCGCCAGATCGAACGGGGGAATTACTGGGCAAACACCATCGGCTTCCGGTGTGCTGTATAATAAAGAAGGAGCAAGGTTAAAGGCGAAAGGTTAAAGGTCCGAAGAAGAGGTGATACTTTTTCCTTTCGCCTTTAACCTTTGGCCTTTAGCCTTTCACCTTTCACCTAATATTTCATCAATCAGCTCCTCACTCACCGCATCGGTGATGACAACCTTGCCGATCTCGGTGGGCAACACGAAAAATGGCCGCCCGCCCACGGTTTTCTTGTCTGTTTTCAAAAATCCCTTGATATGTTGCGGGGAGAATTCTGCGGGAATTTCCGTTGGCAGACCATAGTCGGCGATGAGTCCGCACACGGCATCAGCCTGATCCCGGGGGAAAATACCCTTGCCCACCGCCAGACGGCAGGCCGCCACCATGCCCAACCCAACCGCCAGGCCGTGGGCCATGGCAAAGTTGGAAGCGGCCTCCACCGCATGCCCCAGGGTATGGCCGAAATTCAAGATGCGCCGCAGGTCGGCTTCACGTTCATCCGCCGCCACCACCGCCCCCTTGATCTCGCAACAACGGGCGATCACCTCTTCAAGCACGGGCAGATCCCTGCCCAGAATCGCCTGCCGCTGTTCGGCCAGAAAACGAAAGAACCCTGCGTCATAGATCACCCCGTACTTGATCACCTCGGCCAATCCGTTCAATAGCTCGGCCGGCGGCAACGAGAGCAGAACACTGCTGTCGATGTATACGCAGCGGGGCTGATAGAAAGCGCCCACCAGATTCTTGCCCTCCGGGATATCGACCCCGGTCTTGCCCCCCACCGAGCTGTCCACCTGGGCCAGAAGGGTGGTGGGAATCTGGATAAATGGGATGCCCCGCATGTAGATGGCGGCAAGAAATCCGGTGATATCCCCGGTTACACCGCCCCCAAGAGCGACGAGCGCGTCTTTTCGGTCCACCCCCAGTTGGGCGAGCCTGCTTGCCAGTTCGGCAACCGTGGCCAGATGCTTGCTTGCCTCGCCCTGTGGAAAGGTGATGAGCTCCGCGGAAATCCCTGCCGCAGCCAAAGAGTCCATGAGCCTGCCGCCCAGAATCCCGGCGACATGGGAATCCGCCACAACCACATACCGCTTGGCAATCCCGCGCTGCTTGAGATCCGCGCCGATTGAGGCGAGGATGCCGTTTTCGATCACGATATCGTAAGCCCTGTCGCCCAGACCCACCCGAATTGTCCGCATCTCCTACCGCCTTTCGGAGTCTCGACTCCGTCTCGCTTATCCGACTTTTTCCTTCCCAATAAACCGGACTACCCTATAAAAAATCACGCAAGATTGCAACCTTCTTGACAAGTCCGGCAGTATCACTAGACTGAGTAAAGGAATGTTCCAACAAACCACATCGAGTTACGGGAGGCACAACATCATGGCAGCATCAAAAAACAAATCCGCGTTGACCGAGGCAGGGAAAAAGGTGGGAAAGGCCTTGGCCAGATCGGGCCATACCATGGAAGAAACCGGCAACAAGATGAAGAAAGCCGCGGAAAAGATCGTTAAAAAAGCAGTGAAAAAAACGGAGAAAACCGTGGAGTCCGCCATCGGCAAGGTAAAAAAAGAAGTGAATGAACTCACCCACAAAAAACCCGCCTGCACAACATCGGAAAAATCCCCTCTGTTCAAGCCGGGGAAAGGCATGACCGTGGAAGGCCAGATCGGCTTCCTGGCAGGAGACATCTTTGAATACCTGAACGAAAACGGCCCGGCCACGGTGGAAAAGATCGCCTGCGCCATGAAAAATCGAGGGAGCAGTGCGCTCCTTGGCGCGGCGCTGGGCTGGCTGGCCCGGGAGGCCAAGATCTCCTTCTCCAAGGACGGCGCCAAGATTTCAGTTCTCTGATTCCGCTTGACCAACAACAAAACATCCACAAAAAAAAGGAGATGCCTTTCGGCATCTCCTTTTTTCATATACGAAAATTCAGTACTGCGATCTTACATTGCAGCGCCGGAAGCAGCACCCTGCATCTTGACCTCTACCTTCTCGGTCAGACCCTGGTAGTACTCCTTCAGGATAACGAGAACCTCGTCGCGGCCGAAATGGGGAACAATCTCGGCGCCCTCGGAAAGGGCCTTGCGCAGCTTGGTGCCGGAGAGGATAACGCGATCCTCCTTGGAATGCGGGCAGGTGCGCAGGGAAGCCATACCGTCGCACTTGTGGCAGTAGAAGGTCCAGTCAATCTTGAGAGGCATGCACTTCAGAGCCTTGCCTTCGGCCAAGTTCTGGGGGATCTTGTCGAAAATGGTCTGCGCCTCGAACAAGCCGTAGAAGTCGCCAACGCCGGCATGGTCACGACCGATGATCATCTTGGTGATGCCGTAGTTCTGACGGAAGGTAGCGTGGAGCAGAGCCTCACGGGGACCGGCGTAACGCATATCCAGGGGGTAACCGGCCTGAATAACGTTGTCTTTTACGAAGTAGTGCTCAACCAGACAGTCGATAGCCTTTACGCGAACCTCAGCGGGGATATCGCCCTTCTTCAGGTTGCCGATCAGAGAGTGGATCAGAACGCCGTCGCATACCTCGATGGCGATCTTGGCCAGGAACTCATGGGAGCGATGCATGGGGTTACGGAGCTGCAGGGCAGCAACGTCGGACCAGCCGCGCTCTTCGAACATGGCGCGAACTTCAGCGGGGGTCAGGTACACGCCCTTGTACTTGGCGGGATATTCGCCCTCGGAGAGAACCTTTACCGGACCGGCCAGGTTTACTTCCTTCTGAGCCATAACCATCTTGACGCCCGGATGATCTTCCATGGCGATCTTCCAGAACTTGTCGTCTGCAGACTCTTCGCCTTCGCCCTTGAAGACCTTCTCGCACTCCCACTTCTTGTCCGCCTCGGTCATCTCGAACTTCTCGGTGATCTTCATGGTGGCGTAAACCTCGCCATCAGCCTCAAGGGCAACTTCGTCGCCAACCTTGATCGCGTCGGCGTCGGCCTTGGAAACATCCAGGGTGATGGGCAGGGGCCAGAAGGTGCCGTCAGCCATGGTGAAATTCTCAACAACGCCCTTCCAGTCAGCCTTGCCCATGAAGCCATTCAGCGGAGAAAAGCCGCCGATGCCCATCATGATCAAGTCGCCTTTGGCGCGGGCGCTGATTTTGATTTTCTTCAGGCCTTTGGCCTTTTCCTGCTCAGCGGTACGCTCGTTGCCATGCAACAGACAACATACCAGACCTTTTCCACCATGGGGAGCGACTAACTTAGACATGATCGAGTCTCCTTGTTATAAATGATAAAAATATTGAAAGAATGCACAATTGCACAATGAACACGGATTCAGTTTGACGATCAGGTATACGAGAGGCCCCAATAATTGTCAAGAAAAAAGTCTTGGGGAAAAAGCGGAAAAGTGTTGGGATTTGTCGCCCTAGGCCAATAGTCCTTGGTGGACTAGCAACAAAAAAATCTGGTTACTCCGCTAATCTCAGCTAGTTTTTTCGTCATTCCGGCGGAGGCCGGAATGACTTGTTACGCAAGTAAGGCATTCAAAGCACGCACGATCAACTGGTTGGGCATGGAACCCGTGTGCTGGCTGAAATTCGATGGTTATCAGAAAAAAAAGCCCCGGAACCGGGGCTGAGACAAAGGCTTGTATTCGATCACTTCCCTCAGGCTCTCACATCGACCAGCGCGCCACCCAACTCATTGATCCTGGCATCGATCATCTCCAGGGCCTTGGCCAAGGTCTGGTAGCTGATCTCGGGTAGCTTTCCGCCCCAGGCATGTTCCGCATCCTGAAACCCTTGCTGAACACCCTCACGCCCGGCCTGCAATCTCTCCAGGCTATCGCCGCCTCCGGCCAAAACAAAACCGGCGATGCGCTCTGCCGTCTTTGTCACGCCAAAGTAGCCGTCCTCGGCGATCAGGGTCTGCGCCTCGGTGGGGCTCAATTCAGCCAAGGACTTACCATTATACTGGAGCTTTTCCAGATCAAGCCCCTCTCCGGCAACCCGCTGCGATACGCCGGACTGGATCGCGAAACCTTCGGCGCCCTTGCTCTTTACCACCAGCAGAAAATCGACAATTTTCGCCTTCATGGCAAGAGACGCATCCGCAACCTCAGCCTGTCCCGAGGCTTGTCCGCGTTTTTCCTTGACAGGCTGTTCTTTGACAAGTTTATCCTGCCTCGCCTTGAAAGGCTGGCCCGGCAATGGAGTTTTCCCGATCTCCGTCATGATCCACCTCCATGGTAAGAGTTGCTCGGCACTAAAGATTGCCAGCCCTGCCGCATGCCGGTGCGAACATCCCAAGTATACGGACTTTCTACCGCGCAATCAGGCTTTTTCGTCAAACAAAAGCCCGGAGAGTTCTTCCAGCTTCTTTCTGAGCTTGACCACATCCTCAGAGGGAATCTGCCGGATCAAATCGCCGCTTTCTTTGTCGGTAACCTTGACAACGATGTCTTCCGCCACCTTGTCCATGGCAAATTGCAGATTGGTGCCCATCTGATCCATACGGGCCTGAACCTCGTTCAGCGCATCCTCCAGCTCGGCACGGGAAGTTTTGCTTTTGCCCCGATCTTCTTCGCGGCGCAACCGCTTCTCATCCAAAGCATTCCGCGCGGCCTCCGCGCTTCTTTCCACCGGCCGGACCTGGGCTTTCACCTGTGCCTCTCGATCCACCGGCTGCGCGGGAACTCCACTCACAATCTCCCGGCTCATCTCTGGCCTGACGTTTGCGATATCCATAATCAACCTCCACTCCTCAAAATTGCCTCGGTGATTAAATGTGTAAACCGTCATTCCCACGAAGAGTCTGCCCTCGGCCAGATCGGAGACGGGGCGGGAGTCCAGGGGGTGGATGCCCGACTAAAAAATTCGGGCATGACTCATTTAATCCCTGCTCAATAAACAATTTCAAACATTGCCGACGAACCGGCCATACGCCTTTTCCAACCGCTTGCCTTTGCGGATTACATCCATATCCTTCTTCAGCGTAGCCAGCTTGCGGAGCGCCTGCTCCCGGCAACGCTTTTCGCATTCCTGAATCTTCTCGATGAGCGCAATTGCCTCTTGCGAAGCCTGCTCCCCTTGCGCCTCGATCGCGGCAAAGGCCTCGGCACGACGGACCCGAAGCTCCTCCAACCGAGCATGGTCATCGGTGGGGATAACGGTCTCTATCTCCTCGGTGAGCTCAAGAATCCACTTGTACATCGCTCCACCCATCATCCCCGGAACAACCGAGGCTTAATAATTGATCGCCTTAAAGCCCATGTCAGTATTATCCGCGACATAGCCAACTGCATCATCCGCCGACTTTGCCTCCGACTTTTTTCCCTTGGCGATCTCGGTCCACGCCTCAAGCAGGGGCTCCACCACCTTCAGGGCCTCCTCGATCTTCTGCGTGTCGTTTTTCAAATTAGCCATGAGTAAGTCGGACACCAGATAATCATACAAATCGTTCAGGTTTGCGGCGATTTCGCCGCCCTGCTCCATGTCCAACGAAGCTTGCAGCTCAAGAACGATGGCAAGAGCCCGACTCAGATGTTCCGCCTTTTTCGCGATATTCCCGTCATTGATTTCTTCAATGGCCGCCTGCAACCTGATACGTAAGGCCTCGTATAGCTTCACCACGATCTCTTCCCGGCTCAGGTTCTCCAGGTTATTTTTCACATAGGCGGCACGAGCGTTCTTCGCGTAAGCATTCATAGAGAGTACCCTTTTGGCAATTAAAGTTTTATTTTTTGGAAATCTGCGCATTCAGGTTACTGAGCGCATCCAACTGCTGACTCAACGCGCCAGAAGTATTCTGAAATTGGCCCATCAATAATTCCAGCGACTCGAACTGCCGCCGCAAAACTTCTTCCCGCTTGGTCAGCCGCAATTCAATCCTTCCTATCTGGTCCTCGATATGCTCAACGGAACGTTCAAGACCATCCTCTTTGGCGGACAACAACCCACTGGTGCTTTGCAGATAACCATCCAAAAAGGAATCCACCTGGACTGCAAACCCTTCACTACCCGCAGTGGTCTGGGTGAAAAACTGCACCACACCTTCTCGATCTTCTTCATACGCGGCACTGAAGACAGCGGAGTCCAAACTCAGCTTGCCCTCCTTGTCCGCACTCACCCCCAAGGCGCTCAGAGTGTTGACCGCACTGTCAACCCCACTCACCGGGGAATAGAGGAAATTCTGCAACCTGGCCTGAAGAATACGGGCGGTGGCGTCCCCTTGCAGGATACCGACCACCCCGCCTTCCGGATCCGAAACCTGCAAGTCTTTCAAGCGGGTCAGGGCAGCATTATATTTATCAATAAAGGCCGTAATCTTACTTGTAATACTGGTTACATTCCTTGAAACTTTCACCTCAATCGGATCGGGGTCCGTCGCCTTCAAGGTCAGCGTGACGCCTTCCAGCAGGTCATCGATGGTATTGCTTGCCCGCACTACATCAATGCCGTTCACCTTAAGCGCGGCATTGCCCCCAGGCTGAGTCTCGAACATGCTCTGCCCTGCAGGGTTGTCATAAAGCTTGGATAACCCGTTGGCGTCGTCATTAACTAAGTCATCATCCGCCATGGTCAGGCTGATGGTGTTGCTGGTTCCGGTTTCCTTGCTGGCCAAGGTCAAATAGTAGTTGCCGAGTCCATCGTTGACCACCCCGGCCGTAACATCGGTGCCTGCATCATTGATGGCCTGGGCAATGCCTGCCAAGGTATTATTGGTGCCATCAATCGTTACATTAACCGCGGTATTGGTCCCCACCTGAATAGTCAGGGTGCCGGTGCCCACCACCTCGCTGCTGGCCGTAAAGGCTGAGCCTCTCACCTGTTGAGCCTTGGCCAAGGTACTGACCGTCACCTGATAGGTCCCCGCCACCGCCGCGTCAGAGGCAGAGGCAGTCAACACATTGGCATCACCTGTGGTTGCCAAAAAACCGGCAAAAAGATTGGTCTCCTTCAGGGCAGCCGCCGCAGTCTGCACATCGGCCAACGCCCCCTTCAGGGTTCCCAGGGCGGAAATCTTCGCCTGATAAACAGCTCCCTGCTGTTGGAGGAGCGAAATAGGACGCCGCTCAACCGACATCATTTGGCTGATAATAGACTCGGTATCGAGACCGGACATTAAGCCGTTTACACCGATAGCCATGGTTTTCTCCCGCCTTGCGGAATCCCCCATTGGGGAGGCGAAAATCCGCCTCCCCAATGGGGATTTTAATAATTACGAACGACTACCTAATTAGCCCTGAAGCAAGGTCAGAGCTGCCTGCGGTACCTGATTAGCCTGGCTCAGCATGGCCAGACCAGCCTGCTGCAGAATCTGAGCCTTGGTCAAACTGGCGGTTTCCGCCGCAAAGTCGGCATCAACGATCCGAGACTGCGCGGCAGAAATGTTTTCAGATACGTTCATCAGGTTAGAAATGGTGGACTCAAAACGGTTCTGGATAGCACCGAGATTGCCTCGAGAGCTACTGATCTGACCCAACGCGGCATCAACGACAGCGATAGCAGCCTGCGCACCAGTGTCGGTGGTCAGGCTAAGGTTGGCCACAGCAGAAAACGCACTCTGCTGGGTCGCTGTACTAAACACATCGAGGTTTGCGTTGGCCAGGGTGATGGCGCCCTTGGTGCTTGCAAGCGAAATCACACCACTCTTGATGGAGGAGTCGGTAGCCGCACCGCCGGTCAACACTACACCGGAAAAATTAACGGTCTTGGTGGCACCGGTGTTGGTGAAGTCCAGAACACTGATATCACGGCCATCGGCCGTCGTCAGGGTCAACGCGGCCTTCGAGGTGGAGCTGGTAAAAGTGGCGGTCACCCCGGTGGCGGCCTGCGCACCATTGATGGCGCCCATCAAGGCCGTAAGGTCGGTCGTATCAGCGACGGTCGCCGAGATGGCACTCCCGTTAAGCGTCATGGTGATATCGCCGGCTGAGCCCAAGGTGCCTATACTAGCGGTGTTCGTGGCGGTGGCGGTCACACCGACGCCGGCTCCGGCATTATTGATGGCAGTGGCGATGGCCTTGGCATCGGCAAGGGCGGCATAACTGATAGCAGATGTAGTGCCGCCGTTGAGGGTGGTGATCGTGAGATCAGACTCTATGGCCACGAGGTTACCGCCGGTGAGGTCCGCTGCAGCGGCCTTGGTGGCACCAACACCGCCCGCGCCAATGATCGTGCCAGCACCCGTCAAGGTGTTGCTTCCCAATGCGGTGGCTTGTGCATTGGCAATCCTGTCGATCGTAATGGTCTGGTTGGCGTTGGCGCCGACCTGGAAGGCCTTGCTGGTGAAGGTACCATCCAACAAACCCAGGCCGTTGAACTGGGTCTGGGTGGCAACACGGGTGATTTCCGCGATGAGCTGGGTCGATTCCGCATCCAGAGAAGCGCGGTCCGTGGCGGTGTTGGTGGAGTTGGCGGACTGAATGGCCAACTCACGGATACGCTGCAAGTTGTTGGTGATCTCGCCCATGGCACCCTCAGCGGTCTGGGCTAGGGAGATACCGTCATTGGCGTTCCGGGCGGCCTGATTCAAACCACGAACCTGGGCGCTCATCCGGGTGGAGATGGCCAGACCTGCGGTATCGTCCTTGGCACTGTTGATCCGCAGACCGGAAGAGAGCCGTTGCAGAGATTGGCTCAAAAGTTTGCCAGAGCCGGTAAGATTCCGTTGGGCGGTGAGTGAAGAAATGTTTGTGTTAACGACAATAGCCATGATGAAACCTCCATGTTTGGTTGTGTTACGAGCAGGCCCGGCATCCTTGCTGGACCAACTTCTTCTTTATACAGCTTGTGCTAGTTCAAAGTACTCGATCATCGAACAATCAGTTTTTTATCTCTCGGTGGCGGCACCTCCTTGGTTCTTATTGTCCCCATGATTTTCATATCGGATAGCGCCGTCGCCAACTTAAACCTTTTTCATTCTTTTTACATTTCCCCCCAACCATCAAGCCCGCAGGGGGGGTCAACCCAACCGGCTGAAACATCGCGCAGAATCACGCCTGGCATTTTCTTGATTACAGCTTATTATATATGATATAAGAAATAGTATTGAAGGCTCTTGCAAAATTCCTCAAAAAATCCCTCCCGTCGAGGGGAGGGGGAGTCAATTTGAAAGAGTTTCGCAAGAGTCTCGAGGAAACAATCCAGAGGCACTGCCCGCGGAATGAATATAGCTTGAGTAGTGGAGGAAAAGAAGATGGCGCCCCCAATTGACAGGCTATCAACTCAGCCCCCCCAATCAGCAAACCGCTCTCCCTTGTACGACACGGCCCGCCGGGAAGCAGCGCAGAAGGTGCGCGAGGCCCAAGACTACCGGCAACAAAAGGCCCAAGACACCGACAAGGCAAGGGCCCAGGCAGACGCTGCCCGCGAAAGGCTGCAAACAGCCAAAACCGAAGAACAACAAGCCGCCGAAAGGGTTCGGGCGGCCAAAGCCGATGAACAGCAGGCGACCAGGGCCAGCCAGCAGCAATTGCGCGGCAAAGCCATCGATGTGGTTGCCTGAGCCCCATTATTTCCCCCTCCTTTTCCACATCCCAACCAGCAAGACTGCCCAAGCAACCAACCAGAACCCTGCGTTTTTTGTAGGGCTTGAAAATTTAGACGGACTCGACTAGACTAAGTCTAGAATCCAGGATCACTATCGGACAAGGAGAACGCCATGCGCAATGTCAATATCCACGAAGCAAAAACCCATTTTTCAAAACTGGTTGACACAGCCATGCACGGGGAGGAAATCATCATCGCCAAGGCAGGAAAACCAGCGGCTCGGCTGGTTCCCCTGCGTGAAGCAGTACGGAAAATTCAATTCGGGTTGATGCAAGGCGAGGTGGAAATTGCCGAGAATTTTGATGCCCCGCTGCCCGAAGATGTTTTGGCTGGCTTTGAGGGCGCCAAATGAGGTTACTGCTCGATACCCATGTCCTGCTTTGGGTTATGACAAACGATGCCGCCTTGACTTCGACGGCAAAAGAGACAATCAGCAAGGCAACCGTGGTGTATGCCAGCGCGGTGTCCATTTGGGAAGTCAGCATCAAAGCGGCCCTGGGCAAGCTCAAGATCGATCAAGACCGTTTTATGAAGGCGCTGCCCGCGACCGGGTTCGAGCCATTACCCGTAACCTGGGAGCATGCCGACACAGTGCGGCGTCTTCCCGACATCCACCGTGATCCTTTTGACCGGATGCTGATCGCCCAAGCGGTCAGCGAACCGCTCAACCTTATGACAGCCGACAAAGTGCTTATTCAATATTCAGAGCTGGTTCTTTTCGTATAAAAAAGATCGACGCGTTTACTCTGCGGCCCCATCTACTTTCCCGCCCTCGCCAAACCCACTCAGCCGTTTTCCGTATTGACATTATGTATCCTGGTGGCTACACTTATTGCATGATCGAAATCCGGAAAACGGAAAAATATGCCCGGTGGCTTGATGGGCTGCGCGACATTAAAGCACGCGCACGCATCCAGGCTAGGGTTGAGCGTTTAGCGGCAGGAAACGCCGGGGATGTCAAACCGGTAGGCGAAGGCGTCTCGGAATTACGGATCAATTACGGCCCCGGTTACCGGGTATATTTCACAAAGCGCGGGCGCGAGCTGGTAATCTTGCTGGCTGGTGGCGACAAGAGCACACAAGCCGGCGACATCAAAACCGCCTTACACCTCGCCTGCAACTTGCAGAAGGATAAAACCGAATGACAACCAAGACAACGACTACACGCTATGATGTCGCCGAGCATCTTCGCTCCCCCGAAGAAATGGCAGCTTACCTAGAGGCTTGCATTGAAGAGGCTAACGGCGATGCGGCATTTATTGCCAAGGCTCTGGGGGATATTGCTCGCGCAAAGGGCATGACCCAGGTAGCACGCGATGCAGGCCTGTCTCGCGAAAGTTTGTACAAAGCACTTTCCGGGGAGCGCAGCCCAGGTTTTGACACCATCCTCAAAGTCGTGCATGCCCTGGGCTTGAAGTTGCACGCCGAAGCCACTCATGACTGACACTTTGCCCACCAAATCCCATCAATCAATCTTCCCAGTTTCACCAAACCCGGCCAACCGCTTTCTCCCCAGCAACCAGACCGCGACGATACTCACCTCATAGAGCACGATCAAGGGCAGGGCCATGAGGCACTGGTTTATCACATCCGGGGTGGGGGTGAGGATCGCGGCGATGACAAAGGAAAGCAGGATGGCATACTTGCGATGCCGGTTGAGAAAAGCCGCATTCACCACGCCCATTTTGGCCAGCAGCACCATGAAGACGGGCAGCTCGAAAATAACCCCAAAGGCAATGAGCAAACGCAGGCAGAGGGAAAAATATTCCTTTACCGTGGGCATGGGGCTCAAGAAGTCATTGGAATACCCGAGCAGGAACTTGAAAGCCGGAGGAAAAACAACGAAATAGCCAAAGGCGGCGCCGCCGAAAAAGAACAGCGAGGAGAGCAGGGTGAACGGCAGCATCACCCGTTTTTCATGCTGGTACAGTCCTGGGGCGATAAAACGCCAGAGCTGGTAGAAGATCACCGGGCTGGCCAGGAGAAGCCCCGCAACCAGGGAAAGCTTTAGATAAAAAAAAACCCTTCCTGGTACGAGGTGAAGATCAGGCTGGAATTTTCCGGCATGGCCGCATACAGCGGCTTGAACAGCAACTGCCCCAGCTCCTTGCTGTAGGAATAGCACAAGGCAAACCCTGCCACCGTGGCAAGCAGGGAATAGATCAGGCAGGTGCGCAGCTCGGTCAGATGTTCCGTAAGTGCCTGTTTTTGAAAATCATCCATGCCAACCACCAAGACCGTTTCGTTGATAAAATCCAAGCCCCGCCATAGTACCCCTTCTCCCCAACCCGGTCAAGAAAGAGCGCCGGAGAAAAAATCCCCCTCTTGCATTGGGGGGCAAAAGTCGGTATTACTTGGCGCCATGATCGATAAAAAATCCCCACTATTCGCAACGGGAGCAGCCATGCTGGCCAACCCCATCCTCCCGTTGGTCCGCATTGTCCAGATGCTCTATATCACCGGCCCTTTTGAGCGCATCGCTCCGATTCTCGATGAATTCAACGAACCGGTGGAGATGGCGGCCAGCACCTACCCTGATCCCAAAGCGCTGCTCCTACCCTATCTTGAAGACCTGCAACTGTTCGAGCAGCTTAAATATCCCGGGCAAGAGGACCCGCTGGTCCTCGACGAAACCCTGAAGCCTCTGGACCGGTTCGAATCCCTTGAACTTCTGGTGACCCAGCAGATCCTCGCCCGTGAGCTGGAAAAAATCAACAGCCTGTTGTGCGGGCCGTGCGGCTGCACGCTCTGCTGCCTGGGGCCGAGCGGGGAGATGGATCAGGTTTTTTTTGAGATCCCCCTGCACGAGCAAGAAACCACCCTGTTCAGCATCCCCAAAATCGACACCGAAGAAAGCAGGCAAACCGACCCCTATGCCGAGCCGCCGCTGCTGGTGGCAGGCGCGCCATTCTTTCAGGCCCCTCCGGCCCTGTACCACTGGAAGAAAAACTGGAGTCTCATTCTGCCGAAAGAGGGCGCCTGCCCCAACCTTGAGCGAACCAGCGGCGGATGCACGATATATCCGGACAGACCTGACACCTGCAGACGGCCACAGATTTTCCCCTATGCGCTGGAACGGCTGCCCGAGCATGATACCGTTGAAAGACCGGCATATATCGCCCGCCGCAAGCTGCTGGCAATATGGGATTGCCCCTATGTACAAGAGCTTCGGGAGGAGATCGGCGCCTACGCGCAGCTCTGCGGCCTTACCCCGATCTTCAAATGGAACAAGGCCTGAACCTAACCGGCCCCCTTCACTCTCGATTTTCCGCCGCCTGGCTCAATGCATCCTTGATTTGCATGTTCAATTTCCACAGCGGGGTTATCTTGCGGACCCTTTTCGGCTCCAGCTCGTCCCACAAGACCCGCCGGTCCACATGGGTGCCCGCGCTGCTCAGGGCAATGCCCTCCGGCGCTATGAAGCCATTGAGGCGGATATCCCAGGCGCCCCGCTCGATTTCCTGGTCCAGAATCTGTGCCTGCTCTCCCAGGCCATAGGCCTCGGCTTCAGGGGCAAGACCGCGCAGCTCGGCAAGAATGGCAACCGCAAGGTCGAAAAACCCCTTGCCATCACCGACAAAATATCCCCCCGGATCCACGGCCAGACAATCGGTGACCAGCAGACCGACAGGTCCCTGACACAGCTCCTCCACCGCAACCCGGCGACCGTATTGGGCAAGTCCCTTATACCCAACGGCATAGGCCAGGTGCTTGAAGGGTATTTCGTATGGGGCCAGAAGGTAAAACCCTTCCTTCAAGCCCGGCGCGGGCACCAACAGCTCCTTGCCGTCGGTCAGGGCGTTGATCCTGACCTGCTGCAATCGTGCGGTGGGTCCGACGAATATCCTTTTGGCCTCCCGGTATTTCTCAAGACGCCGCACCAGCTCCGCGGACTTGCCCGAGGCCTTCCCTTCCGCCGCAGCCGAAAAATCCGCCCTCACTGCTTCCTTGGTAATCATAATTCCACGCTGTCGCTTTCAACAAAAAAAGCCGACAGGCTGATTCCTGTCGGCTTTGCTTGTGTTCTGGTGGGAAACTGCTACATCTTGATTTTTTTCTTCTGCCCGGAGAGGGTCAACATGGCATAATCCACATGTTTCTCGCCAGGGTCCTGCCGGCTGACCTGCGAGACCTGTACTCCAGCGACAGCATCCCCATCGTGACGGGAGGCGATCATTTCCTGTTTGCTAAACCCGTGCTCAACCAGGGTGGCGATATCATTCCACATGGAGGCGCTGCCCAACAAGGCAACAACAATGGCCTGGCCATCCCGCTGGAACTTACCGACATAGGTTTTCCCGGCCGCCGCCGTATAACCGGTTTTCCCCCCAACCGCGCCATCCACAGTCCACAGGGCTTTGTTATGGCTCCGCAACACCTTGCCGTCGCTGGTGTGCACCTTGAGGGTGGACATGCGCTCGGCAAACTCGGGGTTGCGCATGGCCCGGTTGAATACCGTGGCCAAATCACGGGCCGTGGTTTGCTGACCGGGACGGGTCAAGCCATTGGCACTTTTACAGATGGTGTTCTGCGCGCCGAGCGCCTCGGCCTTTTTGGTCATCAATCTGGCAAAGGCCTGCTCGGAACCGGCAAGCTTTTCCGCCAGGGCCACGCTGGCATCGTTTGCCGAAGCAAGCAGCACGGCGTTAATCAAATCGCTGGCCTGATAGGAAGCGCCTTTTCTCAGATATATCTTCGAGGCCGGCATGTTTGCGGCATAGGCGCTGGCGCGCACCATCTCATTGCCAGTAAAACTTTCAATGGCAATGAGTCCGGTGAGCACTTTAATGGTGCTGGCCGGCTGACCAGGCCGATCCGCACTGAGGTCGTATAAAACCTTGCCGGTTTTGGCATCCATGACATATGCGCTGCGGCAGGTAAGTTTCCCTTGCAGCTCCGTGGGAACCTCGGCGGCTACGACATTGTACTGCTCTGCCACCTTGCGCTTCAATTCTTGCACGGAAGGACGCTTGGCTGTCCGAGCCTTTTTGTACTGTTTTTTCTTTGCCTTGGCCTGCTTCGGCACAAACTTGTGCGACGTTTTAAGAGATACCCCCTTGGTCTTCTTTACATCATTTTGCGCACCTGCCGGAGAAGCGAGCAGAAAAACAAGCAAGAAAACAGAGAGAAGGCGTCGGCAAAAAAAAGAACCCATGGCGTATCCACATCCCGGCAAAAAAAGTTAATTCGGAAAAAGCGTATAATTTCAAATTACTAGATCTGTATTTAGCTATAATTTATACTTGCCTGTAAAATCAAGTTTTTTTTGAGGTTTTTATCCCATCTTGTTGATTTATTGTTTTTCCAGCCTTTAAAAAAATACATGTTCACTCCGGGCGAAACATGGTGTCCCGTGTCAAGCGGAGATGGTGCCTGGGGCCGCCAATCTCACAAACCCGCGCCGAAGCCTTCTCCGTACCCCTCTTATCGAACGCAGCCGTGTTATCATGAAGACAATATCCCAATATTTTGAGGAGAACGACGATGCCGGACCACGCGACTCACTATCTTGCCTTCCCCTATGCTTTCAGGGAAATACGCTGCCAGATAATTTGCCTTGAGGGCTTTCCGATCCATCTCACTTTTTCCCCGGAAAGACACGAAATGGCAAAACAGTGGCTGCACACCCGCCTCGGGATGACAGGCATGCCAGCAACGACCCGCTCCCCTTGTTTTGCCGAACTGCTTGGCGAATTTTTCGAGGGGCAGCGGCGAAAATTTCCGCCGCTGCCCAGATCGCCATTTGTGGAAAAGGGGACCATGTTTCAGAAATCCGTATGGGAGCGCATTGCCGAAATCCCATATGGAGAGACAAAAACTTACAAAGAGTTGGCGCAGGCCTTGGGAAATCCCGGCGCCGCACGGGCGGTGGGACAGGCCTGCAACGCAAATCCGCTCGCCCTTATTGTTCCCTGCCATCGGGTAACAGGCTCTTCCGGGCTGGGAGGATTTGCCGGGGGGCAGGCGATGAAAAAAGCACTGCTTCTTCTGGAACAGGAGACGTTACTGCGAGCACATACTATTTCTTTATAGACAAGCGCTACAGCATCTTCATGACTTCGGCGGGGATATCGAGCAGCGGCACAATCTTATCCACTCCGCCGGCGGCGATGGCCTCCTTGGGCATCCCGAAAACAACACAGGTTTTTTCATCCTGGGCGATTGTTTGCGCACCGGCCTCTTTCATCTTCAGCATGCCCTGAGCGCCATCCTTGCCCATGCCGGTGAGGATAACGCCAACCGCGTTGGCCCCGCCGTAGGCAGCCACCGAATTAAACAACACATCCACGGCCGGGCGCTGATAGCAAACCAGCGGGCCGCTTTTGATATTCACATAATAGCGGGCGCCGCTTCGCCGCAGCACCATATGAAAATTCCCTGGGGCAAGCAATGCGGTGCCCGGCACCACGGAATCACCGTCCTGCGCCTCTTTTACCCGGATTTGACACAGGCTGTTCAGCCTCTCGGCAAAACTGGTGGTAAAGTTGGCGGGCATGTGCTGGACAATCATGATCCCCGGCGTATTCGCAGGAAACTGGGTGAGAACATCCTTCAGGGCTTCGGTGCCGCCGGTGGAAGCGCCGATGGCGATCAATTTATTGGTCGTCTTGGTCAGCGAAAGCCTGGGCGCATCGGCGGGTCGAACCGAGGCAAGGTGCATGGCCCGTTGCGCCATGTTGACATGGGAGGCGGCCCGGATTTTTTCGGCAAGCTGGGCGCTCATGTCGCCGACGGAATAGGCCTCGCCCGGCTTGCAGATGACATCCACCGCCCCGCTGTCCATGGCCTCCATGGCCAGGGCCCCCCCCGCCTTGGTCAGGGAACTGACGATGATGACCGGAAGAGGAAAATACCGCATCAACTTTTTCAAAAAGGTAATGCCGTCCATCCGTGGCATTTCCACATCCAGCGTCACCACATCAGGCTTGAGAGCAACGATCTTATCTCTTGCCACATAGGGGTCCGGGGCCGTGGCCACAACCTCGATGTCCTTTTCGTGTGACAATTCCTCGCTGAAAACCTTACGGACCACCGCGGAATCATCCACCACAAGTACGCGTATTTTTCTCATAATCTCTTCTTGTCTTTTTGCTCGTTCAAAAAAACAACGCGCTATTTTCCGGATTTACCCATTCTACGCATGTATTCCCACAACCCAGAGAATCCCGAATTCGGTGTTAAACATGCACAGGCCCGACTCGCCAAGCAAGGTCTCTGGGGAAAATTCCGCAAGCACCCGGGCTTGGGGAATAGCCAGCGAAGCCTTGCCGCCAGGATCCAGCTTGCCCAGCAAACCGCCGATGGCCATGTTTGCTGTTTCCGCCGCCGTATCCTTGACCTGCCCTTCCTGCACCTCATCCTCGTCAACCCCGAGAAAATTCACGGTAATATTCTTGCCAAGCTCCCACGGAAAATAAAAAAGGAATCTGCCATTGCAACCGCCGGAATAACTGATCGCTGCTTCAACAAATCTGCCTTGGCCGAGATCCTCCTTTCCCGGCGTCTCTTCAAGCGGCTCCAGAAAAGTGAAAAACATGGTCTCAAACACCTCTGAAAACGTTTCAAATATAACCCGCCGCAAATCCTGATCCATGTCAGCCATCCTCCCGGCTTTTTCCCCAATAATCGATCACCCGTATCCTGCGCCCCGGGTCAGCCGCAAAGCCCATGCCGTCCCTTGTTCACATGGCTGCGCAGAAAAATCTTCCTCTAAAAATCACTCTCGCCGGCATCTTCCGCGCCGGGCTGCTCTTCAAGCCTGTGCGCGTAAGCCTTTTCCAGCACTTCGTACAGAATGGCCTTGATGGTCTCCGGCTGGAAGGGTTTTTTAACATAACCGGCAACCCCGAACTTTTGCGCCTCTTCCTTCCGGGCATCGCTGGCCTCGGTGGTAATGAAGATCAGGGGAATTTTCCTCAGATCCTCATCTTCACTGACCTTTTTCAAGAGCTCCATCCCGCCCATTTCCGGCATGTTGATGTCTGACAAAATAACATCAATCCAGGTTTCAGCCAAAATAGCCAAGGCCTCTTTGCCGTTACACGCCTCATGGAACTCACCGACAGGCACTCCGGACATGCTCACGGTTTTTTTGATCACGGCCCGCATGGTCTCAGAGTCATCTGCCACCAAAATATTGAAAGCCATCGCCCTCTCTCCCGCCTTCTTGAATTATCCCACTCTGGACATTCGTTGTCTTACGCCTGTCCTGTCCCCTGCTGCTCCAGCCGGACCAGTAGGCCGGCGCCTACGCAGGGGATGAATTTACTTTTGCCGAACCGTTGTTTGCACAAAAACGCAACCGCAGTGCCAACGGCGCCGAAATACTGTCTGGCATGCCCAACCGTGAAAACTTCCCGTGCAAGCACTGTTTTTTTTCACCTAACCCTTCTAAATATGAAAAAGTTCCTGAGCCCGATCGAGTTCCGTGAGAAGATTCGCCATGCAGAGCTCAAGATGCATTGGCGTAATGCCAAATCTTTTCAGCCCTCCCCCCTGCACTCTCACGGACAGGCCATCGGCGCCGACTCCGATCCCCATGCTGATCACCAGGGCATTGGCCAGGGCCACGATGGCGGTGAGGGGATCCTTTTCCAAGGCATCGGGTTCATGGTGTTGCAAAACCGCCAACTCTATCTCCTTGGGGAAATCCCATTGGCTCATGATCATCCCGCCGAGTTCGGCGTGGGAGGCTCCCAAGAGCTCCTTCTCCGCCTCGACAAAAGAGCAGTTGTCCTGAACCACCTTCATCATGATTTTCTTAAAATCATCGGCAACAAAACTGCTTAGAAACCGTTTGCCGATGTCGTGCAACAGCCCGGCGGTATACGCGCTTCCAGGCTCAACGCCCTTGACATAGTTGACCAGCTCCTTGGCCATTATGCCGGCGGCAATGGAATGCTTCCACAACTCGCCCTGATCCAGCTTATACCCCTCTCCGGCGGCGCCCTTATAAAAGCGGGCGCTGCTGCTGGTAATGATGATATCCTTGAGGGTGTCATTGCCCACGATAACCAATGCCTCATCCAAGGAAGAAACCTTGCGGGAGAGACCGAAATAGGCGGCGTTACAGATTTTTAGCACATTGGCCGTAATCACCTGATCGTATTGGATAACCTCGGCCAGGGCCGCAGCACTCACCTCGGAATCGTTCAGCATCTCCGAAACACGTTGGGCCACCTTGGGAAAAGGCGGGACATGCTTGACCAGGGAAAGTATCTCATCCAGACGGCTCATAACTCAAACTCCCCTCTTCCTGAAACCTTCAAGTGGGTAATCCCTGTTCCGATTTCCAAACTCACCGTGCGGTTCCCCGTGCCACCGACATCTTCCTTGGCGAGCATGATCTGGTTCTTCCAGAACATCTTGCGCAGAACCGCCTGATTTCGCTTGCCGATATTAAAGATCCCGGCGCTGTCCATGATTTGCGAGCCGCCGACCACCTTAACGATCAAACGGTTTTTCAGGGCTCCGAACTTGTACGTTTCCTTGAACAACCTGGGTATCCCGGTGTCCGCAAACATAAAGGGCTTGAGTTCAGCCTTTTCCTTGTCAAGGGAAGAATCCGGCAGCATATAATGCAGCAACCCACCCACCTTGGCCACCGGATCCCAGATCACCACGCCGATACAGGAACCGAGGGAATAGGTGATCAGGACATCCTCTGGCTTGTTGCTGACTTTCATGTCTGAAATGCCAACGATTATCTTCATGCGTTCTCTGTCCTGTAACCGTCATTGCCTCAGGCGTCTCCCCCAAGGCAACAACCTTCATCGCTTCATGTACGCGGTTGCGTCAACCTGGGTGAAATTATGCTTCAACCCGCTGATGCTTTCGGAGTGGCCGATAAAAAGATATCCGCCCGGGGTAAGCGCCTCATGGAATTTGCTCACCAGCTCCTGCTGGGTTTCCCGGTTGAAATAGATCATGACGTTTCGGCAAAAAATAACATCAATGGCCGCACGCCAAGGAAAATCGCCCATGAGATTGAACCGGTCAAAGTGCACCATCCTCCGAAGTTCATCCTTCACCTTCACATAGCCATCGGAGTTTCCCACCCCTTTCTGGAAATATTTTTTCAAGAACGGCGTGGGAACCTTGGTCACTCTTTCATCGGCATACACGCCTCGCTTCGCCTGGGCCAAAACCCGGGTGGAGATGTCCGTGGCCATGATGCGGTAGCGCATCCCCGGATGGCGGCTGACAAAGTCCTCCACCACCATGGCCATGGTGTATGGTTCCTCCCCGGAGGAACTGGCGGAGGACCACAGAAGAATCTCCTTGCTTTTCCCCCGCCCCTCCTTGACAAAGGCGGGCAAAACCGTGGAGCTCAAGATTTCGAAATGGGAATTTTCCCGGAAAAAAGAGGTGAAATTAGTGGAAACGTTGTCAATGAGATGAACAAGCTCATCCCCGGACCTGTCGTTGATGACATACTCATAGTATTGCTTAAACGACGTTATTCCGGTGGCTCGCAGCCGCTTGCCGAGGCGGGCGTTCAGCAGCTCCTTTTTTTCCGGCTTCAGAAAGATCCCGGTTTTTTCATACACCAGGTCGCTGAATTTCTGAAACAACCCGTCGTTGAGCTGCTGATAACGAATATTGCTTGGTCCTTCACTGTTCAATACCACAAAGCCGCTCCCTTGTTATCCTTGCAGAAGATTCACTTCCCCTCTGCAATCAGATACAACTCTTTCTCGGCCTGCGACTTAGGTTTGCTTACCGCACAACAATCCCCACAGCCAAGCCCCACTGGTTCTGCCCGCCCCCCACAGGCAACGCCAACACCTCTTCGGAAAGCTTGCTCGCTGTACTGGGTGTTACTGGGCGGCGAACTGCTGCAAAAGCCCTTCGCCAACAACCCTGTCCACATCGAGCAGGATCTTGACCTCGCCTTTGACTTTAGCCATACCCAGAATATTTTCGGTTTCCGACGAAGAACCCAGGGAGGGCGGAGGCTCTATTTCAGCGGCGGCGATATTCAAAACCTCCGAAACCGAGTCCACAACCATGCCCACCTGCACCGGAGCGGTTTGCCCCTGCACCTCGACCACGATGATACAGGTTCTCTCGTCATATTCCTTGTGGTTCATATTGAATTTGAGCCGCAAGTCCAGCACGGGAATGACCTTGCCCCGCAGATTGATAACCCCCTTGATATACGCCGGGGTATGCGGCACAGCCGTAATCTCCATGACCCCGATTATCTCCCTGACGCTGAGAATGCCCACCCCGTAATCCTCGTTTCCCAAGGAAAAGGTGAGGTATTTCCCTGCCAGTTCGGCCCCGGGGCCTAAATTCTGCGCTACGCTTGCTGCTTCCATCAACATCCTCCTTTTTCATGAAAGACCCACGGGGCGATTGCTCCGCCCCTGGGGATGAAAACATTCCCCAATTCCGCCTGTTTGCGAAAAAACTCAATCAACCTTGCTGGCCATGACTCCAGCCAGGTCAAGGATAAGCCCAACCCTGCCGTCGCCAAGAATGGTGCCGCCGGCAACGCCTGGCACATCAAGGCCGCCGAGGTTCTTGATGACCACCTCTTCCTTGCCCAGAAGTTCATCAACCATCAAGGCGCGACGCCGCCCCTCGTTCTCCACCACAACGACAATGGCATCACAGGGGTCGGTATAGGTAGGGGCTACGCCAAAAATTTCATACAACCTGATAATGGGCACCAGATCGCCGCGCACCAAGAGATTCTCTCCTCGGCCATGCACGGTGCTGTAGTTTTTCTCCTCGGGATGCATGGACTCCTGAATGGCAATGGTGGGAATGATATACCGCTCACTGCCGACCCGGACAATGATCCCATCGATGATCGCCAGGGTCAAGGGCAGACGGATCACGAAGAGGGAGCCCTTGCCCGACTGGCTTTGCACCTCCACCTTGCCCCGCAGTTTTTCCACCGCTTTTTTCACCACATCCATGCCCACCCCGCGGCCGGAAACATCGGTAATCTTGTCCGCTGTGGAGAACCCTGGAAGAAAAATAAGGTTGTTCAATTCAAAATCAGACAGGGCATCGGATTCACTGATCAATCCGCGTTCAATGGCTTTTTTCCTGATTTTCTTGGTGTTGAGGCCCTCGCCATCGTCCTCGATCTCGATCATCATGCTGCCGCCCTTCTGGTAGGCGCGGAGATAGACGGTGCCGGTTTCCGGCTTGCCGAACTGCGCCCGGTCGGCCGGGGGAGAGATGCCATGGTCCACGGAGTTTCGCATCATGTGGACAAGCGGATCATAGATCGAGTCCACCATGTTACGGTCAATCTCGGTGTCGGCGCCTTCCATGATCAGGTCAACCTTTTTCCCTGATTTTTTAGAAAGATCCCGGACCAACCGAATCATTTTGTCAAAGGTTTGCTTGATGGGAACCATGCGCATGGACATGGCCGTGCGCTGCAGCTCGGAGGTGATCCGGGTCAGTTGGGAAAAATCCTTGGTAAGCTTGGGGTCGGCGATCCGGGAAACGAGCTTGTTCTGGCGAACCAGCGATTGCATGATCACCAGCTCCCCCACCGCATTCACCAAGGCATCGAGTTTTTCCACGTCCACCTTGATGGAGGCGCCGATTTTCTTCGGGGCAGAATCAGCAGAAGCGCGGGCGGCTGGACTCGCCGGGGGGGCAACCCTCGAAACGGAGGCAGGCTGGACGCCCCCCCGAACGGTGGCCGGCCTGGCCGGAGCAACGGGGGCTTCCTCCTCGACGGCGGGAGGTTCAGGCTCTTCCTCGGCATCGAAAACCTCCGGTTGGGAAACCGGCTCTGGAGCAGAGATCTGTTCAACCGGCGGGGCTTCAGCCCCTCCCTCTTGCAACTGGGTAATATTAACCAGAAAACCGCTGATATCGATATCCTTGTAATTGGCCGGCCCATTCTGCAAGACATCCTTGATGTCTTCAACCATGGATTTCAGCGCGTCACCGACGGTCAGGACGATGTCGATAACCGCGGAATCCATGGGCCGCTTGCCATTGCGCACATCATCCAGCAGATTTTCCGTGGCATGGGCAAGCCTGTTGATGGTTTTCAGGTTAAGAAAGCCGGAGACACCCTTGATCGTATGGAACGGCCGGAAGATATTATTAATGATATCCTGGTCATCCGGACTCTGCTCCAGTTCGAGCACGTTGACTTCGATGGATTCAAGATGCTCAAAGGCTTCCTCGATGAACCCGGCAAGCAGGTCCGTGTCTTGCAGGAAGTCGGGAATTGCCTCCTGACCCGGCCCGCCGCCCCCAGAGGGTTGCGCCGGACCGGAATCGTGCGGAGGTGCGGCGACAAGGCATTCTTCCTCGGCCTGAAGCCCGTCTTCCTCATCACCTTTCCCGGCAAAAGCCGCGTCTGTGCCGCCCAAAAGCGAGGAGGGATCCACGGCAAGGCCGATTTTTTTCATGTTATCGCAGAATTGGGCAAGAATATTTTCGCCGGGATGTCCCTCTTTTCGGGCAGATTCCTGCATTTCGGTGATGCACTGACCGAGATACTCATAGTTTTCCGCGGAGTCGGCCAGCTCGCCCATGATAAATTTTTCAAGAGCGCCCTTGAACGCGGTAGCCATTCGCTGGATAACCACCGGCGTATCCGCGGCTGCGCGCCCTGGCAACAACTGTTCTATCAGGTCAAGCAACTCTCCCACAATGGAAAGGTCACCCGGTTCAATCATCAGAATCTTCAAGGCCATTTCATCGAGAAGATCCGACAATGGTTTATGACCATCTGCCATACATGCACTCCTTGCAAAACGAAAAAAATCAACGACCCACAGGAAACAGCGTCCGCTTCCCCAGAAAGCAGGGAGACAGTATCATATTATGCTTCCATCCTGCTCAAACATCAATGAATATTGCAAGTTTTTTCTTGCCACGCCACGCAATGGAGCCAAAGGGCGCCAACATGTCGCCCCTCTTTTCCCACCATAACGGTTGATTAAAAATCTCGCAGCGGAGTTTTCCTGAAAATGAGCAAACTCCGCTTCCACGGAAACGAAATCCATGTTGACGCGAGAAGCGCCCCCCTGCTCCACCCAAAATCGAACACGACTTAACTTGCTGAAATAAATATATAAATAGCGGCAACAAAGGCGCAACGTCCTGTTTTTTGATTGCAGGAAAGGAGGTTGTCCTGTAAAAGTGGCGGAGCGTTATTTTGGTATAGTGCAAGAATTTCCCGATGGGAAAACCCAGCATTCTTTTGATCAGTCTGCATGAGCCACTCTATGATTTTCCCCCAGGCATACCGGATTGGTTGACGCCTGAAAATTTACCACGCAGGGAAACACTGCTTGCATACCCATTCACGGATTTTCAGGGTCACACTTCCTCTCTGGCCCAGACATTTTCTCATCCTGACCGTTGCCGTCCTGGTTCTGGGGAGCTTCGCCGCCTGTGCGCCGCTGGAGCATCACGGCCCTGCCGTGAGTACCGTGGAAACCATGCCCAGCCGCGAAAAACAGAGAAATTCCCCCCCGCCGGAGGAAAAATCACCCCTGGCGAAGGCGGACCCTCACGCGCTCAACCTTGCAGTAAGCCCGGAAATACGGGAACTATCACAACTCAGCGCCTGGGATACGCTTCCCTTGCTCGACGCGGAAGAAGAGGCGGCACCCTACGATTTCCCCCTCGCCATGAATAACCAGGTGGAATATTACCTGGATTATTTTCAGAACCGTCATCGCAAGACCTTTGCCAAATGGCTCGCCCGCTCGTCCCGCTATCTGCCCATGATAAAAAAAGAGCTTTCCCTGGCCGGACTACCCGAGGATCTTGCCTACCTTCCCATGATTGAAAGCGGCTTCAACCCCACGGTTTCGTCCCATGCCAGCGCGGTGGGCACCTGGCAGTTCATGCGGGCCACCGGCAAGAGTTACGGACTGGAGGTCAACAAGTATGTTGACGAACGGCGGGATCCGGTCAAATCGACCAAGGCGGCGGTCGCCTATCTCTCGAACCTCTACAAGCAGTTTGACTCGTGGCATCTGGCTGTGGCCGCATACAATGCCGGAGAAGGACGAATCAAACGGGCCATGAAGCAGTCCGACACCGAGGATTTTTGGGAGATCGCCCAGAGCCAGTATATCCATTCGGAAACAAAGCTCTATGTCCCGCAGCTCATCGCCGCCATCATGATTGCCAAGGATCCGGAGAAGTACGGGTTTGACGACATTGATTACGACGAGCCGCTGGAATACGACACTGTCCGCGTGCCCCGAGGAACTCCGATCAAGGCGGTCGCCCTGGCTTGCAATCTTCCCGATGAGGAAATTCTTGCCCTCAACCGGCATCTGTCCAAGGCCATCACCCCGCCTTCCGAAGCGGATTACCCGTTGCGGGTGCCGCCTGGCACGAAGGAGTCGGTGATCGAGAATCTGCCCAAGGTTCGCGTGGTCACGGTCACCAAGTTCAATACGCACGTGGTGAAACGCGGGGAAACCCTGACCACCATCCGCAAAAAATACAAGCTGAGCAAAACCACCCTGTTGAAGGCCAACAATCTTGAGCAGGAGCGGCTCTCCCTGGGGCAACATCTGAGAATCCCCTATCAAACCACCGACTACAAACTGAGCGATGAACCGTTTCACCTGGACCGGAATGTCGCCTGCATCCCCCTGCTTTCCTTGAGCGTGGAACCCTCCGGCCCTCCCGTCGGCAAGAAGAAAAAATCCCGCGGCCTTACAAAGAAAAAATCACAAAAAAAAGCTGCTTCCCCTTCGGCAAAGGGAAAAAAATCGCCAGTCAAGAAAGAAAAGAAAAAGAAATCTCCGGCACCCTTGCCCAAGAAAACCGGCGCCGGCAAAAAGGGTTAATCCGTTCCCCGGCTATTGCCAGAGGCTTGGATCGCTGATGAAACTTCAAGGCAAAACAGCCCTTGTTCTCGGAGGGGCAAAGGGGATCGGCAAGGCCATCGGTTTTGCCTTGGCCAAGGGTGGAGCCACGGTTGTGCTTACCCACCATGACTGGCCGGAAGAAGCAGCCGCCATGCGGGATGAGCTTGCCGCCCTCGGCGGGGACCATCTGGCGATCAAGGTCGATCTGCGCGACCCGGCCGCCATCCAGGAGCTTTTCGCCACCATCCAGACCCGCTACGGCGGACTCCACATCCTGATCAACAATATCGAACGCGGCGGCATGCCCATTGTCCACGGCCATTACACCCCGGAGCAATGGGAGCTTGAGATGGCCACCACCCTACGGGCCAAATGGTGGGTCATGCGTTCCGCCCTCCCGCTTTTATGCGAAAATCCCGAAGCCGCGGTTATCACCCTTTCTTCCATCGCCGGGATTGTCGGCCGCTGCGGCCCGGCTGGCCTCATCTTTAACGATGGCTATTCCGCGGCGAATCGCGCCATCTCCTCCTTTACGGAAACCTGGGCCAGGGAAGGCGCGCCCAACGTGCGGGTCAATGAGTTGATGCTGGGATTTTTTGAAACCAGACACGCAGAGCAGACTCGGGGCTGGGGGCTGCTCAGCGCGGAGCAACAGGCCGCGATCCGTGAGCATATCCTGCTCAAACGGACCGGGAAAATCGAAGAAATCATCGCGGCAGTCTTCTTTCTGTTACAAGACGCCACTTACATGACCGGGTCGGTGCTGCGGATGGACGGCGGCTATGTGCTGGGCGGCGAAAAAATCCCGCCCATGCCAAACGAGGTGAAAGGATAAAGGTGCTAGGTTAAAGGCTAAAGGTTTGAGACAGAAATACCACTATTCGTTGAAATTAGTCACCTTTCACCTTGCCCCTTTCACCTTGCCCCTTACTTCTTGTCGAGCCCCATTTTTATAAGCAGATCTTCAACCGCCCATTTCGGGATCTGATGCAGAATCAGCTCCACGGCCTTGGCCTTCATGTCGTCGTCGTTTTTGGGGACGCCGCCCTCGGTGGCCGCCATTTCGGCAAAAATATCCTCGGCGTCGAACCAGCAGAGCTCCTGGTCGTTGGTGCCATACACGGTCAACACCCGCCGGTTTGTTTCTTGGAGGTGCTCCTCTTCCATCACCGCGCCGACCAGTTTCTTGGCCACCTCATAGGGGATGCATTGCATATCTTCCGCGCTCATCGGTTTCTCCTCGCTTTTTTTTGATTTTCAGCCGTACTCACTACCTTATTTTTGGGCGTTTTTCAAGCATTCCCTGATCCTCGTCAGCATGGTGTTTCGCCCGCTTTCCGGCTTGACGGCTTCCGGGCAGACTGGTAAGACAAAACCACTTGAGCCTCTTGCAAAAATCCAAAAAGTTCCCTCCCCCTCGGAGTCTGCGCTTACCTGGCGGGGGAGGGTTAGGGTGAGGGGGAAACAACTATGAAATCGGCAGGTTGCTTGTTCACCCACCCCCTGACCCCCTCCCGTCAAGGGAGGGGGCATTCAATTTGGCAGAATTTTGCAAGAGGCTCACTTCTCACTTAAAGGTTGCCCATGCAGCACGAAACATTCATGCACCTTGCCCTGCAACAGGCACGACAGGCCCTGGCCAGCAACGAATTTCCCGTGGGCGCCGTCATTGTTGCCGGAAACGAACCGGTGGCTTTCGGCAGGCGCGCCAACAGCCGGAACGAAACAGCCAACGAGCTGGATCACGCCGAGATCGTCGCCCTGCGGGATCTGCTGGCCCGCAGGCCGGATATCGCCCGAGACTCCCTCACGGTCTATTCCACCATGGAGCCCTGTCTCATGTGCTACTCCACCATGCTGCTCAACGGCATCCGCACCTTTGTCTATGGGTATGAAGACGCCATGGGCGGCGGCACGAACTTACCGCTCACCCATCTCGCCCCCCTGTACCAGGCCATGGGGCCGGAGGTGCATATCCTGCCCCATATCCTGCGCCAGGAAAGTCTGGACCTTTTCAAATCCTTTTTCACCGGCCCGGAAAACAACTACTGGCAGGGCAGCCTGCTGGCAGCATACACCCTGGCCCAACCCTGAACGGCCCCCGCATGAACCAGCCTGTCGCCAAGACCCTGCATTTTAAGCCGCACGAACGCAATATCTTCTTCCATATCCTGACCGCGTGCAATCTCGCGTGCAAACACTGCTACATCAACCCGGCCCAGCACGGCACCGCGACCGTTTCCCGCGAAACCATGGAGCAATGGCTCACCCTTTTTTATGATCCCAAAAAGGAGAGCAACGTCATCTTCCTGGGCGGCGAGCCGACCCTGCACCCGGACCTGATCCACGGCATCCGGCATGCCCGGGCCCTGGGCTACAAAACCATCACCGTGGATTCAAACGGCTTTCTGCACCACGACCTGCTCAACCGGCTCAAACCCGACGAGGCCGTGCTCAGTTTCAGCCTGGACGGGCCGACTCCGGCGGTCAACGATGCCCTGCGCGGGGAGGGGGTTTTCGCCATCTGCACCGCCAATCTGCACAAGGCCATTGGTCTGGGTTTTGAGGTGAGCGTGATCTACACGGTGAGCCAACTGAATATCCAGCATCTGGCGGCCATGCCCGAGCTGTTGGAGCGGTTGGGCTGCAAGCGGTTCTTCATCCAGGTTATCGGGTTGCGCGGCAAATCGGCCAGCGAACAGGAGGCAAAGCTGCAGGTCTCCCCGGAAGAGTGGCTGGCCGTGATCCCCGGAGTGGCCAAGGATGCGGCCCGCAGGGGAATCCATGTCATCTATCCCAAGGTTTTCCTGGAGCCGGGGGAGGAATTTCAGTGCGCGGGCAATGTGGCGGAGAGCTACTTCATCTTCCCCAACGGCCGGGTCTACCTCTGCCCGCTGTGCGAGGATTTCCCCCTGCACACCTTCCGCATTGAAGACAACTGCCTGATTGAAAACAGCGGGATCACCGAAAAAAAGCTTTTTTCGCTGGACATCCCCGAGGGCTGCGTGATGAACAAACTCCTGCAACCCGGCAACCTCGAATACCTGCCGGACGGCAGCCCGCGCCACCGAATCTCCTGCTGCCTGCTCAAGCAGGAAATCCGGCCGAAATAGTCAGAACACCGCACGCAAAAAAGGCGGCCGGGCTTGCGCCGCAACCGCCTGTACAAATTTTCGCCACATGTTCGTTCGGCACAGCCAAGTCATTCCCGCGCAGGCGGGAATCCATGCAACCTGGCTAATTCCTCTGGATTCCCGCCTGCGCGGGAATGACGTCAAAAAACCGGCTGCAGATTAGTGGCAATCAAAAACAGCATTGCCAGAAGCAGCCGCCTCCGCCTAATCATTGCGGGGTGAATTTGGTCTTTTCGCTTTTTTTGGCCTGCTTGGCTGCCTTCTTTTCCTTCATGCTCTTAGCCGGTTCCTTTTTGACTGCTTTTTGGGTGTCCTTGGCTTTACTCATGATTGATGCTCCTGATGGTTGAGGTTAGGTCCGCACCGCGACCGGCGAACTGCAATGCCATGGAGGCGGCGCAACACATGCTTTCATCATGCCTTTTTCCGCTCATTATCGCAAGCATTACGAACACGAACCAAGGGGAAAATTCCCCATTGTTGCCTGCGCGCTAATCGTCTAATATAGCGTCTTTCCTTTTCGCTCTCGGGGACGCATCCCCTCTTTTTTTGGGAACAGCCATGAACATAACACTTCTGGACTACGGGGCCGGCAATGTCCGCAGCGTCCGCAACGCCATCAAAAAACTCGGCTTCACCGTTACCGACGCCAAAACTCCGGCGGATATCCTGGCCGCGGAAAAGCTGATCTTCCCCGGGGTCGGCAGCTTTGGCAGCGCCATGCAGCGGCTGCACCAATTCGGCTATGTCGAGCCCCTGCTGGAATACCTCCGGGCCGACCGGCCATTCCTGGGCATCTGCCTGGGGCTGCAAACCCTGTTCGAAGGAAGCGAGGAGGCCTTGGGCGTGGCCGGGCTGGGGATCATCAAGGGCCAGGTCAGAAGATTCACCGAGACAACCCTTTCGGTGCCGCAGATCGGCTGGAACGGCATCAATATCAGAAAACCCTCCCGGCTGCTGGCCGGGTTCGCGGAGGAGAAGCTCTACTTTGTCCACTCCTACCGGGCCGCCATCGAAGCAGGCAACGAGGAATGGGTGCTGACCACCACCAACTACGGCGAGGAGTTCATCAGCTCGGTGCAGAAGGGCAATGTGGCGGCCTGCCAGTTCCACCCGGAAAAAAGCGGCGCCGCCGGGCTTATGATCCTTAAAAACTTTTTGGAAGCCACGGATCTTTCCGCTGTGAGCCCCATGGAAATCTCCACCGCCCCGGCGGAAACCCGGCTCGCCAAACGGATCATCGCCTGCCTCGATGTGCGCAGCAACGACAACGGCGACCTGGTGGTGACCAAGGGCGACCAGTACGATGTGCGCGACAAGGGCGAGGTGCGCAATCTCGGCAAGCCGGTGGAGCTGGCCCGCCGCTATTACGAGGAAGGCGCCGACGAAATCACCTTCTTGAACATCACCGGCTTCAGGGACTTCCCCATGAAGGATCAGCCCATGCTTGAGGTCCTGCAGCGCACCTCGGAGCAGGTCTTCGTGCCGCTCACCATCGGCGGCGGCATCCGCGAGTTCACCGACTCCACCGGCAAACACTACTCGGCCCTGGACGTGGCCTCGGAATACTTCCGCTCCGGAGCCGACAAGATCTCCATCGGCAGCGACGCGGTGCTGATTGCGGAGGAATACCTGAAAACCGGCAAAAAGTCCGGGACCAGCTCCATCGAGCAGATTTCGGCGGTGTACGGCAACCAGGCCGTGGTGATCTCCGTTGATCCGCGCCGGGTATACGTAAAATCGCCGGCTGACACCCCGCGCCACACCATCAAAACCAAATTCCCCGGACCTAACGGCGAAGAGTATTGCTGGTATCAGTGCACGATCAAGGGAGGCCGCGAAGGCCGCGAGGTCGATGCTCTGGAGCTGGCCACCTCCTGCGAGGCCCTGGGCGCGGGGGAAATCCTCTTGAACTGCATCGACAAGGACGGCACCAATTCGGGCTTTGACCTCGAATTGATCAATCAGGTGCGACAGGCGGTTTCCATCCCGGTCATCGCCTCAAGCGGCGCAGGTCGGGTGGAACATTTCTCCGAGGTCTTTGCGGAGACCGGGGCCGAGGCCGCCCTGGCAGCGGGGATTTTTCACCGACAGGAGGTGCCCATCAGCGCGGTGAAGGCGCATCTGCGCGAAAAAGGGATTGAAACGAGGTAGCTTTCCCCTTGAATGGGCGACCGATGGCAATGAGCAGGATGAGCTAAACGGAACTTCGCTTTACTTTTTCTTTAGTGTTCCATATTCTGTTAAAGAATGTCGTACAGGTGGAAATCAGTCACCAAAAACCTGATGGCGTTCATCCGAATTCGGCATTCCCCTCGAATTCAGGGGAGAAAGGAGTCGTGAAACTATGGCTGTTACAGTAGAAAAAATTATGCATGAGGCCATGGGCCTTCCCCCTGCACTCCGGGCGTTTGTGGCCGAAAAACTGATAGAGAGCCTTGACATGCCTGACAATCCCCTGTCGGCGGAATGGCAAGAAGAAATTCGGCGACGCTGTGCTGAAGTTGACAATTCCGCAAGCCAGCTACGCGATGCAGATTCCGTATTCAAGAATGCCTACGCCTCGCTGACATGAAAGCGGTCGTCTTTCGAGGGTGTAAAAAGGATTGTGTAAATGGCCATTCCGGGGGTAGAAAAGTTCGCCCCCAACCAAGGAGAGAGATATGGCCATTTCCAAAGAAGTGCTTGACCAACTGATTGCCGATTACAAAAAGCCGGAAGACCTGATC
>NZ_JALKCW010000019.1:0-16194 GCF_046883345.1 Hydrosulfovibrio ferrireducens | reverse complement strand
GCAAGCTCCTTGATGAGGGCATGGCCGGCGATAACGTTGGCGTGCTGCTGCGCGGCTTGAAGCGTGAGGATATCGAGCGCGGTCAGGTATTGGCCAAGCCGGGTTCCATTACCCCGCATACGAAGTTCATGGCCGAGGCCTACATCCTGTCCAAGGATGAGGGTGGCCGTCATACGCCGTTTTTCAACGGGTATCGCCCGCAGTTCTACTTCCGGACCACGGACGTGACCGGGGTTGTGAACCTGCAAGAGGGTGTAGAGATGGTAATGCCTGGAGACAACGTGACCATAGAAGCGAAGTTGATTACCCCGATCGCCATGGAAGAAGGTCTGCGATTCGCGATTCGCGAAGGCGGCCGCACCGTGGGCGCCGGTGTTATCAATAAAATTATCGAATAATCGCCAGCACGGTTGCGACTGCAAAAAAAAGGAAGCTAGATGCGAGACATAATTACATTGGGTTGTCAGACCTGCAAGAGACGGAATTACACCACGACCAAGAACAAGCGGTCTACTCCGAGCAAGCTGGAGTTTAAGAAATTCTGCCCTTTTTGCAGATCGCATACCCTGCACAAGGAAACGAAATAGTTTTTAGGCCAGTAGCTCTAATGGTAGAGCATCGGACTCCAAATCCGAGGGCTGGGGGTTCGAGTCCCTCCTGGCCTGCCAGAGACTTGAGATTGTGATTGCTTCGCCCTTTTTCCGCTTTGAGGGGGCGAAGTAGTTATTTGGATAATCGGCGCATGGTTCTGGCCGACCTCCACCCCCATCGTGTGTAAGAACGATCAGCCTGTGCAGGAAGAGACGATCATTATGGCAAGTAAGGAAGACCGATTGGCCAAAAGCAAAAAAGCAGTTGGCAATGAACCAGAGCAGGAATCCGTATTCCGGCCGGGTCGGGTTAAGGAATTTGCCACCGAAGTGAAAAATGAATTCGGCAAGATCGTTTGGCCGGCCAAAAAACAGACTGTTGGCACTACGGCGGTAGTTGTAGTACTGGTGATGATCATCTCCTTTTATCTGGGGGCTGTTGATCTGCTGCTGGGGAAAATAATCGGTTATGTTTTGCGGTAGGAAACCAGCGTAAGCCGGGAGAGAGACAGCATTATGGCACGTCACTGGTATATTGTTCATACATACTCCGGCTTTGAAGAGCAGGTGAAGACCAGCATGCTTGAGCGCGTTAAAAACGCGGGTCAGGAAGAGATGTTTGGGGAAGTTCTGGTCCCCACCGAGCAAGTTGTCGAGATGGTGAAGGGTGCACGGAAAACCTCATCCCGTAAATTTTTCCCGGGATACATCCTGGTAAATGTCGATCTCAATGATGAGACCTGGCATACGGTTCGTGATACCCCGAAGGTCACCGGTTTTGTCGGCAACGACATGAGTCCGGTGCCGCTATCCGATGAAGAGGCCATGAAGATTATCGGCCGCATCAAGGATGGCGCTCTCAAGCCGAAGCCAAAGGTTTCTTTCGAGTTCGGCGATGTGGTTCGGGTTATTGATGGCCCATTCACCAATTTTCAAGGGGTGGTGGACGAGGTTTTCCCAGACAAAGGTCGGGTTCGGGTAATGGTTTCCATCTTCGGCAGGGAAACACCGGTGGAACTGGAATATATTCAGGTGAGTAAAGGCTGATTCTGTTTTTTGCAATTTTGAAAAGAATTGCGCATCATATAGAGGTTGTTTGTTCCGCTAAGCCGTTATGTGGAAATAATCGTAAAATTGTAAGATCGTGATCGGCAGAAGTGGTCGTAACGAATTGAGTTGCAATGGAATGGTTGTTTCGTAACGGCCACTAAATTTATGATGTCGGGCTGACTGGGTTCCTGTTGCAGAGAAACGAGCAGGAAACGGTTTCCGATATGTGGGAGTTCCAGCGATGGCTAAGAAGATTGAAGGATACATAAAGTTACAGATTCCCGCCGGCAAAGCGAATCCGTCCCCCCCTGTCGGCCCGGCCCTTGGCCAGCGCGGCGTCAACATCATGGAGTTTTGCAAGGCGTTCAATGCGAAAACCCAGGCAGAGGGCGATACGGTAATTCCCGTTGTGATCACCGTCTATGCTGACCGATCATTTACCTTTGTCACCAAGACTCCTCCCGCCTCAACCCTGCTTTTCAAGGCATGCAATCTGGGCAAGGGATCAAGCAACCCCAAGAAGGATCGTGTGGCCAAAATCACCCGCGATAAGATCAAAGAGATTGCCGAGAGAAAACTTCCCGATCTGAATGCGTACGATATCGACGCCGCAATGCGGATTATCGAAGGAACTGCAAGGAGCTGCGGAATTACAATCGTTGATTGATCGTGATTCCGGCTTTTTTAAAATAGATGTATTAATGGGTTAACCGTAGCACTTCTGATGTGGGAAGGCTTGAATGTTTGGAGATCGCCATGGCAAAGAAAGGCAAACAATATAAAAACAGTGTGGCACAGCTTGATCCGGTCAAGGCCTATAATCTTGAGGAGGCTGTTACTCTTGCGTTGCAGAGCAAGTACGCAAAATTTGACGAGTCGGTTGACCTGGCTCTCAATCTTGGCGTTGATCCTCGTCATGCCGAGCAGATGGTGCGAAGCAGTGTTGTTTTGCCAAACGGCACCGGCAAAACCGAGCGTGTTCTTGTTTTCGCCAAGGGTGAAAAGGTTCAGGAAGCTCTTGACGCCGGCGCGGATTATGCCGGTGGCGATGAATTTCTCGAAAAAATTCAAGGCGGCTGGCTGGAATTTGACAAAACCATCGCCACCCCTGATATGATGGGCACCGTCGGCAAGATCGGTAAGATTCTCGGACCCCGCAACTTGATGCCCAACGCCAAGCTCGGTACGGTTACCTTCGATGTTGGCCGGGTCGTCAAGGAAATCAAATCCGGGAAGGTTGATTTCAAGGTTGATAAGGCTGGGGTTCTCCACTGCATGGTAGGGAAGTCCTCCTTCGGCACGGAAAAATTGCAGGAGAATATCCTGGCCTTTGTTGACAAGGTTATCCAGCTCAAGCCCTCTTCCAGCAAGGGGGTTTACTTGAAGGCGGTATTCTTGTCCACCACCATGGGGCCAGGTCTGAGACTCGACCCCATGGAGCTGCGGGTTCTCTGTAAGCATGCCTAATTGGCGGTGTTCCCGCTGGTTGTATCCAGCGTTTTTATATATTTTGTTTTAAGCAGTTAAGTCGTCAAAGACCGTGGGTACCACAAGGTTTAATCGGCGCATGGGGCTCAGTAAGACCCATGCGCGGGCCTGCCGAGGCGAAATGTCATTGCTTTTTCGCAGTGTCGTCACATGGGTTGTTTCCGCCAGCAGCAGCTTGCGCAGGATGGAAGGAGCTCATTCGTCTGTACCGGTCGACCTCGACTGCTTCTCGCTAACCCTAATATGTAGTTAGTTTAAAGGAGGTAGAGGATTTGAATCGAGACGATAAGGTTGCGGTAGTCGAGGAACTCAGCAGCAGATTGGCCCATGCCAAGTTTGCCGTTGTTTCCGATTATCGTGGTCTGACCGTGCCTGTCATCTCACAACTCCGCCGTGACCTCAAGCAGAGCAACGCCGAAATCCGTGTCGCAAAAAATACCTTGCTGCGTCGGGCCATCAAAGGAACCCCCTTTGAGCCCATGGATAAGTTCCTGGAAGGGACAACGGCCGTTACCTTTGCGGATGGGGATCCGGTGGCGCCGGCGAAAGTTTTGGTTGAGTTCATCAAGACGAACCCAAAGCTTGAGATCAAGGTGGCTGTGTTAGATGGCAAATTACTTACGGCAGACGATCTGAAGGCATTGTCCACATTGCCTGGCAAGGACCAGCTCCGCGCGCAACTGCTTGCAGTCATGCTCGCTGTTCCGACCAGCTTTGTACGGGTGCTCAGCGCTGTTCCGCAAAAGGCGTTGTATGCATTGCAGGCAATAAAGGACCAGAAAGGTCAGGGCGACAACTAAACAAGAATAGTATTTGGAGGATATAGCAATGGCAGTATCAAAACAAGATGTAATCGATTTCATTTCCAACATGACAGTTCTCGAGCTTTCCGAGCTCATCAAGGAACTTGAAGATAAGTTTGGTGTTTCCGCTGCTGCTCCGGTGGCAATGGCTGCCGCGCCTGCTGCTGGCGGTGATGCTGGTGCCGCTGCGGAAGAGAAAACCGAATTTGACGTAATTCTTGTTACCGCTGGCGACAAGAAGATCGGGGTTATCAAAGAGGTTCGCGCCATCACCTCTCTTGGTCTCAAGGAAGCAAAAGATATGGTCGAAGGCGCACCCAGCCCGATCAAGGAAGGCGTTTCCAAGGATGAGGCTGCCGACATCAAGGCCAAGATCGAGGCTGCCGGCGGAACTGTAGAGATCAAGTAGTGTGAACTTCGTATGGTTTTTTTGCTGAGCTTCTCAGCTTTCAGCAAGGAAAATATAGCATATTCTGGGGCTGACCAAGCCCCAGGGATCAACAAGAGATGCAGCGACGCTACGGGGGAAACCCCGTAGCGTTCTTGCGTTCTTATCAAAGGGAGAGATTTGGCCTCCGTAATTTATGGCACAAAGCATCTCCTGACGCTCCACACCGGGGAGCCCGTTCCCATCCGCTACCGCTAAACAGATGAGGGTATTGCTGCATGCAAACTATCAAACGAGTTCGGAAAAGTTTCGCTAAAACCAAGAGTATTGTTGATATACCACATCTCATCGAGATGCAGCGGCTGTCCTATGAAAAGTTTCTCCAAATGGACACCGAGCCGGATCAGCGTTCTGACAGTGGCCTGCAGGGGATTTTTAAAAGTGTTTTCCCCATTCAGGATTTCAACGGTACCTGTTCTCTTGAGTTTGTGCGGTACAACTTTGGAGAGCCGAAATATTCCGTGGATGAGTGCATCCAGCGGGGCATGACCTACGAGGTTCCGGTCAAGATTACGGTCCGCCTTGTTTCCTACGACACCGATGCCGAAACCGGTGTGCAGAATATCCGCGATATCAAAGAACAGGCGGTCTATCTGGGCAGCATGCCGCTGATGACCAAAACCGGCGTCTATGTAGTCAACGGGACCGAGCGGGTTATTGTCAGTCAGTTGCAGCGGTCGCCCGGCCTTTTCTACAGCCATGACGGCGGCAAAACCCATTCCGGCGGCAAGCTCCTCTACTCCGCCAGGATTATCCCGGTGCGCGGCTCCTGGATTGATCTCGAATTTGACGCCAAGGACATCCTCTACGTCCGCATCGACCGGCGCCGCAAGTTTCCGGTAACCACCCTGCTCAAGGCCTTAGGCTACAGCGGGGATGAACTGCTGCGTTATTACTACGACACGGAGAAAATCTCCGTGAGCCGGAAGAAATTCAAGAAGGAATTTTCCCCCGACGTCATGGTCGGACAAAAAGTAACCCATGATATCGTTGATCCGAAAACCGGGGAGGTTATTGCCAAGGAAGGCCGCAAGATCGGCAAGGTTTTGGCCAAAAAGATTTTCGAGGCCGGGGTCACCCATTTTGACATCGAGGCGGAAAGTCTGGTCGGCAAGTTCCTTGCCCGCGACATCGTGGACCCCAAGAGCGGCGAGATCATTTTCCCGTGCAACACCGAGCTGACCGAGACGATGCTTGAGGAGATTGTCGCGGCGAAGATCTCGGAATTCGAACTGCTCTTCATCGACGGCATCAAGGTTTCCGATTCCTTCCGCAAAACCCTGGCCCTGGACAAAGTGAATACTCCGGAAGAGGCCCTGCTTGAAATATACCGCAGGCTCCGGCCCAGCAGTCCGCCGACCCATGAGATCGCCACGGCCTTTTTTGAGAATCTGTTTTTCAGCGCCGACACCTACGATCTTTCCGAGGTTGGCCGTTTTAAAATAAATGCCCGGCTGGGGGTGAACACCGATATCGAACACCGCACCCTGACCAAGGATGACATCATGCTGGCGGTACGGTACCTGGTCCGTCTTAAGGACAGCCAGGGTCCCATCGACGACATTGATCATCTTGGCAACCGTCGGGTCCGCACCGTCGGCGAGCTGGTGGAAAACCAGTACCGCATGGGGCTTGTCCGCATGGAGCGGGCCATCCGCGAGCGGATGAGCATTCAGGAGGTTGAGGCTCTGATGCCCCACGACCTGATCAATCCCAAGCCGATCACCGCCGCGATCAAGGAATTTTTCGGCACCAGTCAGCTTTCCCAGTTCATGGATCAGACCAACCCCCTGTCCGAGGTTACGCACAAGCGCCGCTTGAGCGCGCTTGGACCGGGCGGTCTTTCCCGGGAGCGGGCTGGCTTTGAGGTGCGCGATGTTCATCCCACCCATTACGGGCGGATTTGTCCTGTTGAAACACCGGAGGGCCCGAACATCGGTCTTATTGTTTCACTGGCCACCTATGCCCGGGTCAATGAATTCGGGTTTATCGAAACGCCGTACCGCAACGTGAAGGGGCGCAAGGCGACAAAGGAAATTGCTTACATGACGGCCCTGGACGAACAGGAGCATGTCATCGCCCAGGCAAAAACCGAGCTGGATGGGAAAGGCAAGATCGTGCCGGACACCCTCATCGCCCGGCAGGACGGCGAGGTTCTCTCCACCGAGGCCGATGCCGTAACGCAGATGGATGTTTCCCCCAATCAGTTGGTGAGTGTTGCCGCCTCGCTTATTCCCTTTTTGGAGAATGACGACGCGAACCGGGCCTTGATGGGCTCCAACATGCAGCGCCAGGGCGTGCCGCTTCTGCGGCCGGAGGCCCCTTTGGTCGGAACGGGCCTTGAGTTAACCGTTGCCAAGGATTCCGGCGTCTGCTTGCTGGCCGGAGGCGATGGGGTGGTGGAAGAGGTGGATGCCAATCGGGTCGTGGTTCGCTACGACAAGCCTGGCACAGATGGTTTTACCACCGGCATCGGCATCTATCGCCTGGAAAAATATAAGAAATCAAACCAGAACACCTGCTTCACCCAGCGCCCGTTGGTAAATCCCGGGCTCCGGGTTAAAAAAGGCGATATTCTTGCCGACGGCCCTGCCTGTGACCTGGGCGAACTGGCCTTGGGCAAGAATGTGACCATCGCTTTCATGCCCTGGCGTGGGTACAACTTCGAGGATTCTATCCTGATCAGCGAGAAGATGCTGAAAAAGGATACCTATACTTCGCTCCATATCGAGGTGTTCGAGACCGTTGCCCGGGATACCAAATTGGGTAAGGAAGAAATCACCCGCGACATCCCCAACGTGAGCGAGGAAGCGCTGCGCAATCTCGACGAGTCCGGGGTAATCCGGATCGGGGCCGAGATCAAATCCGGCGATATCCTGGTGGGCAAGGTAACCCCCAAGGGCGAAACGCAGCTTTCTCCGGAAGAAAAATTGTTGCGCGCCATCTTCGGGGAAAAGGCCGGCGATGTCAAGGATACCTCCTTGCGCGTCCCGCCCGGGGCCGAAGGGGTGGTCATTGATGCCAAGGTCTTTTCCCGCAAGGGCGTGGAGAAGGATGAGCGCACCCTGGCCATCGACGAGTTTGAGATCAAGACCCTTGAGCGGGACATGGAGGATGAGGTCAACTGTCTGAAAAAGGGGGTCCGCAACAGCCTGGCCGACCTGCTGGACGGGAAGACCGCCACTGCCGCGATCAAGGACAAAAAAGGCGAGGCGTTGCTGGCCAAGGGCAAGAAGATCTCCCGCGAGGTGATTGAGCGGTTGTCTCTCTCGTCCATCAAGTTGATCAGCTATGCGGAAAAGGACAAATTTGAAGGCGAGGTGGCGCTTCTGTTCGAGCGGTATGAAAGCCAGGTCAAGCTCGTCCGGGATCGGTATGAAGCACGAATCTCCCGGCTCAAGAAAGGCGACGATTTGCCGCCTGGGGTTATCCGGATGGTCAAGGTCTATGTCGCCACCAAGCGCAAGCTCTCCGTGGGCGACAAGATGGCCGGCCGCCACGGAAACAAGGGCGTTGTTTCCCGGATCATGCCCGAAGAGGACATGCCCTATTTTGCCGATGGCACCACGGTGGATATTGTGTTGAACCCGCTGGGTGTTCCCTCGCGTATGAACGTGGGGCAGTTGTTGGAGGTGCATCTTGGCCTGGCAGCCAAAAGACTTGGCCAGCAGATCCAAGATCTTGCCGATCTGCAACAGGTTGCCGCGGTGAAGGAAAAGCTGAAAACGGTATATTCCGCGGAGGAATATGGCCAGTTGACCGAAGGGTTGTCGGATGATGACCTGTTGCGTCTTGCCAGGCGCATGGGCTCCGGCCTGCACATGGCCACCCCGGTATTTGACGGGGCCCATGAAAGCGAAATCCGCAATCTTCTGGTGCAGGCGGGCATGGACGAGGTTGGTCAGGCCACCCTGTATGACGGGCTGACCGGCGAAAAGTTCGACAACCCGGTAACCGTGGGCACCATGTACATCCTCAAGCTCCATCATCTGGTTGATGACAAAATCCATGCCCGTTCCACCGGGCCCTATTCGCTGGTTACCCAGCAGCCCCTCGGCGGCAAGGCGCAGTTCGGTGGGCAGCGTCTTGGCGAAATGGAGGTCTGGGCCTTGGAGGCGTATGGCGCGGCATATACTTTACAGGAATTTTTAACAGTCAAGTCCGACGATGTAGGCGGCAGAACAAGGACATACGAGCGGATCGTCAAGGGCAATAACTTTCTGGAGGCAGGCTTGCCTGAATCTTTCCATGTTTTGGTGAAAGAACTCCAGGGGCTTTGTCTGGATATGGAACTGCTCGACGAGAAACCGGAAGTTTAGGTCCAGCGTATCTCGCCGTTCGAAGTGATTTGATTATTCAACATAGATAAGGGTGCTGCCGTGGAAGAACTTTTCAGCTTTTTTTCCAATCCGAAAGGACCGTTAAAATTCAATGCCGTGCGAATCTCTTTGGCTTCGCCGGAAAAAATTCGCGACTGGTCTCATGGTGAGGTGAAAAAACCGGAGACCATTAATTATCGGACGTTCAAGCCGGAGCGCGAAGGGCTGTTCTGCGCCAAGATCTTCGGACCGGTCAAGGATTACGAATGCAATTGCGGCAAATACAAGCGCATGAAGCACCGCGGCGTGGTCTGTGAAAAGTGCGGGGTTGAGGTTATCCAGTCGAAGGTTCGGCGGGAACGGCTTGGGCATATCGAGCTGGCCGCGCCCGTGGCCCATATCTGGTTTTTGAAGAGTCTGCCCAGCAAGATCGGCAATATCCTCGACATGACCCTGAAGGAACTGGAAAAGGTTCTCTATTTTGATTCCTATGTGATCACCGCTTCCGATGAGCCCTCCTTGGCAGTCGGCTCCTTGCTGACCGAAGAAGGCTATCGCCAGGCAAAGGAAGATTTTCCCGGCAAGTTCACCGTCGGCATCGGCGCGGCGGCGATCCAGGATATGATGCAAAAGCTCGACCTTGAGAGCCTTTCCAAGGTGCTCCGCCAGGAGATGAAGGAAACCGGGTCCGAGGCCAAGCGGAAAAAACTGGCCAAGCGGTTGAATGTGGTCGAGGCCTTTCATGAATCCGGCAACAAGCCCGATTGGATGATCCTGGATGTTATCCCGGTTCTGCCTCCTGATTTGCGTCCCCTGGTGCCCCTGGAGGGCGGACGTTTTGCAACCTCCGACCTCAACGATCTCTACCGGAGGGTCATCAACCGCAACAACCGTTTGAAACGGTTGCTGGAGCTGGATGCCCCGGAAATCATCATCCGCAACGAAAAGCGGATGCTGCAGGAGGCGGTGGACGTTCTGTTCGATAACGGCCGTCGCGGCAAGGTTATCACCGGTCCCAACAAGCGGCCGTTGAAATCCCTTTCCGACATGCTCAAGGGCAAACAGGGCCGTTTCCGCCAGAATCTGCTCGGTAAGCGCGTTGACTATTCCGGCCGTACCGTCATCGTGGTCGGCCCGCATCTCAGGCTCCATCAGTGCGGTCTGCCCAAGAAGATGGCCCTGGAGCTCTTCAAGCCCTTTATCTACAACAAACTGGAGATGCTCGGTTACGTCACGACCATCAAAAGCGCCCGGAAGATGGTGGAAAAAGGGACCAAGGAGGTCTGGGACGTCCTCGACGATGTGGTCAAGGAATATCCCATCATGCTCAACCGGGCGCCCACCCTGCATCGCCTCGGCATGCAGGCCTTTGAGCCGGTGTTGATCGAGGGCAAGGCCATTCAGTTGCATCCGTTGGTCTGCGCCGCCTTCAACGCGGACTTTGACGGCGACCAGATGGCCGTGCATGTGCCCCTTACGGTTGAGGCGCAGATGGAAGCCCGGGTCCTGATGATGTCCACCAACAACATCCTTTCGCCGGCGCACGGCGAGCCGGTTATCATCCCTTCCCAGGATATCGTGCTCGGACTCTATTACATGAGCCGCGAACGCCACTTCGCAGCGGGCGAAGGCAAGGTCTTCAGCTCGCCGGCCGAGGTGAGGATGGCCTATGATCATGGCGCCGTGCATTTGCAGGCCAAGATCAAGGTGCGTCGCCAGGGCGAACTCGTGGAAACCACGGTGGGCCGGGTTTTGCTTGGCGAACTTCTTCCCGAAAATGTGCCGTTCAGCCATGTCAATCAGGTGATGGGCAAAAAACAACTGGCCAAACTCATTGATCATACCTACCGCTACGCCGGCACCAAGGCCACGGTTATCCTGGCCGACCGGCTCAAGGACATGGGGTATGAGTTCTCCACCAGGGCATCCATCTCGATCTGCATCAACGACATGATGATTCCCGTTACCAAGGACGACCGGCTGGCAAAAGCCGAAAGTGCGGTGATGGAGGTTGAGCAGCAGTACCGGGACGGCTTGATCACCGATGGTGAGAAATACAACAAGATCGTTGACATCTGGTCTCGTTCCACCGATGACGTGGCCAACGAGATGATGCAGGAGATGAGCGTCCAGTATCTGCGGGACAAGGACAACAAGATGTTTGAGTCTCCCAGCTTCAACTCCATCTATATTATGGCCGACTCCGGCGCCCGCGGCAGCCGCGATCAGATCCGGCAGCTTGCCGGCATGCGCGGTTTGATGGCCAAGCCCTCCGGCGCGATCATCGAGACCCCGATCAAGGCAAACTTCCGGGAAGGGTTGAACGTACTTGAGTACTTCATCTCCACCCACGGTGCGCGGAAAGGTTTGGCGGATACCGCTCTGAAAACGGCGAACTCCGGCTATCTGACCAGGCGTCTGGTTGATGTGGCCCAGGATGCAACCATCATCGAAAAGGATTGTGAGACCCTGGACGGCATCTTGATGGAGGCCCTGCTCGAGGGCGGTGAGGTGATCCAGCGGGTGGGTGATCGTATTTTGGGGCGTGTTGCCCTGGAAGATGTGGTCGATCCGTTTAACGGCGAGGTTCTGGTCGAGGCCAACGAGGAGATCACCGAAGACAAGGTTAAGCGTATCGAACAGGCCGGCATTGACCGGGTGATGATCCGTTCCGTGCTCACCTGTCAGGCACGGCGCGGCGTTTGCAGTTCTTGCTATGGCCGGGATCTTGGCCGCGGCCATATGGTCAACATGGGCGAGGCCGTCGGCATTATCGCGGCCCAGTCCATCGGCGAACCCGGCACCCAGCTCACCATGCGGACCTTCCATATCGGTGGTACGGCGAGCCGGAGTGTTGAACAGGCCGAGGTCCGTTGCCAGCACGGCGGAACCGTGCAGTTCCAGAACATGCACTATGTTGAGAACACCGCCGGGAACATGGTTGTGATGAACCGGAATGCCGCGGTGTCCATCATCGGCGCCCAGGGCCGTGAACGGGAACGCTATCAGATAAACTACGGCGCTCAAATCTTTGTCAAGGAAGGGGCTGAAATCGTGCCCGATACCTTGATCGCCAATTGGGATCCGTACACCATCCCCATTGTCAGTGAGATCGGTGGCGTAATCAAGTTCGGCGACATCCTTGAGGGTGTTACCATGCAGGAACGTGTTGACCCGGTTACCGGCAAATCAAGCCATGTCATCGTGCCTTCCCGCTCCGGGCAGCATAACCCGCGGATTACCGTAAAGGATGAGACCGGAAAGACGGCGAAACTGCCGAAGACAGGCTCTCCGGCCCGATATTCCCTGCCGGTTGGCGCTCTGATTTCGGTGACGGAAGATACTGTTATCGAACCGGGAACCGTGCTCGGTAAGATCCCGCGAGAAACCACGAAAACAAAGGATATTACCGGCGGTCTCCCCCGAATTGCCGAGCTCTTTGAGGTTCGTAAACCCAAGGAGTATGCGGTCATTACCGAAATTGACGGCCAGGTAAGCCTTGGCAAGGATCTCAAGGGCAAGAAACGGGTGGTTATTACCCCGGAGGTCGGCGAGGCCAAGGAATATCTTATTCCCAAAGGCAAGCACGTCAGTGTGCACGAGGGCGACTATGTCAAGGCCGGTGAGGCATTGATGGACGGCTCCCCTGATCCGAACGACATTCTCCGGGTTATGGGGGTCAAGGAGCTGGCCAAATTCCTGGTGAACGAAATCCAGGAGGTATACCGGCTGCAGGGCGTAAAGATCAACGACAAGCACATCGAGGTAATAGTTCGCCAGATGCTGCGTCGGGTTCAGATTACCGGGGTTGGCGATTCCACCTTTATGCTGGGTGAGCATGTCGAGTGGTGGCGCTTCAAGGAGGAGAACGAGAAAATTCTCCAGGAAAATGGCCGGCCGGCAACGGCGGAGCCCTTGCTCCTCGGGGTGACAAAGGCGTCCCTCAGCACGGACAGCTTCATCTCCGCGGCCTCCTTCCAGGAAACCACCAAAGTCTTGACCAATGCGGCCATGGCCGGGAAGATCGATACCTTGCGGGGGTTGAAGGAGAACGTAATCATGGGCCGCTTGGTTCCTGCGGGCACAGGTTTTGATGAGTACACGATGGGCAAAGACAATTAATATATATTTGCCTTGACAAGCATTGGCCCTTCGAGTAAATATGCCGTTTTCCTATGCCGAGCAGCGAGATTCCGGCAGGGGAGATGCTACTAATTAATATCAGTAATATGGGAGTCGATTTCAATGCCAACCATTAACCAACTGGTGCGGCACGGACGGAAAACCAAGATCAGCAAAACCAATACGCCTGCGTTGAAGGGTTCTCCGCAGAAGCGTGGTGTTTGCGTCCGTGTATATACCACTACCCCGAAGAAGCCGAACTCAGCTTTGAGAAAGGTTGCCAGGGTGCGGCTGACCAACGGGATCGAGGTTACCTCGTACATTCCCGGTATTGGCCATAACCTTCAGGAGCATTCCGTGGTCCTGATTCGCGGTGGTAGGGTGAAGGATCTTCCCGGTGTCCGCTACCATATTATTCGTGGTACCTTGGATACCCTTGGTGTTGCTAACCGTAAGCAGGGTCGTTCCAAGTACGGCGCCAAGCGGCCGAAATAAGCGGTTTGCCTACTGCCTGAGAAGGAGTTTTAGAGATGCCTAGGAAAAGACTTGTTGCAAAGCGTGGAATTGAGCCGGATCCGCGTTTTAATAGTGTGCTGGTTTCCAAGTTTGTTAATGGCCTGATGGAATGCGGCAAGAAGAGCATCGCCCGGGGCATTTTTTACGGCGCCATGGATATGATCGAGAGCCGCATCACCGAGGCCGATCCCATCGTGGTTTTTGAGAAAGCCTTGGAAAAGGTGCGTCCCCGTCTTGAGGTGAAATCCCGTCGGGTGGGTGGCGCTACGTATCAGGTGCCGGTTGAGGTTCGTCCTGAAAGGAGAAACGCTCTGGCTATCCGCTGGTTGGTTACCTTTGCTCAGAAAAGACCCGGGAAAACCATGGCTGATAAGCTGGCTGGCGAACTTGCCGATGCCTACAATAACCGTGGCGCGGCAGTGAAGAAACGCGAGGATACGCACCGCATGGCCGATGCCAACAAGGCATTTGCCCATTACCGCTGGTAATTCTCGGGCTCTTGGTTTTCCTTGGTTGACAAAACCGCGGGGAGGAGGTATTAACACCAATCCTTGTCGGGCGGGCTGGATTTAAACATCCCGTAAAATAAGTGACCAGGGGAAAATCAGTGGCTGGGAAAGATACGTTGCGGTACCTGCGCAATATAGGCATCATGGCCCATATTGACGCAGGCAAGACAACAACAACGGAACGCATTCTTTATTATACAGGGCGTTCACACCGGATGGGCGAGGTTCATGATGGCAATGCCGTTATGGACTGGATGGAGCAGGAGCAGGAACGCGGCATTACCATTACGTCGGCGGCCACAACCTGTCAGTGGCAAGACCACACCATCAATATAATAGATACACCGGGGCATGTTGATTTCACCGTTGAGGTGGAGCGTTGTCTCAGGGTTTTGGACGGTGCCATCGCAATTTTTTGTGCGGTGGGAGGGGTTGAGCCCCAGTCTGAAACCGTATGGCGGCAGGCGGATCATTATAAGATCCCCAGGATTGCCTACATAAACAAGATGGACCGGCTCGGGGCAAATTTTTCTCGTTGCGTCGAGATGCTTGAGGAAAGGTTGGGAGCAAATCCCTTGCCTCTTCAGTTGCCGGTTGGGAAAGAAGAAACATTCAGAGGCATCATTGATCTCGTTCAAGAGAAAATGATGCGCTTTGATGAGGATACAAAGGGATCCAGGATTGAGTACGAGCCTGTCCCTGATGAGTTCAAACAAGAGTCTGCGGCCGCACGAATGGCCCTTATCGAGAAGTTGGCCGACTTCGATGATTGGGTCATGGAAAAATTTCTGAATGAGCAACCTGTGACGGTTGATGAGATCAACCGGGCTATCAGGACTGCAACTCTGAACCTTGATGTCGTGCCTGTCTTGTGTGGCAGCTCCTTTAAAAATAAAGGGGTGCAGCCATTGCTTGACGCAGTAGTCGCATATCTGCCTTCGCCTGTCGATGTCCCATCGGTGCAGGGCGTCAATGCGGATGGTGCGACGGAAACGAGAAGGGCAAGCGACGACGAAAGTCTGTCCGCCCTTGTTTTCAAGCTGACATCGGATCCTTTTGTAGACATTCTGGCGTATGTGCGCGTTTATTCCGGCGTAATGAAAGTCGGGGATAGGGTGTACAATCCAGGAAAGAAAAAGAAGGAAAAGATAGGCCGAATAGTCAAGATGCACGCCAACAAGAGGGAAGAGGTTGGCGAGCTGAGGGCTGGTGACATCGGGGCTGTGGTTGGGTTGCGCTTTTCCATTACCGGGGATTCGCTCTGTGAATCGGGAGAGACCTTTACTCTCGATACCATGGACTTTCCCGAGCCGGTTATAAGCGTTGCCATCGAGCCAAAGGGTAAGGCAGACGAAGAAAAGTTGAGGGACAGTCTGGCAAAGATTGCTTTGGAGGATCCCTCCTTTTCCGTGTCCATCGATCCGGATTCGGGCCAGACTCTTATTTCGGGGATGGGCGAGCTTCACCTTGAAATCATAGTTGATCGGCTTGTCCGAGAATTCAAGGTCGGCGCCAATATCGGTAAGCCCCAGGTCGCGTATAAGGAAACCGTGACCGGCCAGGGGAGGGCGGAAGGGAAATTCGAGCATCCGACCACTGCCGGCAAGAGTCAGTATGGCCATGTCTGGTTGCAGATTGAGCCACTTGAGCGCGGAGAAGGTTTCCGCTTTGAAAGTACTATTGCCGAGGATGTTATTCCTCCGGCGATTGTTCCGGCAATCGAAAAAGCGGTACACGATAGTCTGGATGCTGGAACCTTGATCGGCTTTCCGATTGTTGACCTGAAGGTCACGTTGGTCGACGGGTCTTACCGGGATGAGGATTCAACCGAGCAAGCCTTTGGGGTTGCCGCCGCCATGGCCTTTCGCAAGGCGGTTTCGGAAGCGGGCCCGGTTTTGCTGGAGCCGGTGATGGATGTTGAGATAACCCTGCCTGAAGCATATCTCGGCGAGGTTATTTCCGATCTCACCGCCAAGCGGGCGAAGATTCACGGCATGGACAGCCGGGACGGCGGTTTGCAGGTGGTGAAAGCGCAGGTGCCACTGGCTGAGATGTTTGGTTATTCAACGGTGTTGCGTTCCGGAACCCAGGGGCGGGCAAATTTCACCATGCAATTTGCCGCATACGACAGGGTGCCGGATCAAATGAGTGCAAAGATAATTAAGCGGATTCGAGGCCTTTAACTCGAACGAGACGCAAGCAAATAAAGAGGAAAGGACATGGCAAAAGAGAAATTTGAACGCAAGAAACCGCATGTAAATATTGGGACGATCGGCCACATCGACCATGGCAAGACCACCCTGACCTCGGCCATTACCCGGGTATTGGCGACCAAGGGCTTCGCCAAGG
>NZ_JALKCW010000018.1:0-102173 GCF_046883345.1 Hydrosulfovibrio ferrireducens | reverse complement strand
CTTGCTGACGTTGTTTAATTCCGAAGCGAGTTCTAGCAAACTGAGCTTCCTTCGTGCTACTTTGTGTTTGGTGGTCATGATGCTCTCCTGTCTTGAGGTTGATGAAGCTTCGCAACTCCATCTTTACCCCAACCAAGGGAGACATGACCACCTCTTCATAAAAGAGGCTGACTGTCAGGTTATAACCATCTCAATACACCTCGTTGTCTTGTGTTGCAAATAGTTTTGGGGGCCTTTGGGGGGGCTTTTTGCGATTTCAGTGATAGATTATCCTATTATTACAATAAGACCTCCGCACCATACACGACAAGGGTTTCCCCTGAAAACCCTTTTTTTTGCCCACCGCTGTTCTTTGCCAAAATGTGGTATAAGAAAGGAGAGAAAATCCAGCGCTACTCAAGAACCTTCCCCTGGCCCCGCCACACCACCTGGCCAGGAAATCCGAGGAGGAAAACCGCGCATGCTTGACCAAGTTTTTCCGGCGCTGATCCAAAACGCCGCCCTGCTGCTGGCCATGGCCTTTATCTATGACGTGACCACCACGCGCTACAGGTTAAAACAGCCGGGTTTGCCGATGCAACTTTCCATCGGCATAGCCCTCGGACTCCTCGGCATTATCATCATGCTCTCCCCCTGGCGCTATGTGCCCGGGATTGTCTTTGACACCCGCTCGGTGCTGCTCGGCATCTCGGGCCTCTTTTTCGGGGTGGCCCCAACCGCCATGGCCATGGCAATGACCGCAGCCTTTCGCCTCTTCCAAGGCGGCGCCGCGGCCTGGACAGGGGTGGCGGTCATCCTGAGCACCGGCGCCATCGGCCTCGTCTGGCAACAGCACCGCCGCCGGCCGCTGAAAGATCTTACCTGGAAGGAACTGTACCTCTTCGGATTCCTCGTCCATCTTGACATGCTGGCAATGATGCTCACCCTGCCGTGGAACACGGCCCGGCAGGTGCTTGCCCAAATCAGCCTGCCGGTGCTGACAATCTATCCTCTTGCCACGGCCTTGCTGGGACTCCTCATGGTCAACCGGCTGCGGCGGGAGGATTTCATCACGCGACTGCAAGCAGGGGAAGAACAGCTTCGCCTGGCGCTCACGGCAGCCAACCAGGGACTCTACGACCTCAATGTCCAGACCGGCGAGGCCACGGTCAGTCCGGAATACGCCACCATGCTCCAATACGATCCGGATGAATTTCATGAGACCAACGCCAAGTGGATCGAGCGGCTGCACCCCGCTGACCGGGAATCCGTAGCCGCGGCGTATCGCGATTACATCGCGGGCAAAACTCCGGAGTACCGTGTGGAGTTCCGGCAACAAACCAAAGCGGGGGAGTGGAAATGGATCCTCTCCCGCGGCAAGGTGGTGGAATGCGACTCCGCCGGCCGCCCCCTGCGCATGCTCGGCACCCACACCGATATCACCGCGCGCAAGCAGGCCGAAGAGGCGCTTGAGGAAAGCGAAAAACGCTTCCGTTCCCTGTTTGAGGATGTTCCCAATATCGCGGTGCAAGGCTATGACCGGCAACGCCGCGTTGTTTTCTGGAACACGGCAAGCGAGAGGCTGTATGGTTTTTCGCGGGAGGAAGCGCTGGGGCAGCACCTTGAAGAGCTCATCATTCCGCCGGAGATGCGGGACGGGGTCATTGAGGCGATCAACTCCTGGCTGAATCAAGGAATCGCGATTCCGGCCGGAGAATTGGTGCTGCAAAAAAAGGGGGGGCAACCCGTCAACGTTTTCTCAAGCCATGTCATGCAACTCAACATCCACGGTGAAGCCGAGATGTACTGCGTTGATATTGACCTCACCGAACGCAAACGGAGCGAAGCGGAAAGGGATAAACTGCAGGCCCAACTGCTCCAATCCCAAAAGATGGAGCTGGTGGGCAGACTGGCCGGCGGGGTGGCCCATGACTTCAACAACATGCTGCAGACGATAATCGGGTACAGCGATCTCGCCCTCGCCCAGATTGAGGCGGCAAGCCCCGTGCATGATGGGCTTCTGGAAATCCGCAAGGCAGCCATGCGTTCCGCCGATCTCACCCGTCAGCTCCTCGCCTTTGCCCGCAAGCAGGCGGTGAGCCCTAAAATCCTCGACCTGAACGACACCGTTGCCGGCATGCTGAAAATGCTCCAGCGGCTCATCGGCGAGGATATCGATCTTGCCTGGGTGCCTGGCCACTCCCTGTGGCCCGTGAAAATTGACCCTTCCCAGCTCGATCAGATCCTGGCCAACTTGGCGGTCAACGCCCGTGACGCCATTGCCGACACCGGCAAAATCACCATCGAAACGGAAAATATCTCCCTGAATGCCGCCTATTGCGCCGACCACCCGGAAACCATTCCCGGCGAATATGTCCAGTTGGTGGTGAGCGACAACGGCTGCGGCATGGACAAGGAAACCCTGGCCCAGATCTTCGAGCCTTTTTTCACCACCAAGACGCAAGGCAAGGGCACCGGTCTGGGGCTTGCCACCGTCTATGGCATCGTCCGGCAGAACAACGGCTTTGTCAATGTGTACAGCGAGCCCGGCCAGGGCACCACCTTCCGCATCTATCTGCCCAGCTTCGCCAACGAAATGGTTTCAGCGGAGATTCGCCGGGAAGAAGAAGCCCGCGGGGGCACGGAAACGGTGCTGGTGGTGGAAGACGATGCCGCGATTCTGAATCTCGGCACGACGATTCTCCAACGCCTGGGATACACGGTGCTTGCCGCCAACACGCCCATGGCGGCCCTTGAGCTGGCCACAGAATATGCCGGGGAAATAGACCTGCTCATCACCGACGTGGTGATGCCCGAAATGAATGGCCGCGAGCTGGTGCAGCGGCTCTCCGCCCTCCGCCCGGCAATGCACTGTCTCTACATGTCGGGTTATACGGCAAACGTCATCGCCCATCACGGCGTCTTGGACCCGGGCATCCATTTTATCCAGAAGCCTTTTTCCATCGACGACCTGGCCCGCTCGGTTCGAGAAACCCTGCGAGACGAGAAAAAAAATCCGTAACCCGTGCGGCGGCATTAAATTGTTAATTCCCCTTTCTTTCCGGCGGGAGAACGTGATAAACTTTTCTGGCTCGCTTGCAACCCTGCCGATGAAAAAGGTATTTTCCGTTACAATCAGCCTCGGGACAAAGACATGACACAGGAACCCGCACAAAAGATTTTCGTGAAAGAGGATAACAGCGCGAAAATACACTGCGAGTCATGCGGGCTGATAAAAACGGTGTATCTGCAGAATCTTGCCTCCCTGACGTCCGTGGTTCGGATTCGCTGCGCCTGCGCCGCTGTTTTTCCGGTGCGGTTCGAGTACCGGAAATTTTATCGCAAGGCCACCAATCTTGAAGGAACCTACCAGATGCTTTTCGATGAGAGGGATATCCCCGAATTTTCCCAGGCCAAAAAAACCATAAACTGCCGGATTGAAAACATCTCCATGCATGGCGCCGGAGTCACGGTTCTTGGCCGGCACAGGATCGTAACGCAGGCCCGGCTCATCCTGGGCTTTACCTTGGATAACCCCAAAAGAACCTGGATAGAAAAAACCGGCGTGGTGCAACTGGTCGAAGGGCCTTACCTTGGGCTGCGTTTTGACGAACCCGCCAGCACCGACAGAGAACTGGGCTTTTACCTGATGCCATAGCCTGCTCTCCTGGGTCGAAACCGCGGCACGGCCTCCCTTGTGTGTCCCCGGCGCCTTCAACCCTTGCTCCCCATCGCCATGACCATTGCCAGGACTTTTCTTTGTGCCGACCCATGACCTGCTCATAACCAATGCCACGCTTCTGGCGAATCCGGCCCACGGCCGGGTGCAGGAGGCGGCCTACCTTGCCGTGCGGGACGGGGCCATTGCCGCAATCGGCGCCATGGCCGACCTGCCCGTGCCAGTGCCAGCCCTGGCGGAGCGGATCATTGATGCCGCAGGCAACCTGGTCATGCCGGGGCTGATCAACTGCCACTGCCATGGCGCCATGACCCTCTTCCGGGGGCTGGCGGATGACCTGCCGCTCATGACCTGGCTCACGGAGCACATCTTCCCCAGCGAGGCGCGGCTGGTCGATGCGGAGATGGTCTATTGGTGCAGCAAGCTTGCCGCCGCCGAGATGATCCTGGGTGGCACCACCACGGTGGCGGACGCCTATTTCCATGAGGATGCGGCGGCGCGGGCCTTTTGCGAGGCGGGAATGCGGGCGGTGGCTGCCCAGGGGATCATCGATTTTCCCGCCCCGGGCGTGCCGGACCCGAAAAAAAACATCACGCAGGCAGCAAATTTTCTCTCGGCCTGGCAGGGGAAAAACTCCCTGCTCACCCCGGCCCTGTTTTGCCATTCCCCTTACACCTGCGGCGCGGATACCCTGCAACGGGCCAAGGAATTGGCCCGCGAGGCAGGCAGCCTTTTTTTCATCCATCTTGCCGAAACCAGAGGGGAGGTGGCGCAGAGCACGAAACAGCACGGCCGCACCCCGACGGGGTTGCTCCACTCCCTCGGGTTGCTGGATGAACAGACAATCTGCGTGCACTCTGTCTGGCTGGAAAAGGAGGACATCGAACTGCTGCGGGAGAGAGGGGCCAAGGTGGTCACCTGCCCGGAGAGCAACATGAAGCTCGCTTCCGGCATCGCCCCCCTGGCCGAACTGATGGAAGCCGGGGTTCCGGTGGGCTTGGGCACGGACGGCTGCGCCAGCAATAACGATCTGGATCTTTTTCAGGAGATGGGATGTTGCGCCAGGCTGCACAAGGTTGCCGCCCTTGAGCCGACCCGGATGCCTGCCGCCGGAGTGCTGGGCATGGCCACCGGCGGGGGCGCCGGGGTGCTGGGCATGGCCGGGCAGACCGGCCGCCTGGCCATCGGGATGCGGGCGGACTGCATCATCATCGACCACAACCAGCCCCGCCTCACCCCCTTTCATAACTCGGCAACCCTGGTTTATGCCGGAAGGGGCAGCGATGTCTCCACCGTAATCATTGACGGCAGGGTGATCATGGAGGAGAGACGGCTTCTTTCCTTTGATCTGGAAGAGGCTCTGGGCGAGGTCCGGCGGTTGGCCAGACGGGTGAAGAGCAGGGGAGTGAAAGGGTGAGCGGCGTGAAGCAAAATCAGGAACAGACTCGGAGCTTGAACCAGAGTAATCGGTCACAGGGTGCCGCAGATGCGCGTGTCAATTGTCGGCAGAAGTGTCCGACAAAGAGGCCTGAGAAGTGTGCTATTGCACACGAACAGGCCGATGACAAAGCAGATGCGGTGCCCTGTGACCGATTACGGGTTCAGGCCGCCTTCCAGCCGTAGGTGCCGACCAGCTTGACAAAGCGAACGCTTTCCACCTCGGTGGTTGTCACCACGCCCCCTTCTTTTCTGACGACCATGAGGGTTTGCCCCTCCAGATCGCCCACCGGCAAAACCATGACCCCAGGGTCGGCCAACTGATCCACCAGCGGCTGCGGAATCAGCGGCCCGGCAGCGGTGACGATGATCGCCGCAAAGGGGGCATTTTCCGGCCAGCCTTCGGTGCCGTCCGCGATCTTGCTCATGATGTTGTAGAGCTGGAGCCGGTCGAAGGTGCGCCGGGCGCGGGCCAGCAGGGGCTTGATCCGTTCGACCGTATACACCCGCTCGCAGAGCGCGGCGAGAATGGCGGACTGATAGCCGCAGCCGGTGCCGATCTCAAGCACCTTCTCCTGCCCGGTGAGCTGGAGCAACTGGGTCATGAGGGCCACCACGTAGGGCTGGGAAATGGTCTGCCCATGGCCGATGGGCAGGGGAAAATCCCCATAGGCTTGGGCATGCAGGGCATCGGAGACAAAAAGATGGCGGGGAACCACCTCCATGGCATGGAGCACCGCCGGATCATCGATGCCCCTGGGGAGCAATTGCTCCTCGACCATGCGGGTCCGGAATTTTTCGTACTTGTTACTCCGCACGCGGTCCACTAACGTCAATGCCGCTTTCCTTGAGCTCCTCTTCGTTGTAGGCGCGATAGAGGCAGGTGGAAACCGTGTCCCCGGCAAAGGTTATGGTCACCACATCATAATTTTCCGAACCGAGCTTGGCCCCGATGTAAGGAGTTTTTCTCAGAAGGCTTTGCTTCACCTCGCGGTAGACCCAGACCTCGCCTTGCTCTCCTTTCTGTTTGTAATCGGGGGCGCCAAGGGTGGCAAGCACCTCCTTCTGGGTCAGGTTGGGCGTAATCAGGCAGATATCCGATGAAAGATGGCGCACTGGCTCCCGGTAAAAACAGCCTGAACCGAGAAACCCCAGCAGACAGAGGCACACGACAAAACGCACGGGGAAACCATATCTCATTTTTCTCTCCTCCGAGAAAAGGGTTGGCGCAAACGCACGGGCGGGAAAAAAGTAGCGCGCTTGGCTCTATTTTGCAAGAAACCGTCCGCCGGGTTTTACCCGGCTGGCCACACTGCAATTGCTTTTTTGCAACGGATACGGGAGAATGTCTTGACCATCCGTGAAGATATATAATAAAGTTGTAGCGTTATCCATACTTTTTTTCTTGACGGGCCAGCAGTTTAAACGCCGGCCCCACTGTAAGAAGGGAGATCCACCATGCGTTGCCCGAAATGCGGCTATATCTCGTTTGACCGGCAAAGATCCTGCGGCAAGTGCAGCAATGACTTAACCGCCGTGGCGGAACAGCTCCAAGGCACGGCGGGCAAGGCTGCGGCCCCGTTTTTTCTTGGCGCGGTCCTGGGGCAGCAAACACCCGTCTACAATGAGCAAAGCTCCGCTCTCCACGAGGATGAGGAAGAAGAAACTCTTGCCTTGGACGAGCTGGAGGCGGAAGCTCCGGTCGCGGACGAAGAAGAGCTCGATTTCGCAGGAGCCCCCCTGGACGAGGACGACCTGCAAGACCAGCCCCTGCCATCCCTCGGTCTCGAAGATATCGATGTTTCAGACCTTGTGCCGCCCCGGGAAGAGGAAGAAGAACCGGTGCTCTCCCTTGAAGACGACCACACGGAAGCAAGCCTGGCCCAAGAGGCAGAGGATTCCCTCATGGGGATGGATCTTCCCAGCCTTGAGCCCGAAGACCTTTTCGGGGTTGGCGAACACGAAAACCTCCCCAGCGATCGCGGCAACGAAGCAGAGCCCTCGTCCGCCACGGAAGACGAGGAGATTATCGACCTCTCCTCCCTGATGGGTTTTGAGGAAACGCCGGCGAACCAGGCTGCGGCCAAGGAAGACCGCGATGTTCTGGATCTTTCCTTTGGCGATGCGCCTGAAGAGCTGCATTTAAGCCTGGACGATGGCGAGCATCCACCGGCTCCGGCCGAGGCGCCCAAAAAAACGGCAAGCACGCTGGCCGACATCCCGGATCTTGGCCTGACCCTGGAAAACGATGATCAATAAGGCAAACGAGACGCCCACACCGGGCGAACCCGCCCCCACGCCACAATACGCAGGATTCCTGGCCCGCGGCATGGCCATGGGCATCGATATCCTCCTGATCCACCTTCTCTATTTCTGTTGCCTGTGCGCGGTGGTTGCGGCCCTGTGGGCGCATTCCCCTCACTGGCTGGCCCTGATTCCCTCCCTCCTCATGTGCCTGCTCCTGTTCCTCCTTTCTTTTCCCCTGTTCGTGGCGGTATATTTTTTGGCGCTCCATGGTTGGCAGGGGCAGACCCTGGGCAAGATGTTTTTGGGCCTCCGGGTGGTGCGGGACGACGGCGGAGAGGTGACTCCGGGCCTGGCCTTTCTCCGCTTTATCGGCTTTTGCCTCTCGATCCTTCCCTGTGGGCTCGGGCTTTTCTGGAGCCTTGTCGACCAGGAAAAATGCGCCTGGCACGACCATCTGGCCGCCACCCGGGTGGTTATGAAATAAGCCTGCCCGTGAAATTAGGTTGACAAGCAGGACAGATTTCAATATATGATAGCTACTTTTTTGCCGGGATAGCTCAGTCGGTAGAGCATCGGACTGAAAATCCGAGTGTCCCTGGTTCGAATCCTGGTCCCGGCACCAGCAAATCAAAGGCCTGCAAGGATTTTTCCTTGCAGGCCTTTTTCTTTGCGGACCGTCCGTGGGAGAGCAATCGTTGCTTTTCGGCAAACAATACTCCCGCACCTTTGATAGCGGCGCGGTGCGCAAGGCAGTGGAAGTTTTTTCTCTAGCGCGGGAGGGGTGCGGCGGGTATGCTGCCTGCGCATAACGTACAGGCGGACCATCTCCTATGAAGCCACAGCACACAACCACCCTTTCCCAAATCTTCAGCCTGCCGGTCATTGTCGCCGCCCTGGGCTATTTCGTCGATATCTACGACCTGGTGCTCTTCAGCATCGTCAGGGTGCCGAGTCTCAAGGCTCTGGGGTTTTCCGGCCAAGCGCTGATCGACAACGGCGTCTTTCTTTTGAACATGCAGATGGCCGGGATGCTGGCGGGCGGGATTCTCTGGGGTATTCTCGGGGATCGCAAGGGAAGGCTCACGATCATGTTCGCCTCGATCTGTATCTATTCGCTTGCCAACCTGGCCAACGGGTTCGCCACCTCGCTGCCGGCCTACGCCGCGCTGAGGTTCATTGCCGGCATCGGCCTGGCCGGGGAACTGGGCGCGGGCATCACCCTGGTCTCCGAGATCCTGCACAAAAGCATCCGGGGATACGGCACCATGCTGGTCGCCTCGGTGGGCGTCTCCGGGGCCATTCTCGCCAATCTGGTGGCCTCCACCTTTGACTGGCGCACCGCCTTTGTCATCGGCGGCATCCTTGGTCTGTTGCTGCTCATCACCCGAATCAGGGTGGCCGAGTCGGGCATGTTCCGGGCCATGGGGGGAAAGGTTGGAATGAGCCGGGGGAATTTCCTGGCCCTGTTCACCGATTGGCAACGCTTTCGCCGCTACCTCAATTCGATTATGATCGGCATTCCCATCTGGTTCGTGGTCGGGGTGCTGATCACCTTTTCCCCGGAATTTGCCCTCTCTCTCAGTATCACCGGGGTGGTTTCGGCCGGGAATGCGGTAATGTTTTGTTACCTGGGCTTGATCTTCGGCGATTTCTCCAGCGGCTTTTTGAGCCAGCTTCTGCAAAGCAGGAAAAAGGCCATCACCTTCTTCATGCTCATGACCGTGGCGGGAATCGGTCTGTATTTCCTGCAGACCGGCCAAAGCCCCGCCTTCTTCTACGGGGTCTGCACCCTGCTTGGCTTTGCCGGCGGCTACTGGGCGATTTTCGTCACTGTGGCGGCGGAACAGTTCGGCACCAACCTGCGGGCCACGGTGGCCACCACGGTGCCCAACTTCGTCCGCGGCATGGTGGTGCCCATCACCATGCTGTTTCAGTTGGGCCGCAGCTACCTCAGCCTGGAGTCCAGCGCCTTGCTGGTCGGCGCAGCATGCCTGGTGGCAGCCTTCCTGGCCCTGGCCGGACTGGAAGAGACCTTCCACAAGGATCTGGACTATTTCGAGGAGTTTCTCTAGCCGGAGGCGGCAAGCGCTCAACCCAGCCCAAATTTTTTCATCTGATACCGCAGGGTGTCGTAGGAAATGTCCAACAGCTTGGCGGCCTTGGTCTGGTTGGCATTGGTCCGTTCCAAGGCCTGCCGGATAAGATCCTTTTCCAGCTCCCCCAGGGAAAGCCCCTCTTCCGGCAGGATGATCCGCGCGGAACCGGACGGCCCGCTGTCCGCCCATCCCCCCAGCTTGGGGAGAAGTTGCTCCCGGGTGATGGTTTCCATCTCCTCGAGCACCACGCAACGCTCGATAATGTTGCGCAACTCCCGCACATTTCCGGGCCAGCCATAGGCCAGCAGGGCCTTTTCCGCGTCGCCGGAAAATTCCTTGATGCCCTTCTTGAGATATTTGTTGGCAAAATAGCGGAGAAAATGGCGGGCAAGCAACAGGATGTCCTCACCCCGTTCCCGCAGGGGCGGCAGCTCCATGGCAAAGGCGCTCAGCCGGAAAAACAGATCCTTGCGGAAGCCCCCTTGTTCCGCCGCAGCCTTGAGGTCCTTATTGGTGGTCACGATCACCGTGGCCTGCACGGGCAGATCCACACTGCCCCCCAACCGCCGCACCGTTCTTTCTTCCATAACCCGCAAGAGTTTTGCCTGGAGATCGAGACGCATATCCCCGATTTCATCCAGCAGCAGGGTGCCGTCCGCCGCCAGTTCGAAGATCCCCTTCTTTTCGGTGCGGGCGTCGGTGAAAGCGCCTTTTGCATGGCCGAACAATTCGCTTTCAATAAGGTTTTCCGGCAGGGCCGTGCAGTTGACGGCAAAAAACGGACCCTGGCCATTGCCTTCGGCCTTCTGCCGCCGGCAATGGAGATAGCGGGCCAAAACCTCCTTGCCGCTGCCGGACTCCCCGGTGACGAGGATGGTCTCCGCCCTGGCCTGAACCAATTTCTCCGCCGTCTTGAGAATCTCCTTCATCTGAGGAGATTCTCCGACCAAGCCGTGTTCAAAATAGGGACAAATTCTTTCCCGGTGATAGTCGATTTCCGCTTTGCGCCGGATATTTTCGATGATGTTGCCGGTGATGATTTTTATCTCGTCGAGATTGAACGGCTTGGTGAAATATTCAACCGCCCCGAGCTTCATGGCCCGGATGGCTGATTCCGCCGAATCATCGGCGGTCAGCATGACCACCTCGGCGCCAACCTCTTCCTTTTTCAGCGCGGCAAGGATGTCGAAGCCGTTTATTTCCTCGGCCAGATCGACATCGAGAAAAACGATGTCCGGCTGCCAGGCAAGGATATTGGCGACAACATCCTGCGGGGTGGTTTGAAAATGCACCTCATAGCCCTCGCTTTTCAAGGCCCTGGCAAGCATGCTGACGATGAGTTCGTCATCGTCCACGGCAAAAATTCTTCCCCTGATTTTCATGGACTTTCATCCTCGATTGTTTGTTCTACCGGCAGGGTGATGGTAACGGTCGTCCCCTGGCCCACAACGCTGACAATTTCAATCTCGCCGTGGTGTTGCTCCACAAGCCGCCGGGTTATCGCCAACCCCAGCCCGCTCCCCTTGGGCTTGGTGGTGTAAAACGGCTGAAAGACCTTGCCGCATGCCTCTTCACTCATGCCCTTTCCCGTATCGCCGATCACCACCTCCACGGTCCCGCCCCGACCCGGTTTGGTGCTCACGGTGATGGTGCCCCCCGCGGGGGTCGCCTCCATGGCATTGAGCAGTAAATTCAGAATCACCTGCTGCATCTGGCCGGGGTCCGCGAGGATCATGGGCAGACCCGGGTCAAGGTTGCGGGCCAATTGCAACCCCTTGCGGCTGGTCGCCGCATATTCCGGGGAGTTGAGCAGCAGAGCCGTATTCCGCAAGGCGTTTTCAAGCTGCTGGTTAAGGTCGATCCGGGAAAAAACCGGCCTGGGCGCCCTGGCGTAGTTGAGGAGATTTTTCAGCAAGGATTCGATTCTCTGCACCTCGCCGATAGTCCGGGTAAAAATCGCCTTGTCTTCCGGGGAAAGCGGTAGCTCGTCCAGCAAAACTTCCATGGAGACCTTGATCCCGGCCAGGGGATTTTTGATCTCATGGGCCAGGCCGGCCGCCATCTGGCCGACCATGGCCAGTTGCCGCGAGCGCTGCAACGCCGCCTCGGTCTGGTTCCGTGCGGTCACATCCCGGTCAAAGGCCAAGATATATTTGCGCCCTTCGATTTCCAGCAGCCCGGCCCGGACCTCCACCGGAAAAACCGTGCCGTCCTTCTTTCGGTGCTCCACCAAACCCTCTAGCCGCCCGCCCGCCAAGATGTCTCGAATCCGCGCCGGAGCTTGCGCCGCGCTCGCAAGCGTGTCGATATCCTGCATGGACAGGGCGCAAAGCTCGTCAACCGTGTAGCCGTGCATGGTTGCCGCGGATTGATTGGCCGCGATGATTCTCCCTGCCGCCTCTCCCTCTCCCTCCAAGATGAAGATGGCGTCATCCGCCGACTCAAAGAGAATCCTGTAGCGGTTCTGTTCGGCAATGACCGCCTCGCACTGCTTTTTCAACGAAACAGCCATCTCATTGAAGGCGGTGGCCAGCGTGTTGAATTCATCGGGAAGCTGCGCATCGATGGTGTGGGTCAATTCCCCGGCCTTGATTTTCTCCGTTGCCCCGATGAGCACGGATAAGGACGTGGAAAAGCGTTTGACAAAAAGGAAGGTGAAAACAAGAAAAATCAAAGGCGCGACAGTCACCAACCCCAGCAGGATATTTTTCATTCTGGCAACTTCCTGCCGGGCGTTGGCAATCTTCGGGGAAATTTTGTCGGCGGAAATGAGCACCAGCCGGTCAATTTCCTCAAGAAGCCGAGCCCCCGATGCAGAGGCGTTCTCTTCTTCCCTGTTCCGCCGGGCATGGTTTGCGCTGAACGTATACATCCGGCTCGCTTTTTTCAGATACACACCAATGCCTTGCCGCAAATGGGTCAACCGGTGCATCGTCGGTTCGGCATGGTGACACTCGGAGCAACTTTCTCCGGCAAGATGCAACGCCTCGCCATGCTCGACAAAATCGCCGATGTTGGTGCGGTGCTGGGTGGTGGTGAGATACAGGTCTGACTGAATGATCTTGACCTTGTTGAACAGGTTGTCGCGGAGAAATTCCATTTGATGGAGGGCGAGGATCTTCTCAAGATTGTCGATGACCCGGGCATTGGTCACGGCAATGTATACCCCGCCAACGCCAAAGAAAAAAACAAGCAGTATGAAGCCGAGGATCGCTTTTATGCGCATAGGGTCAAGGCCGCGACACCGGAGGTTGGCGCTGCAGGGACAGCAAAGACACAGGGCGGCTGGGGTCAATCATTGACATAATCATAGGTTGCCAGGTCCAGGCCAATGTGCCCGGCATACTCAATAACAGGTCCGTAATCCTGCACCACGGTTGCAATAAAGCGGCGGGCGCCGAATTGGGCCAGGGCCCGGCGGCCCTCCTCGTTTTGGTCCATGGAAAGCAGGCTGTTCGTAATGATGGTTTTCAGGGCGGAGTCTAGATCGTGCCGCACCGCCAGGGTATTTGCCGGAACCTTCGGGGAGATGGCGAGAATCTCCAGCTCGGCCGTGATTCTGGGATTTTCCTTGGCCAGCCGGTAAAAAACGAGATCCTTGGCCGCTCCGAGATCCGCCTTGCCGTCCAGAACATCTTGGATGGCATCCTCATGGGTGCCGCTAAAATAGCTCTCCTTGAACCAAGACCGGTAATCCGAAATACCGTGCGTTCGGAAAAAATACAGCGGCAGAAGCCAGCCGGCCGTGGTTGCTCTATCCACAAAAACGAAAACCTTGCCCTTCATGTCCCGTGCCGTTTTTATCCTGCGGTCTTTTCTGGCAAATACCATGCCGTAATAGGTGGATACCCCGCCTTCGTATTCAGGCCGGGCCAGGGGTTCCACCCCCAACTTCTTGATGGCCAACGCCCCGGTAAAGCTGCCGAAAAAAGCGCCGTCCAACCCCTCGCTCTGGAAATTATCCAGGATATTGCCGTAGCGGGAAAGGATTTTGAGCTCAACAACGGCGCCGGTTTTTTGGGAGAGATAGCGGGCAATGGGCTCATAACGTTTTTTCTGGACAAAGATGTCCATCTCGGGAATGAGGCCGATGACTATCTTTGTGGCCACGGGATGGGGGGATGGTTTGGGGGCAGGGGCTTCGCGCGGCTCATCACTGCATCCCGCGAGCAAGAGCAGGAAAAAGCAAGGCAACAGAATCCGGATTGCGTCTCGGGCAAAAAACAACCGCATAATAGCCTCCTGCCGCTGCCTTTGCAGGCAAAGCACACGCAGTTCATTTCAAGCATCGAAATGGCTTTCTCTTGCACCGCACAGGATAATTCGCACCAGACATCGGAAGAAGAACCCTATAGCTAAAAAGACTACCAGTCGCCCCGCATCTCTGCAAGACACAATTCGCACTGCCAGCGAGGGCTCACTCCTGCATTACCGCAGTCCGCTTTCGCTCCTGAAAAACCAATTTGGTGATATGACCAAACCTTCCTGGTCATATCACCAAAACACCCCGCGCAGCCACAACGCCTCCGCCGGACACTTGCCCCCTATCTCTTTGTTTTTTCGCACATGCAATTTTATTTGCACCCATGGCACACTCTTCGCATAAACTGGAACAAACTCCAGAGAAGGTGCCTGTTATACGGCCTTTTTCGAGCCAAGAAAAAATTAATTAAGGAGAGGAGGAAGGATATGCGGAAACGGAACAGACTTTTGCCAAAAGTCGTTGTCTCGGCCTGGTCATTGGCCTTGATAACAATGGGAGGAGGCCTTATCGGCCACTTTCTCGCACCAAATGCAGCCCAGGCCGCAGAGCTTGGGGCCGCTTGTGTCGACTGCCATGAAAAACCGGTGGCAAGCTTCAAGGCATCATATCATGCCAGGATCTGGCAGGGAAAAAATGATTGCCAATCCTGCCATGGAGCAACGGACAAACATGTGAATGATCCATCCAAAGAAACCATACTTTCCTTCGACAAAAGCGGCGGTCGCACAGCAGCAGACCTCTCCAAGCAGTGTTTGAACTGCCACGCTTCGTCCTCCCCACATCTGGCCTTATGGGAGATGGGAGCACACAAACGCAATGATGTGACCTGCGTCTCTTGCCACGATATCCACACTGGCAAAGCGGCGGTCGCCCAACCAAATATCTGCTATACCTGCCACAAAGATGTCAAAATGGCGGCGGGCAAGCAATCGCACCATCCTATTAACGAAGGAAAAATAAAGTGTTCCGATTGCCATAACACCCATGGCACCCAGAGCCATGGCATGATCAAGGAAGACAACGTCAATCAGCTTTGCTACAAATGCCATGCTGACAAACGCGGCCCCTTCATGTGGGAGCATCCGCCGGTTGAGGAAAATTGCGCTACCTGTCATGACCCACACGGCAGTCGCCATGGGAAATTATTGACCGAAAAGATCCCCAACCTCTGTCAGGATTGTCACGACTGGTCGCGCCACCCCGGCACACCGTATGATAACACCAATGGTATTGCAGGAACTTCTCCCAGCAGCCGGATGTTCGCACGGTCTTGCTTGAACTGCCATAACCAGATCCACGGCAGTACAGCACCCGCCAATCCGAGTTCAGGTTATAATTCCGGCCAAAAATTTGTCCGCTAAGGAGGGGAAAGCCATGCGAAAAATATATCCAGTTTTTGCGGTAGCCGTGCTTATGCTGCCTCTCAATGCCAAGGCGGCAGATGATGTTCAAGCCACCGGCGCAGTTGAGGTTGAAATGCGGGCGGTGGATAATCAAAACAACAGCGCCAAGTACCAGGAATACCGGGACCGCGATGACGGCCTCGATGCCAGTTTCTACCTCAACACCGACAACAAAAATTATTATCTCGACCTGGAGGGGCAAAATCTCGGGCTTGATGACCAGTCCTATAACATCAAAGGTGGGGATCGGAAAAATTTCAAATACCGCCTGCACTATAACGAAACGCCCCATAATCTTTCCTTTGGGGCCAAGAGTATTTACAGCCAGCCCGGCAGCAACAATCTGACATACAGCGCCACCGACCGGGCCAAAAATACCGATGCCGCTTATACCCCGGCGATCAGTACCGATCCCAACACTTGGTCAACCTTTGATTACACGGTAAACCGCAAGGATTACGGCGCCGAACTCGGCATCAACATGGGGACGCCCTATTATCTCAACTTCGGGGTGAATCAGCTGGAAACCAAAGGAATACAACCCTTGGGACAGCCCAGCGGCGTTTATGTTGATAAAACTGGTAGCCAGTTCTCGGCTTTCGGCAACGTCATTGAGATGCCCGCGCCGGTGGACTACAAGACCAACGACGCCTTTGCAACGCTGGGTTACAAGTCCAAAGATATAAAGGCCTCCCTCAATGGCTCGCTGAGCAGCTTTGAAAACGAAAACCATTATTTAACCTGGCGTAACCCTTATGTCTCCACGGAAAATTTCACCGAAGTAAGCAGCCTGGCCCCGGATAATGATTATTGGAAACTGGCTTTTGACGGGTCCATGAACTTACCGATGAACTCACTCTTGGCCGTCAGGGCGAGCCACGCCACACTGCAAAGTGATTTCGCCATCCCGAACACCATTGCCTCGGCAACCAGCGGCGCTGCCGGTGTTTCACCGACCTACACCAATACTGTATTGGGCGTGAATCAGACCAACTTTGACGGCGATGTGACTTATACGAAACTCGGGATTGACTTAAGCGGCAGTCCAATCCGGGATCTATTCGGCAAGATATACTACAACTACTTGGAAAAGCAGAATGACTCGACCCAGGTAACCTTCACCAATGGAACCGACAGCGTTTCCAACCATATCTTCGATTACGACAAGAACAACTTTGGCCTGGACATCGACTACAAGCTGCCCATGAAGAACATGGCCAGCTTGGGGTATGAGTATCTCAATATTGATCGCAAACGCGATGACGCAGAGAGTACCAGCGACAATAAGTTCTATGTGCAGCTTAAAAACAGCACCTTGGACAATATCAGTGCCAAAATCCGTTACGAACGATTGGAACGGAGCTCAGATTTTGGCGAAGGCGCAGCCGGCACTGGGGTCGCCGACCCAGAATATGTGTTGCGTTTTCTTCGGCGCTTTGACGCGACGGACAGCAGCCGTGACACCTTCAAGCTGGGTCTTGAGTTTTATCCAATGGAGCACTTGGATTTTGGCGTTGAATATGCGTATAAACGCACGGAGTACGACGAAACCATCCTGGGACGCACCGAGGATAAAGCCCATTCCCTCTATTTTGATACAGCCTGGACGGTTCCCGGCAAAATCAGCCTGAATGGCTTTGTCGGCTATGAAAAAACCGATAACGATTCCAGCCACCGGAATTTCACCACCAACGCTGATCCCGCCACGGCAGCATCCGCCTTGAACTATAACTGGGCAGAAACGCTAAGTGGCGATTATTGGGTATATGGCCTAAGCGCTCTGGTGCCTGTCATCCCCGATACGGTGGATTTCGTCGCCTCATTCGAATATCAAGATTCCGATGGACAAGCAACCTTTACCCGACAGATTACTCCGGCACTCAGTGATGTCGACGAATCAGACGATTACACCCGGAAGCTTGTTCAGGCAAAGGCCATTTACAAGTATGCCAAAAATATGGACATAACCCTTGGCTATGTCTATGAAAAATACGAGTACAGCGATGCCCAGTACAATGGCTACACCTATACAGTGGCAAGCCCGCCGAACACCTTCCTTTCCGGTGCGTACGCGGATGCCAGCTATGAGGCAAATGTTGGTTACTTAACAATCAAGTACGGATTCTAACCCAAACCAACCAAAACTATTGGTCGCAAAAAAATGGGGATGCCCGAGTGGGCATCCCCATTTTTTCTTGCTCTACTATTTTCACATCATTTCAAATAGTTGTCATATAACGGTGAGAAACATAACACGCAAGCCGCCATAATTACTGACCAATCTGAAGGGCCCGTTAACGCCTCGCCACAACATTCCCACTGCACATTTATCTTATCCCATCGCCCCCAATTTCCCCCTTGCCGCCACAAGTAACTGCGTGCGAATGCGCCGGATTTTTCCCTTGACAGCAACCGGGCTTGGGGGTAAAAGTGCCTGTTCTGAAAAAGACTGTTCATTCGGCCCTCGAAACGCGAAACGGGCCGTTTTTTTTAATGCCGGTTTCCCAAGGTATGGTGCCTTGACCGGCGCCAGGCGTAACCGCGCAACTGCATAAATGGAGTGGAAGACTTACCATGAAAGACCTTTCGAAAGTCCGCAATATTGGAATCAGCGCCCATATCGACTCAGGCAAAACCACCCTGACCGAGCGCATCCTTTTTTATACCCAGCGTATTCATGCCATCCATGAAGTGCGCGGCAAGGACGGCGTCGGCGCCAAGATGGACTCCATGGAGCTGGAGCGGGAACGGGGCATCACCATCTGTTCCGCCGCCACCTACTGCGACTGGAAGGACCATTCCATCAACATCATCGACACCCCCGGCCATGTGGATTTCACCATCGAGGTTGAACGGGCCCTGCGCGTACTCGACGGCGCGGTGCTGATCCTCTGCTCCGTGGGCGGCGTCCAGTCGCAGTCCATCACGGTTAACCGGCAGATGACCCGCTACCGGGTTCCCCGCGTCGCCTTCATCAACAAATGCGACCGCACCGGCGCCAACCCGGACAAGGTCATCAAGCAGCTTCGCGAGAAGCTGGGCCTCAACGCGGTGCCCATTCAGGTGCCCATGGGCCTTGAGGGCGACATGCAGGGACTCATCGATCTGGTCAAGATGAAGGCCGTGTATTTCGACGGCGAAAACGGCGACAAGATCCGGGTGGAAGAGATTCCCGCCCAGTACAAGGATGAATGCGACGCCAAGCGCGAAGAGCTGCTGGACGCGGTTTCCATGTTCTCCGACGAATTGATGGAGGCCGTGCTCGAAGGCACCCCCACCGAGGAGATGATCATGGCTGCCATTCGCAAGGGCACGCTCTCCCTGGAATTCAGCCCGGTCATGATGGGCTCCGCCTACAAGAACAAAGGCGTGCAGCTTCTGCTCGACGCGGTCAACGACTACCTGCCGTGCCCCACCGATGTTGACAACTTCGCCCTGGATCTGGATCACGACGAGGCCGAGGTCAAGGTCTCCAACCTGCCGACCGACCCCCTGCTGGCCCTGGCCTTCAAACTTGAGGACGGCCGGTACGGACAGCTCACCTACGTGCGCACCTACCAGGGCACCCTGAAAAAAGGCGACTCCATCGTCAATGTCCGCACCGGCAAGAAGGCCAAGGTCGGCCGTCTGGTCCGGATGCATTCCGACGAGATGGAGGAGATCGAGGAGTCCGGCTCCGGCGACATCGTGGCCCTGTTCGGCATCGACTGCGCCTCCGGCGACACCTTCACCCGCGGCGACTACAACTTCTCCATGAGCTCCATGCATGTGCCGGAGCCGGTTATCTCCCTCTCCATCACCCCGGTGGACAACAAGGCCCAGGACAACATGTCCAAGGCCCTGAACCGCTTCACCAAGGAAGACCCCACCTTCAAGACCTATGTGGACGCCGAGACCATGGAAACCATCATCTCCGGCATGGGCGAGCTGCATCTCGACGTCTACGTCGAGCGGATGAAGCGCGAATACAAGGCCGAGGTAACCGTGGGCGCGCCCCAGGTCGCCTACCGCGAGACCATCACCCAGCGGGCCGACTTCAACTACACCCACAAGAAGCAGACCGGCGGCTCCGGTCAGTTCGGCCGGGTGGCCGGCTACATCGAGCCCCTGGAAGAGGGCGAATACGAATTTGTCGACCAGATCGTCGGCGGCTCAGTGCCCCGGGAATACATCCCCTCCTGCGACAAGGGTTTCCAGAAATGCCTGGAAAAAGGCTCACTCGTGGGCGCCCATGTCACCGGCGTGCGCTGCGCCATCAACGACGGCGCCTCCCATGCCGTGGACTCCTCGGATATCGCCTTCCAGCTTGCTGCCATGGGCGGCTTCAAGGAGGCATACGCCAAGGCCAAGCCGGTGATCATGGAACCGATCATGAAGGTCGCGGTCGAGGGCCCCACCGAGTTCCAGGGCTCGATCATGGGCAGCCTGAACCAACGGCGCGGCATGATCATCGGCACCAACGAAGAAGACGCCTACACGGTCATCGAGGCCGAGGTGCCGCTTTCCGAGATGTTCGGCTACTCAACCGATCTTCGCTCCTTGACCCAGGGCAAGGCGGAGTTTACCATGGAATTTGCCACCTACCGTCCGGTGCCCAAGAGCGTTGCCGAAGAGTTGATCGCCAAGGCCCAGAAAAAAGACAAAAAATAGTAACTGCCCAGCAGCACCGCATCTGCTTTGTCATCGGTCGGTTCGCATACTGGAGTATAGCGAATCGACCTCTTTCGCGCATCTGCACCACTGCTGAACAGTTACTTTCTGGATTTTGTTCAATGTCGGCGTCAAGCTGAATAATTACAAAAAATAGGATACCGCCATGCTGAAACAAGAGCTGATTGAAAAGAATCCCATCCGCCACCTGAAGGGTGAAAGCGACGCCAAGGAATCCAGCAGGATGGGGTTGGTCATGGCGCGGGCCGGCGTGGGCAAAACCGCGCTGCTGGTGCAGATCGCCCTGGACTCCCTGTTGAACGACAAGCAGGTGGTCCACGTCAGCGTTGGCCAGAGCTTGGACAAGACCAAGCTCTGGTACGACGACATGTTCAAGGATATCGCCGAGTTCTGCAAGCTTGAGAACGCTGGGGAAATCCATGATTCGATCATGCATAACCGCATGATCATCACCTTCAACGAGTCCAAGTTCAGCCGGGCCAAATTGGAAGAGCGGCTGCACGACCTGATGCAGCAGAACGTCATCAAGCCGAGCTGCATGGTGGTTGACGGCTTTGATTTTGCCAAAACCGACCGCGCGGTGCTGGAAGGAATGCGGGATATGGCCTCGGCCATGAACCTGCAGATCTGGTTTTCCGCCGTGTGCGACGAGGAGGCCGATTGCCAGTGCGCAACCGGGATTCCTTCCCCCTGCAAAGGGCTGGAAGATCTTTTCAATACCATTGTCCTGCTTCAGCCGGTATCGCAAAGCGACTGCATCGACCTGAAGATCCTCAAGGGATCGGCAGCGGTCAGCAAATGCGGCAAGCTCCTCAAGCTTGACACCAAAAGCTTCATGATCAGAGAAAACTGCAAATAAGCTTTTGCGGTAAAAAAAACGATGCAACACAAGGTGGACGGCGCAAGCTGTCCACCTTTTTTTATTGTTGAAATCGCAGGTCCGCGCAGACTTCGACAAACCGCGATTACAGCAGGGAACACCAGCGACCACCGACGGGTATTGCTTCGCACCCCTTTAATTTCGGAGTCGCCCAGGTTCGCTTCCCTGCTGTACGAACCAGCACCCTTTTTCGCTTTTGGCGAGTTCATCACTATTGACCTTTTGCCGGAGAAAAGGCTACTCTTGCCAGAAAAATAGCCTCTTTTTCAAGGACAGACGATTAGCCCATGAAATTCAGACCGTGCATCGACCTCCACCATGGCAGGGTAAAACAGATTGTCGGCTCCACGCTCTCCGACGGCGAGCAGGGGAGCCTGACCACCAACTTCGCCTCGGATCTGCCCGCCTCCCACTATGCCGCCATGTACAAGCACGACGGGCTGTTCGGCGGCCATGTGATCATGCTGGGGCAAGGCAACGAAACGGCCGCGGCCGAGGCCCTGCAAGCCTTTCCCCAAGGATTGCAGGTGGGCGGCGGAATCACGGCGGACAACGCCGCGTATTGGCTGGATCAGGGGGCCAGCGCGGTGATTGTCACCTCGGCGGTGTTCAAGGACGGGGTGGTGCATGAGGACCGCCTTGCCGAACTGGTCCGGAGGGTGGGCAAGGACCGGCTGGTCCTTGACCTGAGCTGCCGGAAAAAAGGGGATGCCTACTATATCGTTACCGACCGCTGGCAGAAGTTCACCCGGGTAACGGTTTCCGAACAATCCCTTGCGTATTTCGCCAGCCACTGCGCTGAATTCCTGATCCACGCCGTTGACGTGGAGGGCAAATGCGGAGGCATCGAAGAAGAACTCACCGCGCTGCTCGGCCGCTTCAGCCCCATCCCCACCACCTATGCCGGCGGGGTGAAGAATCTTGCCGATCTCTACCGGGTCAAGGAGCTGGGGCTGAATCGCCTGGACGCCACCATCGGCAGCGCTCTGGACATCTTCGGCGGCACCGGCATTACCTATGCCGAGGCCGTGGCCTTTAACCGACGGGAAGAATACCAAGCATGACCCAGGACACCGCCTCCCCGCACCCGACCGCCGACGCCGGCGGGGAAACCGAACTCCTCACCCTCCAGGTGGACCGCGACCTTTTCCGCGCCTTTCAACGCTGCACCTGGATCATTGTCCATGAAACCGACAGATCCAGGCTGGAGATCATGAACGAGATGGTCCGCGATTTTCTGATAAAGCACGGCTGTTGAGCAACCCCTCCTTGACCACAGGGTCAGCCTCAGCTACTATGGGCTAGGCCGTTATAACAAAAAATATTTCCATCCCGACGAACCCGACGGCAGCAGTGCACACAGCGATGATTGTTTTATGACGGCTCCCAAACGACGAGAATAGGTCCGCCGATGCCCGGGGTTCCCCTGACCAATGAACAGCGCTTCGCGCTGATCCAGAAATATATCGAGCGGATGCCGAGCCTCTCCACCACGGTGACCAAGGTTCTGGAGGTGTGCAATCGCCCCAGCACCTCGGCCAACGATTTGAACCGGGTCATCGCCCTGGACCCGGTCTTGACCGGACAGGTGCTCAAGCTCATCAACTCGGCCTATTATTCGCTGCCCAATCAGATCAGTTCCCTCACCCGGGCGATCATCATGCTCGGGATCAACACCGTGAAAAACCTGGCCTTGAGCACCGCGGTGCTGGGCAGCATGGGCCGGCAAGACTCGTTTCGCTCGCTGTCCATGGATGCCTTCTGGACCCACTCCCTCTGCGTCGGGGTGCTGGCCAAGGCTCTGGCCGGACTCAAGAAAATCCCCGGCATGATGCAGGAAGAATTCTTTGTTGCAGGGCTCCTCCACGATCTGGGGAAAATTCCGCTGAACAACTGTTTTGCCGAGGAATACCGCCAGGCCCTGGAGTTGTCCACCATTGAACAGGGCTCCTTGCCCAAGGCCGAGGAGATAATGCTGGGCTTTGATCATGGCCACGCAGGGAAGATGATCGCCGACAAATGGCAGCTCAGTCAGGCACTCACCGAACTGCTCCGCTTCCACCACTCCCCGGAAAATGCCTCCCCAAACAACCGCCAGTTGATCAGCGTGGTGGCCCTTGCCAATGCCTACGCCAATCTCTTTGACGTCGGCTCAGCCGGGGACCGTTTCCCGGACACCTCCAGGGTCGACGAGCTGCTCCTCCAGGTCGGCCTGAAATGGCATGACCTTTCAAGCCTGCACGCGGTTGTGGAACAGGAAATCGAAAAGGCCCAGGTTTTTCTCCAGATCGCCCGGGAGGCAGCATGAGCATGAAGATCAAATTCTGGGGGGTCCGGGGCTCCATCCCCTGTCCCGGGCCCAAAACCATGAAGTATGGCGGAAACACCGCCTGCATCGAACTGCGCTTCCCGGACATCAACCGGCTCATCATCATCGACGCCGGTTCCGGCATCCGGGAGCTGGGCAACTTCATGATGGCCAACGATTTCAAGAATGGCCCGATCAACACGGATATCTTTCTGACCCACACCCACTGGGACCACATCATGGGGTTTCCCTTCTTCACGCCCATCTATGTGCCGGGCAGCACCCTCAGGGTCCACGGCCCGGTCAGCTTTGAGGGCGACACCCTGGAAAAGATCGTGGGCGGCCAGCTCACCTACCGGTATTTCCCGGTTCGCCAGGCCGAACTTGCCGCTCAGATCGAGTATATCGATCTCAAGGAAGGAAAGCTCGATCTGGGCGACGGCATTACCGTGACCGCGAAATACCTCAACCACCCCCTCCTCTGCCTGGGCTACCGCTTTGCCTACCAGGGGAAGACCTTTTGCACGGCCTATGACACCGAACCGTTCCGCAATGTTTTCTGCACGGATCCCGAAGACCCTTCCTATGACGAAGGCATGGCCGCCGAGGGCGAAATGGTGGCCCAGGAACAGAATGGGATTTTAGAGCAGTTTTTTTCCGGAGTGGACCTCCTGGTGCACGATACCCAGTACACCCAGGAGGAATATCTGGCCAAATTCGTTGGCTGGGGCCACTCCTCATTCGAACATGCCGTTGCCGCGGCCACGCGCGCCGGGGTAAAATCCCTGGCCCTGTTCCACCACGATCCGGTGCGCACCGATGACCAGATCGACACCCTGTCGGAAAAATATTGCGTCCGGGCAGGGGAGGGCGGGACGGAAATTTTCTTTGCCACGGAAGGAACGGAAAGAGAAATTTAAGGGACCAGGCGAAAATGTCGATGGGTATTGTGACGAAACAACAAGGAGAAGCAATACCGCACAACAAGGAAACAACCACCGCAGGGGGAAACAATGGTTATTTCCGAAGAGATCAAATTTCCACGCCCCATACGGATCGATCCGTATCGCAGGGAAAAAAAGGTCGAACCCATCGACAACCTTTCCGCTGTGGCGCGGATCGGCGCCTTCACCCGGGACTGGCAGCGCAACCGCGAAGACCGCCGCGGCCAGAGGAACGATTCGCCCACGCCCGAGGAAGCCTCGGTGCGGCATCTGGTGCAACAGGTCAACACCCATCTTGAAAACCAGAACATCCTCATCCATCTCGTGCTCATCAAGAACCAAAACGGCTATTCCCTTGATGTCTATGACTGCACCGGTAATGAGCAATGCGCCATTATCGGCGACGTGGCCATCGACTTAAACGACCTGCCGATGCTCCTGAAAAATCTCCAGCAGGAAGCCGGTATTCTCCTCGACACCATCTCGTAATCCGCCCAATTCTCCTTATATTCTTCTCCAATTCTCCTGATGTTTTTCTTGTTGAAATCTGGATTGAAACATGCTACCAATGCCTTTCATATTCTGAATGGTCATTCAGGATGTAGGTGTTTCCCCCTACAAAATAGGGAAATCGCGAGGTGAAGGATGTTGCTTGCAGAGCTGCTTGTCGACCGAAAAGGCGAGATTCTGGACAGTTGGGTCGATCAGGTTCTGACCACCTACCCGGAGGATGGTTCCCGGTTCTTTAAAAAAGAGAAGGACCAGTTTGCCAACCCGGTGGGGTATGCGGTGAAGAGCAGCCTGTGGGCGGTGTATGCCCTGCTCTTCGAAAAAAACGAGCCGGAAGGGATCGTCGCCTGCCTTGATCAGATGGTCCGGATCCGGGCGGTGCAGACATTTAATCCTTCCGAAGCGGTTTCCATGGCATACATCTTGAAGAGGGTCGTAAAGGATTTCTGCAGGAAGGACAATGTCGCCGACCTTGAAGGCTGGCATGCCTTTGAAGAAAAGGCCGACATCCTGGCCTACACCATGTTCGACCTGTATGTCGCCAGCCGGGAAAGGCTCTATCAAACCCGGATCGCGGAGATTAAAAGTGGAAATCACATCACCACGGACTCCGGTTGCCCTTCGAAGCTGATGGACGAAATGGCCCCCAAGGCGGAGCTGAAAACCATTAACGTGTAAGCGTTGTAACACAAACTGCCTTGCCGCTTTCCTGGCAAGGCCGGCATAAAGAGCCGTAACGGAATAGCCTAAAACAGCAGGTTAACAACCCGGGTTATTCCGTAACGGCTCCTAAACATGATGCGAGGTAACAGTACATGAGAATCCTGAATCCATTCATCGCAGTGTTGGCGCTTATCGCGGTTGGCCTGGTGGCCGCCCAGGTGCCGGGTGGGCAGGCTTTGATGGGGATCGTCTTGCCCTATCTCGCCTTTGCCCTCTTCTTGGGAGGGTTTGCCTATCGCGTAATGCAATGGGCCAAATCTCCCGTTCCCTTCCGGATTCCGACCACCTGTGGCCAGGCCAACTCCCTGCCCTGGATCAAGCAGAACAAGATCGACTGCCCCTCCACCAAACTCGGAGTCATCGCCAGAATGATCCTGGAGGTCTTTCTGTTCCGCTCCCTGTTCCGCAACACCAAGGCGGAGATGCATGAGGGCCCCAAGCTGGTCTACGGCTCCAGCAAGTTTCTCTGGCTGTTCGCCCTGCTGTTCCACTACTGTTTCCTGGTCATCGTGCTCCGCCATATGCGGCTGTTTATAGACCCGGTCCCCGGCTTTGTCGCCGCCCTTGAGTTCGGCGACGGCTTTTTGCAGATCGGCGCCCCGGTATTCTACCAGACCGACGCCATCTTCCTCGGCGCCATCGCCTTTTTGTTCCTCCGCAGGGTGATGCTTTCCAACATCCGCTACATCTCGCTGCCCGCCGATTACTTCCCCCTGTTCCTGATCTTCGGCATCGCCGTCACCGGCATCCTGATGCGCTATGTCTTTCGGGCCGATGTGGTGGCGATCAAACAGTTGACCCACGGCCTGACCACCTTTGCTCCGGCCATTGCCGCCGGGCAGATCAGCCCGATCTTTTTCATCCATGTCTTCCTGGTCTGCGCCCTGCTGATCTACTTTCCCTTCAGCAAGCTGATGCACATGGCCGGTGTCTTCATGAGCCCCACCCGGAACATGATCAACAACAGCCGGATGGTCCGGCACATCAATCCGTGGAATGACCCCAACATCAAGCCGCACTCCTACGCTGGATACGAGGACGAGTTCAGGGAGTTCATGAAGGAAGGCGGAATACCCGTTGAGAAGGAATAAGAACAATGGCGATCATAAAAGCAGACAAACTCGGTGTAAGCGTTGCGAAGGGTCCATCCCTCATGACAGGGGCTGTTCCGAAAAATGATTGGTGGGATGTCCCGGCCACATTCAAACCTGGGAACTATGCCTACCCCGCAAAAAAGGAAATCATTGAATACCACACGCAAAAGACCTTCCCCAGCCATCCTGGGCTGTTTGGTCAACCGCGCGACTGGGATCCTGAGAGCGACGACTGGAACCTGCCCGAGGGCTGGGAAAAGATCATTCTCAATGGCCTGAAGGAGCGTCTCGATAAATTCCGTTCCTTGAAAATCTTCATGGATTGCTGTGTCCGTTGCGGCGCCTGCGCGGATAAGTGCCACTTCTTCCTGGGCACCGGCGATCCCAAGAACATGCCGGTTCTCCGGGCCGAGCTTCTGCGTTCCGTATACCGCAACGACTTCACCCTGGGCGGCAAGATCCTGGGCAAAATGGCCGGTGGCCGGCCCATGACCTTCGGGGTGCTGAAGGAATGGTTCATGTACTACTACCAATGCACCGAGTGCCGCCGTTGCTCGGTGTTCTGCCCCTACGGTATCGATACCGCCGAAATAACCATGCTCGGCCGCGAACTGCTGCATCTGGTGGGCGTGAATATCAACTGGATCATGGAGCCGGCAGCCAACTCCAACCGCACCGGCAACCACATGGGGCTCCAGCCCCACACCTTTAAAGACAACATCGTGTATCTCTGCGACGATATCGAGGAAATCACCGGTATCCGCGTCGAGCCGACCTTCAACCGCAAGGGCGCCGAAGTGCTGTTCATCACCCCGTCCGCGGATGTCTTCGCCGAGCCCGGCATCTACACGGCCATGGGCTACCTGCTGCTCTTCCACCACATCGGCCTGGACTACACCTGGTCCACCTATGCTTCGGAGGGCGGCAACTTCGGCCTCTTCACCAACAACGAAATGATGAAGAAGCTCAACGGCAAGATGTACGCCGAAGCCAAGCGTCTGGGAGTCAAGTGGATCCTCGGCGGCGAATGCGGCCACATGTGGCGGGTGCTCCATCAGTACATGGACACCATGAACGGCCCGGCCGACTTCCTGCAAGTGCCCACCTCGCCGATCACCGGAACCCGCTTCGACAACGCGGCCTCCACCAAGATGGTCCATATCAGCGAGTTCACCGCCGACCTGATCAAGCACGGCAAGCTGAAGCTTGACCCGAAGCGCAATGATCACCGGATCGCAACCTACCATGACTCCTGCAACCCGGCTCGCGCCATGGGCTTGCTCGAGGAGCCGCGGTATGTCTTGAAGAATGTGTGCAATAATTTCCATGAGATGCCGGAAAACACCATCCGTGAATCAACCTTCTGCTGCGGCAGCGGCACCGGTTTGAACACCGATGAGATCATGGAGCTGAGAATGCGGGCAGGGTTGCCGAGGGCCAACGCGGTCAAATATGTGCGCGAGAAGCATGAGGTCAATATGCTCTCCTGTGTCTGCGCCATCGACCGCGCCACCTTGACGAGCCTGAACAACTACTGGAATCCCGATGTGGAGGTCTGCGGCGTGTCCGAACTGGTCGGCAACGCCCTGGTCATGGAGGGAGAAAAAGAGCGTGAAACGGGTCTCCGTTTTGAGCCACTTGCAGGAATGGAGGGCTGATAGCCATGTACGGGAAAGGAAGAATCATACCTGCGTTGATACTGTTCTTGGGCCTCATGACATCCCCGATCTGGTATAAATCCGGGGAAGCGAGCAAAATGCCCAAGCCTGAAAAACCAAAGGACTACACGGAGTGTGTTGCGCCGACTCAGGAGATGCGCACCTCGCACATGGTGCTGCTCAACCAGTGGCGCGATGACATCCTGCGTGAAGGCGGCGCCCGCACCGGGAAAACCCCCAACGGCACCGAATATGTACGGAGCCTGCAGAATGGCTGCATGAAATGTCACAGCGACAAGAAGAAGTTCTGTGACGCGTGCCACAACTATACCTCCGTGAAACCGTATTGTTGGGATTGTCATCTCCAGCCGAAGGAGGCGATGTAACATGGACAGCAAAAGAAGAGATTTTTTGAAAATTGCCGGGCTCACCGCCATTGCCGGCATTGCCGCACCCTCGGCTTTTAATACCCTGCTCAAAGGCGAGGCCATCGCCTCCGCCGGGCAAGCCGCCGCAGGCGGGCATGGGGCCGCGGCCCCAACCGGCAAGCGCTATGGCATGGTCATTGATGTCAAGAAATTCACCGAAAATCCCGGGCTGGCGGAACAATGCGTCTCTGCCTGCCACACCATCCACAATGTGCCGGATTTCGGGAACAGGAAGGATGAGGTCAAGTGGATCTGGATCGAATCCTATGAGCACACCTTTCCGACGGAGAGCCAGTACAAACGGCCGGATGCGCTCAAGGACATGCCCATCCTGACCCTGTGCAACCACTGCGACAACCCGCCCTGCGTCCGGGCCTGCCCCACCAAGGCCACCTATAAGAAAAAAGACGGCATCGTGGGCATGGACTACCACCGCTGCATCGGCTGCCGGTTCTGCATGGCGGCCTGCCCCTATGGCGCCCGGAGCTTCAATTGGCGCGACCCCCGGGGCAAGGATGCCAATGGCCAGCCCTTTATCAAGGCGGAAAACCCCAAATACCCCACCCGGATGCGCGGGGTTGTGGAAAAATGCAATTTCTGCACCGAGCGGCTGGCCATCGGCCAGATTCCGGCCTGTGTTGAAGTCGCAGCCCAAACCAAGGCCCTTGTCTTCGGCGACATGAATGATCCCAACTCCGAGATCAGTCAGGTGCTGAAGACATCCTTTACCATCCAGCGGAATCCTGCAATAGGGACACATCCATCCCTCTTCTATATTATTTGAGGTGAAAGATCATGATTGAAAAAGCATTTAAAGGAAGCACGGGGTACTGGGTATGGATGCTCTTCCTGCTCTCCATAATGGGTGTGGGCGGTCTCTGCTATGTCCAGCAATTCAACTACGGCCTTGGCATCACCGGCATGAGCCGGGATGTGACTTGGGGGGTGTACATCTCCCAGTTCACCTTTCTGGTCGGTGTGGCCGCAGGCGGCCTGATGCTGGTGCTGCCGTATTACATCCATAACTACAAGGCCTTCGGCCGCATCGTCATCCTCGGCGAGTTCATGGCCATTGCCGCCATCGCCATGTGCCTGATGTTCATCATCGCCGACCTGGGCCAGCCCATGCGGGCCATGAACGTTCTGCTCCATCCCACCCCCAACTCCATGCTGTTCTGGGATATGATCGTCTTGAACGGCTATCTGTTCCTCAACATCCTCTGCGGCTGGGTGGTATTGCAGTCCGAATACAAGGGGGTCAAATATCCCAAGTGGATCAAGCCCTTTATCTACCTCTCCATCCCCTGGGCGATCAGCATCCACACCGTTACCGCCTTTTTGTACTGCGGTCTGCCGGGCCGCCATTTCTGGCTCACCGCCATTCTCGCTCCGCGTTTTCTCGCCTCGGCCTTTGCCGCCGGGCCGGCCCTGCTGATGGTCATCGCCATGATCCTCAAGAAGACCACCAAGTTCGACGTGGGCCGCGAGGCGCAGGACAAGCTGGTGACCATCATCGGCTATGCCGCCATGCTCAACTTTTTCTTCCTGGGCTGTGAATTTTTTGTTGCCTATTACAGCCAGATCCCCGGCCACATGCATACCCTGGACTACCTCTTCTGGGGCCTTGGCCATGGCGACCAGGTATACAACAATCTGGTTCCCTTCATGCGCGCCTCGGTGATCATGGGTCTGGCCGGCATCGCGTTGATCTTTGTTTCCAGGGCCAAGCAATCCGATGGGCTGCTGGTGATTTCCTGCCTCCTCATCTTCATCGCCTTCTGGATCGACAAGGGCCTCGGCTTGGTTCTCGGCGGCTTTGTCCCCAGCCCGCTTGAGTACGTAACCGAGTATGTTCCCAGCGTCCAGGAACTCGGCATCACCGCCGCCATCTGGGCCACGGGCTTCTTCATTCTCTCCATCCTCTACAAGGTGGCGATCAGCGTCAAGCTGGAAAAGGAAGCCTAAAACCGTTTTTTCCTGCGGCATGGTTGATTCAAGGCAAGCTCCTTCCGGGGCTTGCCTTTTTTTATGCCTTTCGGGCAGCACCTCAGGGCGTCGCGGCCGATAATTTGGGTGGTTTGCCCGGGGGTTATGTTGTATTCTACCGATATCGTTGAAAATTGACCCTGCTGTTTTCCCGTTTTTCGGGATGATGACCCACACAACCGAGTCCCTGCCATGACGCCATCACACACCCCCAAAAAACCGGCAACACACTCCATCCTCGACAAGATCGGCAACACCCCGCTGGTGCCGATCAAACGGTTGAATCCCTTGAAGAAGGTGGCGATCTACGCCAAGCTTGAGGCCTTCAATCCCGGCGGCTCGGTCAAGGACCGGGTGGCCCTGAACATGATTGAAACCGCCGAGGCCGAGGGCGAACTGACCCCGGATAAGATCGTGCTGGAGGCGACCAGCGGCAACACCGGCATCGGGCTGGCCATGGTCTGCGCGGTCAAGGGCTATAAATGCCAGTTGATCATGCCGGAATCAGCATCCATCGAACGGCGCAAGATCATGGAGGCCTTTGGCGCCGAGATCCTGCTCACCCCCGGCAAACGCGGCACCGATGGGGCCATCGAGCAGGCCTATGCCCTGGCCCGCCAGTATCCGGATCGCTATTTCCTCACCGACCAGTTCAACAATGCGGCCAACTGGCTGACCCACTACAAGACAACCGGCCCGGAGATCTGGGAGCAGACCGGGGGCAGGGTGACGGATATCGTCGCCACCCTGGGCACCTCCGGCACGGTCATGGGGCTGTGCCGGTATTTCAGCGAGCACCATCCCGAGGTGCGCATTACCGCGGTGGAGCCCTTTCTCGGCCACAAATTGCAAGGGCTCAAGAACATGAAGGAGTCCTACACGCCAGGGATCTTTGACAAAAAACTCCCCTTCCAGATCATCAACATCCCGGATGAGGAGGCGTTCACTTCCGTTCGTCTCCTGGCCCGCAAAGAGGGGATTTTCGCCGGCATGAGCTCCGGCGCCGCCATGTCCGCGGCCCTGACCCGCGCCGCCCAGTTGAAGGAAGGCGTGCTCGTGGCCATCTTCCCCGATGGCGGCGAGAAGTATCTGTCCACCGAGCTTTTCACCAAGCAGGAAACGGAGGAGTCCCAGCAGGCGGAGCTGCGTTTTTTCAATACCCTCTCCCGGAAAAAAGAGGTGTTTCGGCCCATTGTCCCGGATACCGTGACTTTTTACGCCTGCGGCCCCACGGCCCACGAACTGGCCCACCTGGCCCATTGCCGCCGCTTCATGGTTGCCGATCTCGTGCATCGAGTGCTGGTGCTGAAAGGGTATCAGGTGAAATTCTATATGAATTTCACCGACCTGGACGACAACACCATCCAGGGCGCGGGCAACAATAAAGAGAGCCTCGCCGCATTCACCGGCAGATATATCCAGGACTTCAAACAGGACATGGCTGCGCTGGAGATGCTCGAAGCCGCCGGATACCCTCGGGCCTCCGAGCATGTCCCGGGCATGATCGCTCTGGCCCAAAAACTGGTGGACAAGGGGTATGCCTACGAAAAACACGGCTCCATCTATTTTGACATCTCCAAATTCGCTAAATACGGCAGGCTGTCCGGCGTGGATCTGAGCAAGATCCAGGTGGGGAAAACCGTTGATCTGGACGACTATGAAAAGGAAAACCCGGTTGACTTCACCCTGCTCAAGCGTTCGACCTTGAGCGAGCTGAAAAGCGGCATCTTTTTTCAGACCGAGTGGGGCAACATGCGCCCCGGCTGGCATATCGAATGCGCGGCCATGACCCTTGACCTGCTCGGGGAAACCATGGATATCCATACCAGCGGCCGCGATCTGCTCTTCCCCCACCACGAGAACGAAAACGCCATCGCCGAGGCGCTCACCGGCAAGCCCCTGGCCAATTTCTGGCTGCACAGCGAACTGCTGCTGGTGGATGGCAAGAAGATGTCCGCGGACAACCGGAACCTCATCACCTTGCGCGATGTCCTGGACAAGGGCTACACCGGCAGGGAGATGCGCTATTTCCTGATCCGGACCCATTACCGCAAGCCGATCAATTTCTCCTTCCGCAGCCTGGACGCGGCCCGCAAGAACCTGCGGCGCTTGGACGGCTTTGTCGGCAAGCTGCTCTGCCTGCCGCCGGGGCTGCCCCACGCCGAGGTCGCCGCCTATCTCTCCGACATGGAGGACCGCTTTTTCAAAGCCCTGGACGATGATCTCAATGTTTCCAAAGCCTTTGCCGCGCTGTTCGATTTTATTAAAAAGACCAACCCGATCCTGAGCCAGGGGCTCCTTGACCGCGAGCAGAAGGATTATATCCTGGAGGCCCTGCGCCGGATCAATTCCGTGCTGGGAATCATGCGGCTTGAGGAATGTCCCCTGGCCCCGGAGATCGACAAGCTGATCCGCGACCGGGAAGAGGCGAGGAAACAAAAAGATTGGCACAAGGCGGACGGGGTGCGCCAGGAATTGGCGAAAAAGGGCATCGAAGTGGTCGACACCGCCAAGGGGCCGGTCTGGAAAGAGGTGGAGAAGCAAGAGTAGGCAGCGGCCCACAATGCCGGGTGAAAACGGTATTGCTTTCTTGGCCCGATCGTTCTAATATCTGTCGCACATGGGCGCCCGTAGCTCAGCCGGATAGAGCACCGGCCTTCTAAGCCGTAGGTCAGAGGTTCGAATCCTCTCGGGCGCACCACACTGCACACATCGGCTTGAAAAGCCCTCCCGCTAGGTGTCCATCATCTCCCAGAGCGTCTGCGCCAAGGCAAAAAGCGGCGCGACAAACAGGGTGACAATAAGCAGCGCCTGCCGCTGCAGCCAGGAATTTGTGAGCAGTTCGATCATCCCGCCGGAGTCGCCACCCAGCCAGAAGGCCAGAAGGGGAAAGAGCAAGGCCCCCAGCCCCAGCAAAGCCATCTCGGTGATGAGCAATTTACGGCCAAAGAGCTTTGCTCCGTCACAGACAATTCGTACCCAGGCCATCCTCGCGGCAAGCGGCTTCAAAGCGTCGCAACTCTCCCGGACCTGCACCAGTTTTTCCTGAATAGTCTGGTACAGTTGGCCATGCATGTTCTGCTTGGCCAACCCTTCTATTTCATTGAGCTTTTTTCTGCCGTCCTCGAGTATTCCCTGGAAATTCACGAAAAAAGATTGGTAGGGATACTCCTGCCAGTAGCGCCGGAAGGAGTCCCAGGTGGCCGCCATTCCGGCAATATCGGCTTGCAAGGCGTCAAGGGTATTTTCCTGGAGGCGGTAGCTGGCGCGCAACAATGCCTGTGCCTTATGCGCCACTTCCAGCAGGTCGTAGTAGCTTCCCTGGGCAAACTGCTTTTCCAGGTCGGAGAGATCGGCAAACAGGGTTGCCGGGCTTGCCTCCTCGGCAAACCAGGTCTGGAGATCCTGACACACCTCCTGCGCCTTCACCAGGTTTTCTTCGGCCTCCTGCCGCTGGACCTGCAGCCGAACGGAAAGGAGATCCTCAACCGGCCCGGCAACAGCAAGCAGTTGCGGATCCATGAGCGCGGCAATGAACAGCTCTTTGCGATCGACAACCAGGGCTCGGAGCTGCCGGAGGCTTTTTTCCAACATATCGCCCTGAACCATGAGCTGAACCTGGCGATACAGAGCCTCGGACAGATCACGGCGCACACTGAAAACAGTGTCCAGGGCATGACCCGCCTTCCAGTGGTCCTTGCGAAGGGCATAGTATCTGGACTGCAACAGGGCGATATAGATCTTTTCCTTGTCCGAGTTGGCCATGATCGCGGCATGTTCCAGAAAATGTTCCAGATCGTTGTCGCGTTCGAGCTCCAGGGCGATAAAGGCGCGGCCGATTGTGGCATAAAAATTCTTTCCCTTGGGCCGCCTGCTTTCCTCGACAAAGAGATCCTCGGCCTGGGCGTGCTGGCCCACCCGCAGACAATCAAGACCCAGATGCAGGCTGTGACTGTCCACCGAAACCATGTCCGGCTTGGTCAATTCCTCCCATTTGGAACTGCTGTTAAAGGCTATGTTCCACAAAAACCGGGGCTGATAGACCAGATTCAGGTCAAAATAGGCCAGATACACCTGAAGAATGGGGCTCTGCCTGACCTGGGACACGGTGAGACCGGCCGCCATGGTATTGGCCAACTTCTCTTGGGCGGACATGGCCTTGCCAAAGAGTTCGCTCAACTTTTCAAGAGGCAGATAGCCGGCCAGGGAGATTCCCTGCGTGGCCATGGTCAGCATCTTTCCAGGGCAGTCCGCCGGACGGTGGGTGGTCATCCCGCAGTAGAAACAGGGCGAAAAGGAGCCGGCAAGGGGAAGCGCGCGATGGGGAAAAATCTCGATCCGGGGAATTTCCGGAATGGACAAGGAGAGCAGATATAAGTTGTTGCCAGCCTCGGCAAAGGTGTGGGACAACGAATTTTCCCCGGCCTGGCCCTCGGCCCACTGCTGTTTCAAGGAGGAGGTGGCATAGGGCTGCTCGTAGTGGAGAAGATCCCAGAAGGTCGCCGCCGGGTCATGCACCGGGCCGGGCGGTTCGCCCTCTTTTTCAAGGTGCAGGACAATGTGCAGGGGCAGGGGGCCGAAGTTCTCCTTCCACTCGTACACCTTTTTCAGCCTGCCCAGATTTTCCAAAAGCGCGATACAGGCGACATCCGGCTGCGGGAAGGAGAAAAGGAGCAGGGATTCCGTGCTGGCGGGATCTTCCGTCCCTTTTACGGCGAGAGACTGGCGCAGATCCAAAAGAAAATCCGCCCAGTTTTCTCCCAGGATATTCTGGCCCTGGTAGTTCAGAGCCTGAAGGGCGAGGACAGTGGTGAATTCTGCTGCCATTGGATTAATCAGCCTGTTTCTTGTCGGAGAACGCCCAACCCTGGCTCACAGACATTTATCCAGGATGGAGCGGGCTTCCTTATGGCCGGGATCGATCCGGAGAACCTTCGAGACCCATTGGTCGGCCCGAACCAGTTGCTTCAGGGCATAATAGGCCTTGCCCAGGACCAGGAACAACTCGATGTCGTCGGAGGTCTTCTCCGCCGCCTTTTCAAGCACCTTGACTGCTTCGTTGGCATCGCCCGCGGTAAACAGGGCCATGCCGATTTTTTTATTCAGATAGATACGCTCCGGGTCCGCCTTGAGCACCTCGCGATAGCATTTGACCGCCAGATCCCCCAGGCCGCAGCCGATACAGGTCTCGGCAATATCCTCCTTGAAGTCGATATCGTTGCTCTTTGTTTTCAGGACCAACCGCAGAACCTTTTCCGCCTCGGGCAACTGATTTTTCTTGATGAGCAGCTTGGCGAAATTCATGGCCCGGTCCGCATGCCTGGGGCTGATCTCCATGGCCCGGTTGAAATTTTCCATGGCCATTTCCATCTTGCCCTGACGGTAGTAAATCTGGCCCAGGGCATGGTAGGAACTGACATCGAGCCGGTTGATCTCCACCGCTTTTTCAAAGCAGAGCTGGGCTTTTTTCAGATCGCCCTTTTTCCCGAAGAGACGCCCCAACTCCCGGTAGGGCTTGGAGGAGCGGTCATTGATCTTGGCCGCCTCCGTGGCCTTGGCAATGGCGCCGTCAAGATCGCCCTTTTCATCAAGGGTGCGCGCCTGGAGCAACAACTGGTTGAAGGGCGAGGGGTTGTTGATCTGGCCCAACAGCTCCATAACCTTCTGCTCCAGGGTCGCGGTGACAAACGGCTTGGTCATGTAGGCATCAACATCATGCTCCGCCGCTTCGGCGACAATATCCATGTTGGCTTCCGCGGTGACCATGAGAAAGGGGATGTCGCGCCATTTTTTGGTGGAACGGATCAACCCCAGCAGTTCTGTGCCCGACATATAGGGCATGTTGTAATCACAGATGATGAAATCGATGACGATATTCTCGGTCTGCAGAAGCTTCCAGGCATCCCTCCCATTGGCCGCCTCGTAAAACTCCTTGCCGAAATGGACCAGCTTCAGCATGGCCTTGACCGAACGGCGCATGTTGTCGATGTCGTCCACGACAAGAAAAACCATGTCTTTTGGCGCTTTAAGCTTCATCCGACTTCTTTCCCTTTGCTGAAAACCGTCAGCTCTCCGTTACAGGGGCAACCTGACATAAAAACGAGACCCTTTCCCCGGTTCGCTCTCGACTCCGATGCGGCCCCGGTGAATCTCCACGGCCAAACGGCAGAAATAGAGGCCAAGGCCGGTGCCGACCAGGGCATCCTGCTTGTCGGAGATTCTGGCGTATTTCTCAAAAATGGTGCGGTGCTTGGCGGCGGGGATGCCAGGGCCTTGGTCCTGCACATAAAATTCAAGCTGCTTTTTCCCCGGGACCAGCCGACAGCCGAAACGGATGGTGGTGTTGCTCGAGCAATACCCCAAGGCATTGGTGAGCAGGTTCTGCAACACCCGCAGGATGAGGATCCGGTCCAGGGCAATCCGCGGCAAATCCTCGTCTGCCTCAAGGATCAGTTCAATATCCTTGATCCTGGCCATGCCCTTGATGCTGCACAGGCATTCGGCCAGCATGGGACGGACCGCGACCACCTCCTTGATGGGCGTGAGCTTGCCGTCTTCAATCTTGCCGATGCTCACCAGGTTCGAGACCATGCGCACCGCCCGGTCGCACCCCATTTGGGCGGACTCCAGAAACTCGCGGTTTTCCTCGGAAACGGTGTAGGAGAGGATGTCGAGATTGGCCACCACCTCGGAAAGCGGGCCCTTGAGGTCATGGATCAGCATGCGGGAGAGGTCGGCCCGCAAGGTCTCCTGATGCCGCAGCTCCTTGTTGCGCTCCCGGAGAATGCGCTGCTGCCTCCGGAGATCTTGCTGCAGGTTTTCCTGGACAAGCAGGGAGAGGATGACGCTGCTGAAGTCAAAAAGACGGGTGATGTCCTCCTTGAGCAGATCCTTGTCCCCGATCTTGTCGGTCACATTGATGACGCCCAACACCTTGCCCTTATGGAGGATCGGCATGGAGAGCAGGGAATTGCGCCGGTATTTGCCGCGGCATTGCCCGCCAAAGCGTTTGTCTTTGCAAATATCCTTGATAAACAGAGGCTCCTGGTGCCTGGCGACCCAGGAGGCCACGGAACGTTCATCTGCAATGGTCTGCTCGTACCCGATGAGCTCGGCGCGGCTTGCCGCCCGGACCACCAGATATTTCTTGCGCTCAAGCACCATGAGGGAGCCTTGCTCCACTCCCAGATACTCCAGAATAACCTCAAGAATCCGGCCCAGACGCCTTGGGTAATCAAGGCGGGGCGCATTGATCACCCCGGCAATCCGGGAAAAACTGTCCAAAAGCCGGTTGGCCAGCTCCAGATCCCGCATATTTTTCTCTCCACCCTTCACGGCAGCCCCTTTCCCCATAGGATTTGTCGGCAACAATCCGGTGCCCCTCAAAAAATCATTCCGCCCCCATGGTATCACAAAAAAAACGGCGTGGTAAAGCGGCAACTGAGACTATTCCATCTAGCTTGGCAGACTCTGCGAAAGGAACTGTTCAGCAGCGCCGCTTCGCTGCTGCCGCAGATGCGCGGAAGAGGTCGGCGAAGTGTGCTGCTGCACATGAGCCGACCGATGACAGCTAAGCGAGCACAGCGAGACTGCGAAGCAGATGCTGTGCTGCTGGACAGTTATTCCCATTCGATGGTTCCCGGCGGCTTACCGGTGATATCGTAGACCACCCGGGAGACGCCGCGCACCTCGTTGCAGATGCGCCGGGTGACGTGGTCGAGGAATTCGTAGGGCAGATGGGCCCAGCGGGCGGTCATGAAATCCACGGTCTCCACGGCGCGCAAGGCTATGACATGCGCGTACTGGCGGTTGTCGCCCACCACGCCCACCGAGCGCACGGGCAGAAAGACGGTGAAGGCCTGGGAGACCTTGTCGTAGAGTTCGTTCTTACGCAGCTCCGCGATGAAGATGTCGTCGGCCAAACGCAGGGTGTCGGCGTAGTCCTTGCGCACCTCGCCCAGGATGCGCACTCCGAGGCCAGGGCCTGGGAAGGGATGGCGGTAGACCATCTCCGATGGCAGCCCCAGTTCCACACCGATGACGCGCACCTCGTCCTTGAACAGCTCGCGCAGCGGCTCCACCAGCCCCAGTTTCATATGCTCGGGCAAACCGCCCACGTTGTGATGGCTCTTGATCACCTTGGCCTTGCCGGTTTTTGCCCCGGCCGACTCGATAACGTCCGGGTAGATGGTGCCCTGGGCCAGCCACTTGACGTTGCTGAGCTTGGCCGCCTCCTCCTCGAAGACCTCGATGAAGGTGTTGCCGATGATCTTGCGTTTCTGCTCCGGGTCTTCCACGCCTGTGAGCTTGTTCAAAAACCGCTCCTCAGCGTTGACCCGGATCACCTTGACCCCCATGTGCTTGGCAAAGGTGGCCATCACCTGTTCGCCTTCGTCCAACCGCAGAAGCCCGTTGTCCACGAAGACGCAGGTGAGCTGGGTGCCGATGGCGCGGTGCAGCAGGGCGGCGACCACCGAGGAATCAACGCCGCCGGAAAGCCCCAGCAGCACCTCGTCGCTGCCCACCTTGGCGCGGACCTGCGCAAGGGAATCGTTGATGATGTTGTCCGGGGTCCAGAGGCGGCCGCAGCCGCAGATGTCGTGGACAAAACGCTCGATGATCCGTTTGCCCTGACGGGTGTGGGTCACTTCCGGGTGAAACTGCAGACCATAGAAGCGGCGGGACTCGTCGGCCATGCCGGCCAGGGGGGCGCTGTCGGTCTCGCAGATGGCCACGAAGCCTTGGGGCAGCTTGTTGACCCGGTCGCCGTGGCTCATCCAGACATCGAGCAGCCCAAACCCTTCGGGGCTGGCGTGGTCCTCGATGTCGGCCAGCAGCTTGGAGTGGTTGCGGGCCCGCACCTGGGCATAGCCGTATTCGCGGTGAGCGGAAGGCTCCACCTCGCCGCCCAACTGGGCCGCCATGGTCTGCTGGCCGTAGCAGATGCCGAGCACCGGCACGCCAAGGGTGAACACCGCCTCGGCGGCGCGGGGGGTCTCGGCCTCATGCACCGATTGCGGCCCGCCCGAGAGGATGATCCCGTTGGGTTTGAAATTCCGGATCTCCTCGGAAGTCATGTCCCAAGGATACAGTTCGCAATACACCCCGGCCTCCCGCACCCGCCGGGCAATGAGCTGGGTGTACTGGGAGCCGAAATCAAGAATCAGTATCTTTTCGCCGTGGATATCCATTTTTTTACCTTTATGCAGGGTCAGGAGGTTCAGCCCAACCGATAATTCGGGGCCTCTTTGGTGATGATCACGTCGTGGACATGGCTTTCCTTGAGGCCCGCGGCGGTGATCTTGACAAACTTCGCCTTCTGGCGCAGCTCCTCGATGGTGGCCGCGCCCAGATAGCCCATGCCGGACCGCAGACCGCCCATGAGCTGATAAATCATATCGGAGAGCGGCCCCCGGTAGGGCACCTTGCCTTCGATGCCCTCGGGCACGAACTTGGCCTGGCTTTCCACCCCTTCTTGGAAGTAGCGGTCGCTGGAGCCCTGCTTCATGGCGCCGAGCGAGCCCATGCCCCGGTAGCCCTTGTAGGTTCGCCCCTGGTACAAAAAGGTCTCGCCGGGGGATTCATCGGTTCCGGCAAAGAGGCTGCCGATCATCACCACCCTGGCGCCGATGCCGATGGCCTTGGCGATCTCGCCGGAGTATTTGATCCCGCCGTCGGCGATCACCGGCACCCCGAATTTCTCCGCCGCCTTGGAGCAGTTGTGGATCGCGGTCATCTGCGGCACTCCGACTCCGGCCACGATGCGGGTGGTGCAGATGGAGCCCGGCCCAACCCCGACCTTGACGCAGTCGGCCCCGGCTCGGATCAGGGCCTCGGCCCCTTCCGCCGTGGCCACGTTGCCGGCAATGACCTGCAGCTCGGGAAAGGCGTCCTTGATCCGGGTCAGGGCATTGAGGATGTTCCGGGAATGGCCGTGGGCGGAATCGAGCACCACCACATCCACCCCCACGCTGATCAACTTTTCCACATGCTCCAAGGTGGAGTTCACGCCGATGGCCGCGCCCACTCGCAGCCGGCCAAGGTCGTCCTTGGCGGCATTGGGGTATTTGCGCACCTTTTCAATATCCTTGATGGTGATCAGACCCTGGAGATTGCCCTCGTCGTCCACCACCAGAAGTTTTTCGATCCGGTGCTCGTGGAGCAGCGCCTTGGATTGCTCCAAAGTGATGCCGACCTTGGCGGTCACCAGGTTCTTGCTGGTCATGACCTCCCGGACCAGCAGATCCTCGTCGGAAACAAAGCGCAGGTCGCGGTTGGTGACGATGCCCACCAGCTTGGTGCCCTGCAGGACGGGTACCCCGGAGATCCGGTAGGTGCGCATGATCTCGTTGACCTCGCGCACGGTCTGGCCGTCGTTCACCGTGATCGGGTCGATGACCATGCCCGACTCGGATTTCTTGACCTTGCGCACCTCGCGGACCTGCTCATCCACGCCCATGTTCTTGTGGATGATCCCGATTCCGCCTTCCCTGGCCATGGTGATGGCGGCCCGGTGCTCGGTGACCGTGTCCATGGCCGCGCTGACCAGGGGGATATTCAGGGTAATGGACTTGGTCAGCATCGTGGCCAGGCTCACCTCGTTGGGCAGTACCTCCGATGCGGCAGGCACCAGGAGCAGGTCGTCAAAGGTATAGGCGTGTTCGATTGTCTGGAGTGACATCAGCGGACTCCCTCAAGAAAAATTATGACAGGTGATGCGCCTCGCTTGCCAAGGCGACCTGGAATACTCAGCAACAGCCCGAAAACAGGGGGCAAAAAAACATGGTGTGTTCACTATAAAAAACTTTCAATCCGGAGGTCAATGGCGAGTTTTCAGAGGAATGCTTCTGCCACCGGACCATTGCCTGCGGGCTCAGCCCCCGGAGGCTGCGCTCAGGAGAATACCCTCCAGCAGCCCGGCATCGCTCACAAGCACTGGCTGTGCCAACTCCTGCTGCAACTCCTGCAGGATCAGCGCTCCGGCCAGGATAATCTCCCCGCGCCCATCTTCCAGGCCGGGCAGACCATTGCGTTCCTCCGGCGAAAGAGCGGCCAGACCGGCAACCAGACGGGGCAACGCACCCTGGCTCAACTGGTAATTCTGGACCCGCTGGGCATCATACCGCGTCAATCCCAAGGCGAGGGCGGCCAGGGCTGTCGCTGTCCCGCCCGAAGCCATGAACAGGGAAACGTGCCCGCGCTGTTCGCCCCCGAGGATCACGCGGAGAGCCGGGGCGAGAATCGCCCGGATCTTCTGGCGCATGGCAGGAAGATCGCCAGCGAATTCCTCGGTCAAACCGACCGCGCCCAAGGGCAGGCTTCTCATCTGGGGCTCGCTCTCCGCCGTGGCTTGGAGGATGATCTCGGAGCTGCCTCCGCCCACATCCGCCAGCAAGAGAGGGTAGCGCCGCTGTTGGGCAGGCAGGGCGGAAAGTGTTCCCCGCATGGCAAGACAGGCCTCCTCTTCGCCGGAAAGCACCTCGACCCGCACCCCGAGCAAGGCCTTGCCCCGCTGGAGAAACTCTTCTCGATTGGCGGCTTTTCGCACGGCATGGGTGGCGCAAGCCCGGACGCGGCGAACAGGGTAGGGGGCCATCAGCGCCGCAAACCGGGAGAGCGCCGCCTCGGCCCGCATCAAGGCCGGGGGGGAAAGCGTGCCGGTGGTGGTCAGCCCCTCGCCAAGCCGGACCGTGACCAGATCGTGGGCCAGAGGACGCAGACGCCCATCCTCCACCTCCGCCACCAGGAGACGAAAGCTGTTGGTCCCGATATCAATGCCGCAGGCTATGTTCATACCGTTTCGCTGTCACCGCTTCGCTGTTGCCTTTTGTTGGGGGGTGCCGTACAATATGGGGAAAGAATCCCAATACTCATAAGGGGTTAGCGTGAGCCAACCCACATCCCAGCAACAAGGATCGCCCCGTGATACTTGCCATCAATCCGGACAACCCCCAGCCCCGCCTGATCCAGCAGGCAGCGGAGGCTTTGCGCAAGGGAGCGGTGATCTGCTACCCCACCGACACCGTCTACGGCATCGGCTGCGACATGTTCAACCAGAAGGCGATCAAGCGGATCCATCAAATAAAAAAGAGGCCGATACACCAGCCTTTCAGCTTCATGTGCTCAAGCCTCAAAAACGTCAGCACCTATTGCCATGTGTCCAACATGAGCTACAGGATCATGAAAAAAGATCTGCCCGGTCCCTACACCTTTATCCTGCAGGCGGCAAAGCTGGTGCCCAAAATCATGCTCAGCCGGCAGAAAACCGTGGGGATCAGGGTGCCGGACAACCGTATCTGCCTGGCGCTCATCGAGGCGCTCGGGAACCCGATGCTCAACACCAGCGCCATCCTGAACCCGGATGATCCGCCCATCTGCGAGGCCTTCGAGATCGAGGAGCGATTCGGCAACCAGGTGGATATCATCATCGACGGCGGCACGGTATACCCGGAGCCGTCATCGGTGGTGTCCCTGATCGGCGACACCCCGGAGGTGCTGCGGCAGGGCAAGGGCGACACCAGCCATTTTTGATCCCAGAACTAAGCGCTCACAGGGTGCCGCAGATGCGCGTGTCAATTGTCGGCAGAAGTGTCCGACCAAGAGGCCTGTTCGCTATACATTTGGTATGCGGGCAGGCCGATGACAGCAGGGCAGCGGCGAAGCAGATGCGGTGCCATGTGAGCGCTTACCCGCGCTTACTTCCCGTTCTGGATCAGAGCGTCTTTCAGCGATTTGCTCATGGTGAAGTGCAGATTCTTGCGGGAGGTGATCTTCATGACCTTGCCGGTCCTGGGGTTCTTGGTGGTCCGCGCCTTGCGCTGACGCACGGAAAAACTGCCAAAACCGCGGATCTCGACGCGCCGGTCCTCGGCCAGGGCCTCCACTATGGTGTCCAGCATGATATCAACGGCCTGGCTCACATCCTTTTTCAGATACGCGCCCATCTCTTCGGCCACCGCATTTACCAAATCCCGTTTCAACATCGTTTCATACACTCCTATCGCAAGGTCCCTGTCCATTCATAGGCCAGAAGGGGACCAGATAAACCTGTCTGCTGTAACAGCGATTCACTATTTTTACCGGTCATCAAGCGCAGGAAGGAAAAATCGTCTTCCTGGGGATAGATGAGTTCCGGCATCTTGTCGCTCTTGATCCCGGCCAGCTCGGCGGCCAGCATGACCGCATCGCTGAAATTGCCCAACTGATCGACCAAGCCGTATTCCTTGGCCTGCTGCCCGGAGAAAATACGCCCATCGGCGATTTTTCTCACCTCGGCCACCGGCAAGGAGCGGCTCTCCGACACGGCCTGGACAAACTGCTCCTGGACGTTATCGATCATGGACTGGAGCATCTGCCTCTCTTCCTCGGTCATGGGCCGGGAAGGAGAACCGATATCCTTCAGCCTGCCGCTTTTAACCACCTCGTTTTTGTAGCCGATCTTGTCAAACAACCCTTCCAGATTGGCAAATTTGAGGATCACCCCCATGGAGCCGGTCAGGGTGCCTGGGTTGGCGACAATCTTGCCTGCGCCCAGGGAAACATACAGGCCGCCCGAGGCTGCCACCGAACCCATGGAGGCGACCACCGGCTTGACCTTGCTGGTCCGCCGGACCTCGTCATAGATTTCCTGGGAAGCGCCCACGGCCCCGCCGGGGCTGTCGATCCGCAACACAATGCCCTTGATCTTGGGCTCCTCCCGAAAGGCCACCAGATTCGCGAGAATCTCCTCGGATTCGAGGATAACGCCCTTGACATCAATGACCCCGAGCCCCTCCTGCAGGAAGAGCTCGGACTTGGACGGGCCGGTGAGGCTGGTAACAAAAAAGGTTATTCCGCCCCAAAAGAACAGCATGATACCTCCCAGGATCAATAATCCCGTGAGAACCGGATGCCTGTGGCGGAATAACCCTTGTGACATGACAAACTCTGAATAAAAAGTTAGAGCCGAAACGAAACAACCTGCATACTCTTGCTCTTTCGCCTCGGCTCTTTTAAGCCGACGGTGGACAACGACTCCGGCCCTGGTTACTCCTGGGCCTTATTATCCATCTCTTCCTTCAACAGGTCGCCGATGGTGGACGGGCCGCCACTCTTGGCCTGCTTCTGCTTGAACTCCTCGTAGTTGCCTTCGCCGGAGTCATCGGTCAGCGCCTTGATGGAGAGGCCGATCTTCCGGTCCTTGGCGGAAACGTTGATCACCTTGGCTTCCACGGAATCACCGGCATTGTACAGACCAACCGGGGTGGCAACCTTGTCCTTGCTGATCTCGGAAACATGGATCAGACCTTCGATGCCCTCTTCCACTTCCACGAAGATGCCGAACTCGGTCACATTGGTGATCTTGCCCTGCACGGTGGCGCCCACCGGATACTTCTCGATGGCTGCCTGCCAGGGATCCGGCTCCAACTGCTTGACGCCCAAGGAGAACCGCTCGTTCTCGCGGTCGATTTTCAGCACCACGGCCTGGATGGTTTCACCCTTGGCGTACTTCTCGGAAGGATGCTTGATCCGCTCGGTCCAGGAAAGGTCGGAGACATGGATCAGACCGTCGATGCCTTCCTCGATGCCGATGAAGACGCCGAAGTCGGTGATGTTCTTGATCTTGCCCTCGATGATGGAGCCAACCGGATAATTCTCGCTGACCAGATCCCAAGGATTGGGCTGCAACTGCTTCATACCGAGAGAGATGCGCTTGGCATCCACGTCGATGTTGAGGATGACCACCTCGGCAGCCTCGCCGACCCCGACGATCTTGGAGGGATGCCGGGTCTTCTTGGACCAGGACATCTCGGAAACATGGATCAGACCCTCAACGCCTTCTTCCAACTCGGCAAAGACGCCGTAATCGGTGATGGAGACCACCTTACCCATGGCCTTGGCGCCGATGGGGTAGCGCTCCTGCACGGTGGCCCAAGGATCTTCCTTGAGCTGCTTGACGCCAAGGGAAACCTTGTCGTTCTCGCGGTCGTACTTGAGGATCTTGACCTGGATATCCTCGCCCACCTTGAACAGCTTGGAGGGATGGGAAACACGGCCCCAGGAGAGATCGGTGATGTGGCAAAGACCGTCCATGCCGCCCAGGTCGATGAACACACCGTAATCGGTGATATTGGTGATGGTGCCGGTAACCACCTGGCCTTCGACCAGGTTGGACTGCATATCTTCCCGCAGCTTCTTGCGCTCGTCCTCAAGGATGGCGCGGCGGGAGATAACCACGTTGTTGCGCTTGCGGTTATATTTAAGAACCTTGAACTCAAAGGTCTGGCCGATGAGGCTGTCCAGATCCTTGACAGGACGGAGATCGATCTGCGAGTAGGGCAGGAAGGCGGGAACGCCGATATCGACGGAAAGTCCACCCTTGACCCGGTTGTCGATGCGGCCCGAGATGGTGCCGTCCGCTTCCTGGATCTTGGCGATGTCTTCCCAAACCTTGATGCCGATGGCTTTTTCGCGGGAAAGTTTCAGGCCGCCTTCGGCCTCGCGCTTCTCCACGAAGACGTCAAAGATGTCGCCCACCTTGACGTCGATTTCGCCATTTTCGTTTTTGAACTCGGAGCAGTGGATCTCACTTTCCGACTTGTCGCCGATATCGACCACGATAAAATCGTTGGCCAGGGCGATGACGGTGCCGGGCACGACTTCACCCACCTCCGCCACCTTGAGGCTTTCCTCGAAAAGCTGAGCAAAGCTCATTTCCCCTACATTGTCATCGGACTTCGTTTTGGTTGCTGTTGTGCTAGTTGCCATGGAAACAATCCTCCTTTGATAGATCGAGCCTATATACCAGAGAATATGACCAAATACAAACTTTTTATCGGCGGAGGAGGAACGAGAAGCTCCGGGGAAAAACACCGCCTAACTATTTAAAATAAAAGGGGGATACAGCGGAGACAGGGCAGGAGGAAGGAGGGGGGGGCGAGAGAAACTGTTTCCCGCGCCCCTATTTTTTGGGAATTTCGGCATCTGTTCCGGAGGGCAATTCGCCGGAACCCGGCGGGGAGGAGTCGACAACCACCTGGTTGCCTCCTTGCGCCTTGCCCGAATAGAGCGCCTTGTCGGCGCGAGCCACCAGCTCGGCGATATCCTCCGCCCAGGTCTGGCCGGGGTGGCGGACAAACTGGGCCAAGCCGACACTGAGGCTGGTCGAGGCGTACCGGGGGTCATGGTTGTACCGCTCCAGGATGCGGCCGGCAACCAGCCCGGCCTGGTCGGCGGTGGCGTACGGAATGATAATGGCGAACTCGTCGCCGCCGAACCGGAAACACCAGTCCACATTCTCCCGGGTGCACTGCACGAGGATTCTGCCGATGTCCTGCAAAACCCGGTCTCCGGCCGGATGCCCATACTGGTCGTTGTATTCCTTGAAACGGTCCACATCCAGCAGGGAGAGAAAAACCGGATATCCTTGCCGATGGGCCCGCGGCACCTCTTCGTGCAGCTTCATCTCAAAACAGCGCCGGTTGTAGAGATCGGTGAGCATGTCGCACATGGAGAGATGTTCAAGCTTTCGGATCAGGGTCTGCTCGCGAATGACCCTGCTGACCTTGGCCTCCAGCTCATCCATGCCGAAGGGCTTGATGAGGAAATCGCTGGCGCCGGCCCGGATGACATCGGTATAGCCATAGCGCTCGGCATGACCGGTGATGACGATAACCTCGACGCCGGGATATCCCTCCTTGACATGCTTTAAAAGCTGCATCCCGTCACACCGGGGCATGGTCAGGTCCGTGAGAACCATGGTGAACTCGCTCTGCCGGAGTTTCTCCTTCGCCGCCTCGCCGTCCATGGCCGTGTCAAAGGCGTGCCCCAGGGCGGCCATGGAGACCTTGAGCATCTCAAGGATGAACGGATCATCATCCACCAGCAGGATGCGGGTATTCATTTCAGGCAACTGCTCGTTGTGCGGCAAAATAGTCACCCAGAATCCTTGCGTGGTCAAAGGCCAGAGGCGGCAGCGAGCCTTCGTGAAAGACGGCAACCTCGCCCGCATCATCGCCAGCCACGGGCGTCCCCTCCGCCGTGGCAAGAAAAACCGTGCTCACCGTATGCTGGCGGGGGTCGCGATCCGGCTCGGAATAGGTATGGAACTGGCGGCCAAGCCGGATCGACAGCCCGGTTTCCTCACAAGCCTCCCGCACCGCCGCCTGCTCCAGCGACTCGCCGTAATCCACAAAGCCGCCGGGCAAGGCCCAGGCCACCGGCGGATTTTTCCGCTTCACCAGGATAACGCCGGTGCCCATGGCGATGATGATATCCACCGTGGGCACCGGATTTCTATGGGGTGGTATCGCCTGGCCGCAGGCGGGACAATGGCTCACCATCCACCCTCCCCATAACACAGCGCATGAATGGTGCGCCAGCTCTCCACCTCCGGCAGATCATGCTTGCCCTGGTTCCAGGGCTGGCGGTAGACAATGGGCTGAATACCATCTTCCCGGGCCAGTTGCAGGCAGGTCTGGGCGCGGTCATCCACAAAAAAATCCAAGCCCATCTCCTTGATATGGGCAGCCTTGCTGTCGTGCTCGCCGGTGGCGACCAGGCGCACCCGGCCATAGACCTGCGGGCCAAGTTCTTTTTTCAGCCAGCGGGCAATGGGTTTTTTCTGCGGCCGGGCCGTGATGAAGGTGAGGGGGCCATGCCCAGCGAAGCGGGTCAACACCCGCCGGGCGTTACGCATGAGCCGCAGGCCGCAGGCAACAGGCTCTTCCAGCAGACGCCGGAAAATTTCCTCGATCATGGCCGGGTCGAGGTCGAGGCACTCCTCCACCTGAAATTCGGTGATCTCCTCCGGACGCACCTTGGCCCCATACCCGCTCCGCGCCAGACGGATAAAGGCCTCCATGGTATCGGCGACCACGCCGTCTATGTCAAAGCCGATACGGCTTGGGTGAATATGCATGCAGCATTCCTTGATCCGCGCATATATATGTTGCGAAGAAGAATCAAAATCGGGTACATCTTCGCGCCACAGCGCAACTATATCGGTTAGTGTAAACCAAAAACCGATGAAAAAGGCAAAAACTCTTCTCTCCGGACGAGAAAAATCGCCTGTTGGCCCGGAAGGGTTGCTGACAGAGCAGCACCATGCGATGTCCGCAGAAAGCGAAAGCGACAGGTGGTGCTGCGCTGCTGTGATTTTTTTAATTTTGCGTCACGAACAGGCGACTTTTTTCCTTATTTGTCGGAAGCCATCAGGTTTCCTTGACAAAAAAAACGAAAAAAAGCATAGTTGCTCATTCGTCCTCAAACTAAACGGAGCACCAGAATTTCATGAAGCTACCCCCGCTTACCATCGGCAAGTTCACCGCCCAGGTACCCCTTGTTCAGGGAGGCATGTCCATCCGCGTTTCCACCTCGGCCCTGGCCGTTCCCGTTGCCGAGTGCGGCGGCATCGGCACCATCGGCGGCTCGGCCATTCCGGTGGAAGAACTCCAAGCCGACATCCGCAAGGCCAAGGCCGCGACCAAGGGGATCATCGCGGTGAACATCATGTTCGCCATGAAAAATTTTTACAGCCTGGTTCAGGGCTCCATCGAAGCCGGAGTGGACATGATCGTCACCGGCGCCGGTTTTTCCCGGGATATCTTCAAGATCGGCAAGGAGACCAACACCCCCATCGTTTCCATCGTTTCCTCGCCCTCCTTTGCCATGCTCGCCGAGAAGCTGGGCGCCGCGGCCATCGTGGTCGAGGCCAAGGAAGCAGGCGGCCATCTGGGCACGACGGTGCCCCTGCGCGAGCTTTTTCCCGAGATCCGCAAGGTGGTCAAAAAAGTGCCCCTGATTGCGGCCGGCGGCATTACCAACGGCTTTGAAATGGCGGAAATGATGGACAAGTACGGCGCCGACGGGGTGCAGATCGCCACCCGCTTTGTCCTCACCAAGGAATGCTCGGTGGCGGATAGCTTCAAGCAGGCCATGCTCCACGCCCGCAAGGAAGACATCGCCCTGATCAAGTCCCCGGTGGGCTTGCCGGGCCGGGCCATCAGAACCCCCTTTGTGGAAAAGCTGCTGAGCCAAGCAGACCTCAAGGCCAAGGAATGCAAATACAAATGCCTGAAAAAATGCGACCATGTGTACTGCATCAGCGACCGGCTCACCGCGGCTTGCGAGGGCAATATCGAGGATGGCCTGGTTTTTTCCGGCGAAAACGTCTTTAAGATGAAGGAAATCCTCACTGTCCGCGAGGTTTTCGACCAGTTTGTTTCGCAGGCCGAGTCCATGTACAAGGAACCTGGAGTAACGTATCCGGGCGCCGTTGCGCAATAATTTCTATTTTCATGACCTTTTCGCTACGGCTTATTAGGCCGTTTTGGCTATCCCGATGACCATACTATTTTGTTACAACGGCTGAGGAGGAGTCCTCACACCTTGCGCTCCTGCCCGAAAAATCCCATGGCCCCATCCGCTGACCTGGCTGAACTGCCGGACCCCCTCATCATCCCACGGGCCGAACATCCCATCTCCCGCAAGGATATCGACCGCGAAGCCCTGAAGGTAATGCATCGCCTCCGGGACGCGGGTTTTTCCGCCTACCTGGTGGGCGGCGCGGTGCGCGATCTCTACCTGGGCAAGAAACCCAAGGATTTCGACATCAGCACCAACGCCCGGCCCGGAGAGCTGCGCACCCTGTTTCGCAACAGCCGGATCATCGGCCGCCGGTTCCGGCTGGTGCAGGTCTTTTTCTTTGGCAACAAGATCGTCGAGGTTTCCACCCTGCGCTGCCGCAGCGAGTTTGAAGAGGGCGACCGGGAAGAAGACGAGGTGCTGGCCCACAACAACACCTTCGGCTCCGAGGCGGAAGACGCCTTCCGGCGGGACCTCACCATCAACGCCCTGTTCTACGAGATAGAAAACTTCACCATCATCGATTACACGGGCGGGGTGGCCGACCTCAACAACCGGATTATCCGCATTGTCGGGGAGCCGGACCGGCGGATTGTCCGGGATCCCGTCCGCATGATGCGGGCCATCCGCCACGCGGCCCGAAGCGGTTTTACCATCGAGGCGCGCACCTGGCAGGCCATTATCGCCAACCTGGACACCCTGCGCCTCTGCCCGGATTCCCGGGTGCGGGACGAATTTTTCAAGGATCTGAACAGCGGCGCCTGCGCCCCCTGGTGCCGGCTCGCCGTTGCCAGCGGCATGTTTTTTCTCCTCCTGCCGTGCTATGATGGGATCATCAGCCGGGAGGCGGAAGAGCCCTCGGGCGAAACCAGCCTCCTGTTTGCCCTGTGCCGGGTAATTGACCGCTTGCATGCCAGCGGCAACCCTCTGCCGGAACACCTCCTGCTCGCGGCTCTCCTGCTGCCCTGGGGTCAGGCGCGCTTCGACCTTTTGCATCTGCCGGCCGAAGGCCGAGAAACCTTTGCCTTTTCCCGCACCCTCCGCACCCAGATTGATGCCCAGTTGGAGCACCTCAATGTCAAGCGGGCCTCCAGAGAGGAGATCACCTCCCTGCTGGTCAATCTCCCGGTTTTTGTCCGGCACGGCGCGGAACAGGCCTGGCCCGGCTGGCTGAAACGCAAGAGTTATTTCCCGGACGGGTTGCTCCTTTTTCAACTCTACCAGGAAGCCCTTGGCGGCTCGCCCGCCGATCTTGCGCCACGGCCCGAGTCTGCGGCTCCTCCCAGAAGCACCAAGCCCAGAACCGGCAAGCCCCGTCAGCCCCGGGCAGAAAGCCGCACCCCGGCGTTTTCCGGCAAAAAGGGCGGGATCTTCGGCCTCAAATAGGTTGGCGCCTGCCGCCGCTTGTTTTTTTAGCCACGAACCCCACGAAAGAACACGAAATTTGAAATTTTTATAAACATCCAGCTCAATACCAAGAAAAAGATAACCCTCACCGAACCCGTAACTGTTCAGTAGCGGCGCTTCGCGGCTACTGAACAGTTGTAAATTTTTCGTGTTCTTTCGTGGGTTTCGTGGCCGATTTTTGGGACAATTATCGTGAAAGCCATGCTTCGTCAGCCCCCCGACATCACCGAACTCCAGGCAATGCCCCTGGCCGAGCTCATGCGGCAGGCGTTGGCGACAAAGCTGGCGCGGCGCGGAACCTCCTTTTCCCTGTGCAGCATCATCAACGCCAAATCCGGCAAATGCAGCGAGGATTGCCATTTTTGCGCACAATCCGCCCATTACCGGACCGAGGCGCCGGTGTATCCGCTTTTGGACACCGCCCAGATCATTGCTGCCGCCCGGGAGGCGCAAAAAAACGGGGCCAGCCGCTTTTCCCTGGTGACCAGCGGCAGGGGGTTGGCCGAAGCCGACCTGCCCCGCATGCTCGATATCATCCGCGCCATCCGCGAAGAGGTGGGAATCAATATCTGCGCCTCCCTCGGTATTTTGGGAAAAGATGAACTCCTTGCGCTTAAAGAGGCGGGGGTTTCCCGCTACCACCACAACCTGGAGACCTCCAGAGAGTTTTTCCCGCAGGTCTGCACCACCCACAGTTTTGCTGACCGGATCGCCACCATCAAAGCCGCCCAGGAGGCCGGGCTTTCGGTGTGCAGCGGCGGCATTTTCGGGTTGGGGGAATCGGAAACGGACCGGTTGTCCATGGCCTTGAGCCTTGTCGAATGCGGGATTGACTCGGTGCCCATCAACATCCTCATTCCCCTGCCCGGCACCCCCTGCGCGGGTATTCCCCCCCTGCCCATCGCGGAAATTCTCCGGACCATCGCCCTCTACCGGTTGATTCTGCCCCAGGCCGCCATCCGGTTGGCTGCTGGGCGAGAATCCGCCCTGGCCGATTTCTTAAGCTCCGCGTTCATGGGCGGCGCCGACGGCATGATGATCGGCGGCTATCTCACCCAGCGGGGCCGTTCCCCCCGGGCAGATCGCCATTTTGCCGAAGAGATCAGGCAATTATGGTCGATCTGAAGGCATGGCTCAACGAGCAGCGGGAAAAGGGCAGGCTGCGCAGCCTGCGCCCCGTCATCGCCCGGGAAAAAGGACGGCTCATCCTTGCCGGGGACGACAACCGCACGCTTCTCGATTTTTCCTCCAATGACTACCTGGCCCTTGCCGAACATCCAGCCCTCATCGCGGCCGCCCAAGAGGCACTGAGCCGGTTCGGCGCCGGTTCCGGCGCCTCGCGCTTGATGAGCGGCGACCTTGCGGTGCACCATGATCTGGAGCAAGCCGTGGCCCAGCTCAAGGGCCAGGAAGGAGCCCTCACCTTCGGCTCCGGCTACATGGCCAACACCGGCATCATCCCCGCCCTCATGGGCCGCCACGACCTCATCTTCAGCGACCGGCTGAACCATGCCAGCATCCATGACGGCTGCCGCCTCTCCGGCGCCAAGGTAATACGCTTCCGCCACAACGACCTCAATCATCTCGAAGAGCTGCTTGCCAAAAACCGGGGGACAACCATCCCCTTGATCGTGGTGGAATCCATTTACAGCATGGACGGCGACCGCTGCCCATTGCGCGAACTAGTAGCGCTCAAGGAGCGGTTCGGCTGCCTGCTCATGGTGGACGAAGCCCATGCCACCGGGGTTTTTGGTCCCAACGGCGGCGGGGTGATTGAAGAAGATGGGATGAGCGGAGCGGTGGATCTGGCCGTGGGCACCTTCGGCAAGGGACTTGGCAGCTATGGCGCTTTTGTGGCTGGAAACAGGGAGATGATCGAGTATCTGGTCAACCGGGCCAGAAGCTTTATCTTTTCCACCGCCCTGCCGCCGGCGGTTGCCGCGGCCTCCCTGGCGGCGGTGCGCCTCATCCGGCACGAGCCTGGCCTGCGCCACGAACTGCAAGAAAAAATCGGTTATTTCAAAGGGGTGCTGCGCAAAGGCGGATACGAAGCGGACCTTGGCCCCTCGCAGATCATCCCCATTGTGGTCGGGGAAAGCGAAGCGGCGCTGCACATCGCAGAACTCCTCCGGAAACAGGGGATCTTCGTCACGGCCGTCCGGCCACCCACCGTACCACAGGGCACGGCACGGCTCAGGTTCTCCATCACCCGCCACCACAGCACGACGGATCTTTCCCAGGCAGCCGAAACGCTGCTGGAGATCATGGAGAGATAGCCGGTATTTCCAGGGGGAAAAGAAAGAAAAAAGCAGGAGAGGAAAATTTCCGGGCTGGGACACACCCAGCCCGGAAATGAAACAGCGACTTACTTTGCAGCAGGAGCCTCAGCAGGAGCAGCAGCGTCAGCAGGAGCAGCCTCAGCAGGAGCAGCCTGCTCAGCCGGCGGAACTACTACTACAGTAGAAGCACCCGGCTCGGCCTGCGGAGCAACTACAACCTCAGGAGCGGGAGCAGTCTGCTCGGCCGGCGCGGCTACTTCGGCTTCTTCAGCTTTCTTACAGGCGATCATGCCGGTGGACAGAAGCAGCATCAGGGCAATGGCAACGGTGGTTTTTACTGATTTCATGGTTCTCTTCCTCTCTTTGTGTTTTAATAATTGCGACAATGCGCAGTACACTTTGGTAGTGATCACGCCTGGATCACCCAGACAACTCTTCCCTCGGTCAGGAGTGACAAATATTCGCTTTATACCTCCGCTCCTCGCCCGAGTAAAGAAAAAATATCCGTTCCCCCAAAAAAATCCCCAGCCTTCCCTTATTTTTGACACACAGGACAGCAGAACGTGGCCCGGCCGGCCAAAACGCTGCGCACTACCGGCTGCCCGCAGCGGGAACAGGGTTGGCCCTGCCTGCCGTACACCGCAAGCTCCAACTGAAAATACCCGGCCTCGCCGCTGACATTCTCGTAATCGGAGATGGTGGAGCCGCCCATGGCAATGGCCTTTTTAAGGATGAGCCGGCTCTTTGTGACAATGCGCTGCCAGTCGAGCCTGGACAACCGGTTGACCGGGGTGTGCGGGTGGGTGCAGGCGGCAAAGAGGGTCTCGTTGGCGTAGATATTGCCCAAGCCCACCACCACCCGGTTGTCCATGAGAAAGCTTTTCACCGGCACCTGCTTGCCCCGGGCTTTATTCAGCAAATAGTCGGCGGAGAAATCCTCGGAAAAAGGCTCCGGACCCAGCCCGGCAAAGGGATCGTTCTCGCGCAGCTCTTTTTCCGAATAGACCTCGACACAGCCGAATCTGCGCACATCGTTGAAGCGCATCTCCTTGCCGTTATCCAGCAAAAAGCGGAGATGATCATGCTTGCGTCGGGGGGAATCGCGGTCAAAGAGACCGATCTTGCCGGTCATGCCCAGGTGGAAGAGCATGACGCTCTTGCCGGTCAACCGCAGCATGATGTATTTGGCGCGGCGCTCCACCCCCAGGATGAAGGAGCCTTCAACCCGGCTGTACATTTTGGCCCTGGGGAAAGGCTTGCGCAGCTTCTTGTTGCTAAAGGAAACCGAGAGGATTTTACGCGTGCGCACCAGGGGTCCAAGCCCTTGGCAGACCACTTCCACTTCCGGCAGTTCGGGCATGGCACAACTCCTTTCTCAGCCTGTCCCCTCGGGCTTGAATTTTCGGATCAGCGTGGGGATAAAGAAGGAGCCGACAAAAAGCGCCAGGGAAAAAAGAGTCTTCCAGCTCACCAACTGCCACCAGTCGCCGGATCTCCAGACCTCGGCCAGGGTGGCGAAGAAAAAGGTGAGGACAAAGCCGCCGGCGAGGATGCCGAACAGGGTGCCGAAAAAATATTCCTTAAATGTCACCCTGGTCAAGCCCATGCCGAAATTGAGGGGGGTGAAGGGGAAAAAAATCAGCCGCAGATAGAGCACCGTGGCAAAACCGTTGGCCGCGATCCGGTCATCGTATTTTTTCAGCCGGTCGCCGATCAGCCCCGCGGCAAAATCCCGCCCCAGGTAGCGGCCGATGAAAAAGGCCAGGGAGGCGCCGAGCAGGGCGCCCAACTCATTGTACAAAAAACCGTACAAGGTGCCGAAGAGCAGGGCGCCGAGCCCGGTGAACAGGGTGGCGGGGAGAAAAAGGCAGATGCCTCCGGCGTAGAGGAGCACAAAGACCAGCGGCCCCCATGGACCGAAAGAGTTCACCAGGGATTGCAGGGAGTCCGGGGAGATATACTCCCGTACCGGGGTGAAGCGAAACAGGACGATCATGGCGGCGAGAAACAGGGCGAAAACAACCGCCTTGCCGATCCCTTTCCCGGGGGTCTTTCCTGGCCTCATTGCGCACCGCCAATCCGTGATGCCGCCTTGCTCCACAAGGAACACCGGCTGCCAATGCATTCCCGGTTGGCGGCAAACTGGTTGCAGACAAAATCAGCCTCTGCCTGGAGGGATATCGGCAGCAGATGATGGGAGAGAAGCGCGGCTTCCCGCAGGGCCGTCACCGTTTCCCGCTGGCAGCAGCGCGCCCCTTGGGTCAGGGCAATCTCGCCCAGCACCCGGGAGGTGATCTCCTGCACCTGTTGCCGGGGTTTGGGGGTAAGGGGCGTGGCCTCAAGCAGGACGCTGAAGGCGATGCCCACCCCCACTGCGGCGCCACAGTTGCCCCAGAAGCCGCAGACCCCGCCCGGCACCTTGCTGCCCCGCTCAATGCCGGTGAGGATCGCCTCCCGGCTGATCCTGCCGCCCAGGTTCCGGTAGGTGGCCAGGATGATGCCCGGCACCATGGCGTGATGCTCGGGCCCATGCAGGGAGATGGCGGGATGGCTCCGGATGGCGTCGAGAAGGAGCAGCATGTCCTGCTCTTTCGTTTCGGCACAGAGCAGCCGGATGGCGGAAAGGCCGTCCTGTTGGTGGCAGGCGTCGCAGATGTAATGCCCCTCGACGCAGAGTGCATTGGTTTTCTTGATCCCTCCGCAGTAATGGCAGGAAACCTCCCGCTCGCGGGCGAGATAGCCGATCTCCTTGCCGCAGACCATACAGCCCGAGGGATGACGGCCGTTCACCGGCTGGCGCAGGGCGGGGAGGGCGACAATCTTGCCCGTTTCCTCCTTGGGGCCGGTGGCGCAGCAGCCGCTGGACGGAAGAAGTTCGAGCGGAGAGGCGCAGCAACTGTTTTCCAGGGTCAGGTTGGAAACCGCCCCGTGCGTATCGAGGACAAACAGGGAATCACCCAGGCTTTCCGCCTCGCTTACGGTAATGGCCGCTCGGCGCCCCTTGAGGAGCATCTCCCCGCTTTCCGTCCATACCGCTCCAAACGGCCCCCGATAGATGACCTCCACCCGGCGCGAATCTTTCGGCTTATACGCCCGGAAGGTGAGGGAGTAAAAGCGGGTTTCCCCTTCAACCCGGTAAGGGAACCGCTTGATCAGGCTGATCCCGGCAAAGCCGGCACCACGGAGCATGGCCAGCAGATCCTCCTGCCGCAGCGCCCCGCCCAAACATTCGCCCCGGAACTGTTCGTTGTTCTTGATGGTCACCGGAATAGGCTCATCGGTGACAATGTCGGAAACCACCAGCCTGCCGCCGGGCTTGAGAATCCGGAAGATCTCATGCAGGGTTTGCCGCTTGTCCGGGCTCAGGTTTATCACGCAGTTGGAGATCACCACGTCGGCCGTGGCCTCCCCCAGGGGAAGGTCTTCGAGAAAGCCCTTCTTGAACTCCACATTGTCATAGCCCAGCCGGCTCGCCACCTTGGCTTTGGCCACCGCGGCCAGATGGAGCATCTCATCGGTCATGTCGATGCCGACCACCCTCCCCGCCGGCCCCACCTGGGGGGCGGCCATGAAGCACTCGACCCCGCTGCCGCTGCCCAGATCCACCAGCACCTCTCCGGGTTGCGGCTCGGCATCCTTGACCGGGCTGCCGCAGCCGTAGGATTTTTTCCGGGAGTCGGCCGGGATGAAATTGGCCAGCACCTGCTCCGGGGCAAAGGGGTTGACGATCTCCTCGTTGCAGACCAGCGCGGCCCGGCCGTAAAACTCTCGCACCGTGGCGTGCCCTTGGTCTTCGGCCAGGGAAACCACGCAGTTGCAATGGGTGAGAGCCACTTCCCCGCCATCCGGGCAATCGTGGCGCACCTCGCCCATCCGCAGCAGGATTTCCCCCTGCGTCCGGACGGGATATCGGCGGGCCTGGCGGCTGATCAGCCAAAGGGCCAGCCCGTTGTAGAGCTCCACATAGGGATCGTGCCCCACCAGTTCGTTGCCGGCCAGATAGCTGTGGTCAATGTCGCCGCCGCCCACCAGAAAACGCAAGGGGTTGGCCTGATAGGTCTCGCTCGCAGCCAGGGTTGCCCTGCGGATCTTTTCCAGCACCGGGCTCCGGCGCCAGACCGTTTCCAGCCCGTCGGCCAAGGGGCCGCAGGCCAGATCCGCAATGCCGACCAGGGCAGGGGAGGGGTAGATCACCCCGTCCGGCCCCACGGCAAGCGACTCCCATCCCGTGTTGGACAGGTCGTGCCGGGTGCCCGGGGTGCTGAACACCTGGCTGCGCATGGTTTCCACATTGTCGATGCGCACCCCCATCTTCTCGGCCATCTCCTGGGCCCGGATCAGCTCGGGAAGAATCTCGGCCGGCGCAACAAACTGCGCGATGCTGCCCTTGCCCCGGACAAAATGCCAGAGCAGGTGGATATTGCCTATCCCCAGACCGGCGGCAAGGGCGACGATCTCGGCCAGTTCCCGCACATTGGCCCGGTTCACCGCCACGGACAGGGTCAGGGGGAAGCCCGCCTCCTTGAGCAACCCCACGCTTTCCAACAGCCCGGCAAAGGTGGTTTTCCCCCGCAAGGCCTCATGCTGCGCCGCCAAGCCATCCAGGCTGAGCTGGAGATGAAACCGGCCCCTGGGCAGGGCTAAAAGCCCGGGCAAATGCTCCTTGATCAACAGGCCGTTGCTGAGCACCACCACATGAATCTTTGGATCACCAAGCAGCTCGGAGACCATGGAGACAAAGCCGGGGTAGACAAAGGGCTCGCCGCCGGTGAAATAAAAGAGGGTGCACCCCAGCCCCCTGGCCTCGGCAATGCCCTGGGCCAGAGCTTCCGGGGCGAGGGTCGCCCCTTGGGCCGGGGAGGAGGCGAAGAGACAGTGCTGGCAGGCCAGATTGCAGCGGTCGGTGAGATGAAACCAGCATTCCTTCAGGCTGTGCAAAGAGAGCAGCGGATAGCGGCCCGGGTACGGAGAAACCGGCCCGTCGGCAAGCTGGGAGACAAGGCGTCGGGCCGTCAACGTTCGCCCGTCGAGGTCTTTTTCTAACAGCGCGGTGCCGATACCGCGGCATTGCAACTCCTGCAACAGGCAATCAGCCTCGTGATCCGGCACGAACCAGTCCGGCCTTTCCGGCTGCACATATACCGGGGTTCCATCCTGCTCCAAGCGTTGCCATTCTTCAAGCATGCAATACTCTCCTGACACCTTTTGCAATTTAATGATTTCCTTCAATATACCCCGCCCAGACAAGGAGCGCAATCCCTCACTGGGTGCATCCAGCAAACGGCGCCGGGCGCCATTCCCGCTATTTTTCCTCCTCGCAGGCGACGTCCTCGCCACAGGCCCGCCCCTTGAAGCTGAAGAAAAATTTCAGCCCTTTCCTGACCGTGCTGGAAAATATCTTCGGTGCAAAAACCGAGCCCACTACCTTTTTGTTGATCTCCCCTAAGGTTGGGTAGGGGTGTATGGCCGAGGCGATTTTCGACAACCCGACCCCGCCGTTCATGATCGCCACCCATTCGCTCAAAAGATCGCCGGCATGGGGCCCCAGGATCTGGATGCCCAGGGGCTTTTCCTTTTTGTCCAGCAGCAGTTTGATCCGGCCGGCACTCTCCCCTTCGGCAAGAGCGCGATCGTTGCCGCTGAATTCTTCTCGCCACACCGAATACTCGATCCCGGCTTTGCGGGCGCTTTTTTCGTTCATGCCGATGCTGGCCAATTCGGGATGGGTATAGGTGCACCAGGGCACATGGGTGTAGTCGGCTTTCCTGGGCAGATGAAAGATGGCGTTGCTCAGAACCACCCCGCCTTCATAGCCGGCCACATGGGTGAACTGGTAGCCGCCGATGACATCTCCCGCCGCATAGATATGTTTGTGACTGGTTCGGAGATGGCTGTTCACCGATATCCCTTGCTGATCGAAAGGGATATCGATTTTTCCGAGGCCTAGCCCCGCAACATTGGGCGAACGGCCAAGGGCCACCAGCAGCGCCTCGGCCTTGAGGGTCCGGGTCGCGCCTGCCTCATTTTTAATCACCACTTCCCGCTCACGACCCAGATCGCCGACCCGGACCACCGCAGTGTTCAGGACACAGGCAACCCCTTCTTTTTCCAGCTCCTGCTGGACAAGGTCCGCCATCTCCTTGTCTTCCTTGCTCAGGATCTGGCCGCTGCGCTGGATCACCGTCACTTGGGAACCAAGCCGGCAGAAGGCCTGGGCCATTTCAACGGCGATGGGGCCGCCACCCAGAATGATCATGGAGCTGGGGAGTTTCTCCAAAGAAAAGATCTCCCGGTTGGTCAGATAGGGTGTCCTGTCGAGTCCCTCAATCGGCGGGACCAGGGCAGAGGAGCCGGTGGCGATCACCCAGGCGCGGGCGGAAATTCTTTTGCCGTCCAGGGTAATCGTATGTTCGTCGGCGAATTCCGGACTGCCGAATGCAACCTTGGCGCCCAGCGAGCAGAATCGCTCCACCGAGTCATGCTTCTGGATAATGCCGATCACCGCTTTGATCCGGGCGGAAACCTCCCTGAAATCCACCGGCGGCGGGGTTATGGCTGGAAGGCCAAAATGAGGCCCGTTTTTCATGAGATGATAGACATGGGCCGTCTTGATCAGGGTTTTACTCGGCACGCAGCCGAAATGCAGACAATCGCCGCCCAGCGCCTCCTCTTTTTCGATAAGCAGGGTTTTCGCCCCAAGCTGGGCCGCGCCGGAAGCGACCGTGAGCCCTGCCGCGCCGCCCCCGATGATGCCGAGGTCATACTCATAGTTCGCCATGCCGTGCCTCATTGTTTAGCGCTTGAATTTTGTTTGATGTCGCATGTTCATAAAGAAAATCAGCACGGCCATGGGAAGGGCAAAAACCAGGCTGCTCAGAAAAAGTTTGGCCGCGATGGGAAGATTTTTGTAAAAGGAGAGCATGGCGTTCCTCTCAAATCATTGCACAGACCGTGCGGCGAAGCCGGTCTCCGCCAGATGTCCGCCCAGGCCTTACAATAATCGCCCGGAGCATTTAAAATATGTACGCCACTCTCGGGTGCCGGTCAATTCTTAAGAAAAACGCTTAGCGTATTGGGGACAGTGCGTTATACCTTCAGCTTGCCCAAAAGCCGGGCAAAAAGGACCAGCAATGCGTGAGACACGAACCGCCCTGCGCGCCAGAATTATGGCCGCCCGAGATAGCCTTTCCCCGGAGGAAAGGCAACGAAAAAGCCTGGCCATTACCGAACGCCTCCTGGCCCTGCCGGAGTTTGCCGGCGCCCGCCATGTTTTTGCCTATGTCAGCTTCCGCAGCGAGGTGGAGACCCTGAACCTCATTGCGTATTGCCTCGCCAAAGGCGTGACCGTAAGCGTGCCGCTGACCCTGTCCGCGGAGCGCCGGCTGCTCCCCTATGCCATCACCGATCCGGGCCGGGATCTTGTTCCGGGCTATTGCTCCATTCCCGAGCCCTTGCAGACCCTGCCCCTGGTGGACCCAGGCGCCATCGAGGTGGTGGTGACGCCGGGCAGCGTCTTTGACGCCCAGGGAGGAAGGCTGGGCTACGGCGGCGGCTATTATGACCGTTTTTTGCACACCGCGGCGCCGCAAGCCCTGCGGATCGGCCTGGCCTTTGATCTGCAGGTCGTTGAGGCCGTGCCCCTTGAAAGCCACGATGAGCAGCTCGATTATCTTATCACCGAAACCCGCACCATCAGATTTGGCCGTGTAATACAATAAGGTCGTCATCATGATGGCCAAAACAGCATAAGGAGCCGTAACGAAAGGGTCAAGAAAGTACAGATTCTTTCGTAACGGCTCCTAAGGAGAAAAACACCATGCTCCGAAAAACCGCGGTCCTGAAAGACCCGCTCTTTCTGGAACACGATCCGGGCTACGACCATGTGGAAAGCCCGGAGCGCTTGAGCGCCATCTACCAGGCCCTTGCCCGGCCGGAAGAAGCTGAAACCTTTTTCTATCCCGAATGCGAGCCCGCGAGCTACGCGGATCTGGCCGCAAACCACACTGCCGAGCATATCGAACGGGTGGCCGAGACGGCGGGCAAGCAGTTCGACGTGCTTGACCCGGACACCCACACCTCGCCGCGCTCCTACGAGGCGGCGGTTCTCGCCGCGGGCGCGGTTATCACCGGCCTCAAGCTGGTGGCCGCGGGTAAGGCGGACAATGCCGCGGCCCTGGTGCGCCCGCCCGGACACCATGCCGAAGCGGACCGCGCCAAGGGCTTTTGCCTGTTCAACAATATCGCCATCGGCGCCCGCTATGGCCTGAAGCATCTCGGCATGGAGCGGATCTTCATCCTCGACTGGGATCTGCACCACGGCAACGGCACCCAAAACGCCTTTTACGACACCGACCAGGTGTTCTACTGTTCCACCCACCAGTACCCGCATTACCCGGGAACCGGCGCCCTCAAGGAAACCGGCGCGGGCAAGGGCGAGGGGTACACTCTCAACGTCCCGCTGCCAGGCGGCCAGGGAGATCAGGACTTCGCCAGGATCATGACCGAACTGGTTGCTCCGGTCGCCCGCCAGTACAGGCCGGACTGCATCATGGTCTCCGCCGGGTACGACACCCATGTCTCCGATCCCTTGGGCGGTATGGGTGTAACCACCGCCGGGTTTGCCGGGATGACCAGGATTTTGGTCGATCTGGCCACGGAACTCTGCGAAGGACGGCTGGTGCTGGTGCTGGAGGGGGGCTACTTCCTGCAAGGGCTTGCCGATGGCGTGCTGGCGAGCCTCCACGAAATGGCCGGAAAGGGAGGTCTGCCCACCGAGGCATTCACCGCCATGGCCCAGAGCAAAAAACCCCTGCCCGCCCTGGATGCGGCCCTGGATGCGGCAAAAAAACACTGGACTTTTTAAGGGAAACTCTGTGTTATAAAAGGATAATCATTACTGCCAGCGCGGCCCATGATCACACACACCCTGAAGGATCTTCACATGGCACAGGCAAAAATCCTCATCGCGGACGACGACACCCTGGTTCGGGAAGCCGTCTACAAAATCCTCACCATGTTCGGCCACGCAGTGGTGCCCTGCGCCAGCGGCGAAGAGGCGCTGGCCGCCCTCAATGGGGATTTTGACCTCGTCATCCTCGACATCAACATGCCCGGCCTGGACGGGTTTGAAACCCTCAAGCTCATCAACGACCGCAATTACGGAATTCCGGTGATCTTCCTCACCGGCGCGGGCTCCATGGAATACGCGGTCAAGGCCATCAACCTGGGGGCCTACGACTTCATCCCCAAGCCCATCGAAGACCTGGACATCTTCAACATCAAGGTCAAGCGGGCCATCGAGAAGCGGATGTACGTCCTCCAGGAGAAGGCCTACAAGGAAAACCTGGAAGTCGAGGTGCGCAACAAAACCAGGGAGCTGGCGGAAAAAAATCGCTTGCTGGAAGAATACAACGAAAACCTGGAAATCTCCGCCCTGAATACCATGCTCACCCTGCAGACGGCCCTGGAAGAAAAGGACATGTACACCGCGGGCCACACCAACCGGGTCACCTTCCACGCCATGAACATCGGCCGGGCCATGCGGTTGGGCCTGGATGATCTGACCGTGCTGGAGCGGGCCTGCAAGGTGCACGACATCGGCAAGCTGGTGGTGGATGTCAACTACATCCGGAAACCCGGGCCGCTTTCCGATGAGGAATGGATCCTGATGAAAAAGCATCCCGAGGTCGGGGCCAACATCATCAAGCCCCTGGCCTTCATGCAGCAGGAGCTGTTCCTTGTCCGCCACCACCACGAACGCATGGATGGCAAGGGCTATCCTGACGGCCTGGGCGGAAATGACCTCAATCTGCTGACCAAGATCATCACCGCGGCGGACAGCTATGACGCCATGACCTCCAAGCGCAGCTACAGGCAGAACCTGGAGCTCAACGATGCCATTGCCGAACTGCGCCGTTGCGCCGGGAGCCAGTTTGACCCGGAGGTGGTGGAGATATTTGTCGAGGTTCTCGAAACCCAGGCAAAAATGGCGGTAGGCTGACCCCTGCTTTTACCAAGACCATCAGGCATTGACTTGCCCGGCTGAATACGTTACAAAACAAGGCATGAAAATCACCCCGGAAGAAGTACGATATGTCGCCACGCTGGCGAGGCTTTCGCTGTCGGAGGCGGAGGTGGAAAAAACCACCCTCCAACTGGACACCATCCTGAGCTATGTGGAAAAGCTGGATGAGCTGGACACCAGTTCCGTTCAGCCCACGACCCATGCCCTGGCCCTCCGCAATGCCTTCCGCGAAGACGAGACAAAGGCTTCTCTGCCCCAGCGGGAGGCCCTGGCCAACGGCCCGTTGCAAAACGGCGAAGCCTTCGTGGTGCCCAGGGTTATTTAGGATACTAGGAGTTATTGCAAATACGTAGCTGCCTGCCGGTTTCCTTGCGGACCTCCTTTCCGAGGTCCGTTTTTGTTGGCCCTCCCCGCGCCTCCGGCAGACATCTCAGAAAATCAAGCGGTACGGTGCATTATGGAACTCCACGCCTTAACCATTCATGCCTTACAGGATCTCCTGGCCAAGGGGGAGATCTCCTCCCTGGAGCTGACCCGTTCGGTACTCGACCGGATCGACGCGGTGGAGGACAAGGTCCGCGCCTATATCACCCTGGACCGCAACAACGCCCTGGCCCAGGCCGAGGGTGCGGACGAACAGCGCAAAAGGGGCGAGGGCGGCAGCCTCTGCGGTATCCCGCTCTCCATCAAGGATGTCCTCTGCACCAAGGGGCTGCGCACCACGGCCGGCTCCAAGATCCTCGAACCGTTCATCCCCCCCTACGACGCCACGGTAATCGAAAAGCTGCGGGTTGAGGGCGCGGTGATCCTCGGCAAGGCGAGCATGGACGAGTTCGCCATGGGCTCGGCCAATGAAAACTGCGCCTACGGGGTGCCGAAGAACCCCTGGAACCTGGCCCATGTCTGCGGCGGCTCCAGCGGCGGCTCGGCAGCCTCGGTGGCAGCGGACGAATGCATCGCCTCGCTGGGCTCTGACACCGGCGGCTCCATCCGCCAGCCCGCCTCCCACTGCGGCATCGTCGGGATCAAGCCCACCTATGGGCGGGTCTCCCGCTTCGGCCTGCTGGCCTATGCCTCCTCCCTGGATCAGGTCGGACCGCTCACCAAGGATGTGCGCGACGCGGCCATCATGCTCAAGGCCATCAGCGGATACGATCCGCGGGATTCCACCTCGGTCAACCAGCCGGTGCCGGACTACACCGCCGCCCTTGGAGCGGATCTGAACGGCCTCACCATCGGCATTCCCAAGGAATACTTCGGCGCGGGGCTTGACCCGGAGGTGGAGCAGGCGGTGCGCAAGGGGATCGGGCTGCTCACCGAGGCCGGGGCCAAGACCGTGGAGATCTCCCTGCCCCACACCGAGTACGGGGTGGCGGCCTACTACATCATCGCCCCGGCCGAGGCCAGCTCCAACCTGGCCCGCTACGACGGGGTCCGGTACGGCTTCCGCGACCACGACCAGCACGAACTGCTGGAGATGTACCGCCACAGCCGCTCCCAGGGCTTCGGCGAGGAGGTGAAACGGCGGATCATCATCGGCACCTACGCCCTGTCTTCCGGCTACTACGACGCCTATTACAAGAAGGCCTCCCAGGTCCGCACCCTGATCGTCCAGGATTACGCCAAGGCCTTCAGCCAGTGCGACCTGCTGGTCTCTCCGGTCACCCCCGCCCCGGCCTGGAGGATCGGGGAAAAAATCGACGACCCACTGAGTGTCTATCTCTCCGATATCCTTACCATTTGCACCAATCTGGCAGGCTTGCCGGGCATGTCGGTGCCCTGCGGGATGAGCAGTAGCGGGTTGCCCATCGGCCTCCAGCTCCAGGCCAGCCATTTTGCCGAGGAAAAAATCTTCCGGGCCGCCTATGCCCTGGAACAACGGCTCGACCTGGCTGGGAACAAGCCGAAACTGTAGAAGGTATGTTCACACAACTGGATTCCGGCTTTCGCCGGAATGACGGGATACCGCATTGAAGGATTTACGCCCATGAAACTCCCTGTGCGCGACAACATCGCAAGCCTCATCCCCTATCCGCCGGGCAAGCCCCTGGAAGAGCTGGAGCGCGAGTACGGCATCACCGGCTCCATCAAGCTGGCCTCCAATGAAAACGCCCTGGGCCCCTCGCCCAAGGCGGTGGCAGCTGTTTCCGACAGCCTGAAGAACCTGCACCGCTACCCCGACGGCAGCTGCTATTACCTGGCCCAGGCGCTGGCCGAAAAGATCGGCGTATCCCCGAACCAGCTGGTTTTTGGCAACGGCTCCAACGAGGTGATTCAGTTGCTCATCGCGGCCTTTCTCGGGCCGGGCGAAGAGGTGATCACCAGCCAGCCCACCTTTCTCGTGTACCAGAAAGCGGTTCAAGCCCAGGGCGGCATCAACCGGGTGGTGCCCCTGGTCAACATGCACCATGACCTGGACGGAATCCTCGGCCAGATCACGAAAAAAACCCGGCTCATCTTTCTCGACAACCCCAACAACCCCTGCGGCACGGTGTTCAGCCACGAGGCCTTCAGCGCTTTCCTCGACAAGGTGCCGGATCAGGTGATCGTCGCCCTGGACGAAGCGTATGTGGATTTTGTCGAACCGGCTCTGCGCATCGACGCCCGGGATTATCTCAAGCACCGGGTGCCGGTGGTGGCCCTGCGCACCTTTTCCAAGGCCTACGGCCTGGCGGGCTTACGCGTGGGCTACGGCCTGATGCACGCCGACATCGCCGATTACCTGCACCGGGTCCGGCAGCCCTTCAACGTCAATCTGCCCGCCCAGGCTGGCGCCTTGGCCGCCCTGGGTGATGACGAGCATTACGAGAAAACCATCGCCTTTACCCGGGAGGGGATCGGCTGGTTGGGCAGCGAGGTGGAAAAGCTCGGCTGTACACCCTTTCCCAGCCAGACCAACTTTTTCCTCATCGATGTCAAGGGTGACGGCAAGAAGCTCTACGAAGCCCTGCTCCACCAGGGGGTCATCGTCCGGCCCATGAACGCCTACGGCTTTCCGACCTATATCCGCATCACCGTGGGATTGCCCGCGGAAAACCAGCGCTTCGTCAAGGCGCTGGCCGTTGCGCTCACCGAGGTGGACCGTGCTTGATCCCAAGGGCATCGTCACCATCGACGGCCCCTCGGGCGCGGGCAAAAGCACGATCAGCCGGGGGCTGGCCGCCAAGCTCCATTTTACCTATCTGGACACCGGCGCCATGTACCGGGCGGTGGGGCTGGCGCTTGAGCGGCAGGGGATTGACCTGGCCGACACACCCGCGCTCACAAAAGCCTTGGCCGCAATCGAACTGACCCTGACCCCCAACACCGATGACGATGTGCGGGTGCTGCTGGACGGCGAGGACGTTTCCCAGGCCATCCGCACCCCGGAGATGGGCATGGTCGCCTCGCGGGTTTCCGCCAACCCGCTGGTGCGGGAAAAACTCACCGCTCTCCAGCGGCAACTGGGAGAAAAGGGCGGGATTGTCGCCGAGGGCCGCGACATGGGGACGGTGGTGTTCCCCAAGGCATCCTGCAAATTTTTCCTCAACGCCTCGGCCGAGGAGCGGGCCCGCCGCCGCCAGAAGCAACTGGCGGAAAAAGGGCAGATCGTCGATTTTCAGGAAATTCTGGACCAGATCAGCAAACGTGACTATGATGATTCCAGACGCACGCTTGCCCCGCTCAAAGCCGCGGATGACGCCATTCTTGTCGATTCTTCCAGCATGGGCCCCGAAGCGGTCATTGCCTTCATGCTGGAGCGCATTGCCGAGTCAGCCCGTTGATCCAGCGGCCAACAGGAGAGAAAGTCATGACCGACGAGACCAGAGCCCTGAAACGCAGACACCTTGTCTATTACCTTGAAGTCTACGATGATGAGGCCAACGAACTCCTGGGCCACCTCGTGGATGTAACCACCGGCGGCCTCAAGCTGGTGAGCAAGCAGCGGATTCCCACCAACCGGAACTATCACCTGCGGATGATGCTGCCGGAGGGGTATTTTTCGCAAAAGGATCTCTATTTCGAGGCGCAGAGCATGTGGAGCTCCAACGACATCAACCCTGATTTTTACGACACAGGATTTGCCGCGCCCAAGCTCGATGCGAAGACCCAGGATATCATCCGCGATCTGGTGAACCAGATAAGCTTCAATGACTGAAGCAGGGCTGGGGAATACTATGCATACGGTACTTGATTGCCGGGGACTGGCCTGCCCGCAACCCGTGATCAGGGCCAAGGAATTACTCGACTCCATGGCCCAAGGCTCGGTGGAGGTGCTGGTCGATAACGAGGCAGCCCAGAGCAATCTGGCCCGCTTCGGCAAGAGCCAGGGCTGCGCAGTGACAATACGCGCCTCCGGCGACACCCGCCACATCACGCTCAGCAAGGACACCTCCGCCAAGGATGCTGGCGCAGTTCCAGCTCCGGAGGAATACCGCTGCGACCTGCCCACCACCGGCATCGTCATGGTCATCCCGGCCGAGACCATGGGCCGCGGCGACGATGCCTTGGGCCGCGTGCTCATGCGGGCCTATGTCAAAACGATCAAGAACCTCAACCCCCTGCCAGAAAAGATCTTCTTTTACAACGGAGGGGTGAAAATCACCGCCACCGAATCCGACCTGATCGCGCCGTTGCAGGATCTGGCCGCCCAGGGGGTGGAAATCTACTCCTGCGGCACCTGCCTCGATTTCTTCAACCTCAAGGATTCCCTGCTGGTGGGCCAGGTCACCAACATGTTCGAGATCATGGACGCCATGGCCCAGGCCACCACAGTGGTCAGCCCCTACTGAAGGCCCCCTTCGCCCCCCATATGCCCGATTCCTCTTCTCCCATCTATCTCGACAACGCCGCCACCTCCTTTCCCAAGCCGCCGGAGGTGGGTGCGGCCATGCACCGGTTGATCCAAGAGATATCCCTGAGCCCCGGCCGCTCGGCGCACCGCTTTTCCCTGGCTGCCAGCCGGGTGATCTTTGAGGCCCGCGAGCTGGTCGCAGATTTCTTCGGCTGCCCGGATTCGAGCCGGGTAGTATTCACCAGCAATGTCACCGAGGCGCTCAATGTGGGGATTTTCGGCTTGCTCCAACCCGGCGACCAGGTGCTGACCACGGGCATGGAACACAACTCGGTGATGCGCCCCCTGCGGTATCTGGAAAAAACCCGGGGGATTTCCCTGACGATTCTACCAACCGATCCCAGCGGCAATATCGACCCGGATGATATCCCCAGGCAGTTGAACGCAAAGACCCGGCTGATCATTATCAACCATGTCTCCAATGTGACCGGCGCCATGGCCGATCTTGGTGCCATCGGAGCCCGCAAGGGCGGGGCGCTGCTTCTGGTGGACGCGGCCCAGTCCGCCGGGGTTTTCCCCCTGGACATGGAAGCCTTTGGCATCGATTTTCTCGCCTTCACCGGACACAAGGGGCTGTTCGGCCCCACCGGCACCGGCGGCTTCCTGCTCAGGCAAGGGCTCGTAGTCCCGCCGCTGACCATGGGCGGCACGGGCAGCAATTCGGAACTCGAAGAACAGCCGCAGCTCATGCCGGACTGCCATGAAGCGGGAACACCCAACACTGTGGGCATCGGCGGTCTGGCTGCGGGGTTGGAGTATATCAAAAAAACCGGACGGGACACGATCCGGCGCCACGAAGCGCGCCTCACCCGGATACTGCTGGAGGGGTTGAGCCAGATACAGGGCGTCACCGTGTACGGCCCCCCCCCCAGCGACACCAGAGGGGCTGCGGTTTCCCTGACCATGGACGGCAAAAGCGTGGCCGATCTCGCCTTTCTCCTCGACCGCAATTACGGAATCATGGCCAGGGCAGGGCTCCACTGCGCGCCCGCAGCCCACCGCAGCATCGGAACCTTTCCCCAGGGCACCCTGCGTCTCTCCCCCGGCTTTTTCAACACCGAAGGGGATATCCGCACCGTGCTCGCCGCCCTGGACCAAATCAACGCAACCCGATAACCATTGGAACCCCATGCAACGATACCTGCACCTTATCGCCGCCGTGATGCTGCTCTGTGTCACCGTCGCCTGCTCCGACCCTGAATCCGCAGAAAATGCGCAGATTTCCGCCGCCGCGGGAACATCTCCTATCTTTCGCTCCCTGCCTCCGCAAGAAGCCAAGGCCCTCATCGACAGCCGTAAGGATTTGGTTCTGGTGGATGTCCGCTCGCCGGAGGAGCTGTACGAAGGGTCCATTCCCGGCTCGCTCCTCATGCCCTTTGGCGAGCTCGCCAAGGGCGCGGCAACCTTGCCCACGGGCCGCCCCCTCCTGTTGATTTGCGCCGTGGGCGGACGCAGTTATGCGGTGGGTCGCTATTTTTCCGGCAAGGGCTATGGGGAGATCTACAACCTGGATGGCGGCATCAGCGCCTGGAGGGGCGCAGGACTACCCCTGGTCCATCCGTAAAAAACTCCCCGCACGCTTTTTGCGAATTATTCCGATCTTGACTTAAGTCATTCTTTTTTCCCACCTGATCGTGATAGTATCATTATAATCCCGTACGCGCATTCCGTGTCGTGCCGGCGCATGTGCCGCCGCCGGCCCATCGCATTTCCGCTCCCAGGAGGGTTCCCCATGTCTTTCTTCCACACGCTTGCCATCAAAAACCAGATGCGGCTTCTGGTTTCCATCCCGGTTTTTTTTCTGGCGGTCATTCTGGTTGCCAACGGGGTGGAACGGTATCAAACCATTGCCCAAGCCACCATGGTCAAGGAGCTTGCCGCCATGGCTGGTTTGATCACCGAGATCGCCCACGAAGCCCAGAAAGAACGGGGGATGACCGCGGGATTTCTGGGAAGCCAAGGGAAAAAATTCGGTGACCGGCTCCCGGCCCAGCGCGAAGAAACCGACGCGCGGATCGCTGCCCTTAAGGATTTTCTCAACCATTCCAAGGCCGACAAAACGGACCCGGCCTTGACGCAAGAATTGCAGAACGCACTGTCCGGGTTCGGCGCCATCAGCGCGATCCGCTCGCAGGCGGACAGCCTTACCCTCGCCGCCCCCGAGGCCATAGCCTTTTACACCGGGGCAATCGGCCGATTTCTGGGCACGATTCCCCTCATCGCCAGAACCACCCCCAATGCCGGAACCATGCGGGCCCTCACCGCCTACTACAACTTTGTCGAGGCCAAGGAACGCATGGGCATCGAACGGGCGGTGCTGAACAATACCTTTGCCAATGACCGGTTTGCCCCGGGCATGCGGAGAAAGTTCGTGCAGAACCTCTCCGAACAGTCTTCTTTTTTGAATAATTTCAAGCTGTTTTCCGAGCAACAGGGGACAGCTTTTTATGAAGAAAAGATGAAAACCCCCGTGGTTGCCGAGGTAATGGGCATGGAGCAAACCGTGCTTGGCAAACTCAAGGAGGAGATTGAGGAAGGTTTCGGTGTCAATGCGGAACGCTGGTTTGACGCCATGACCGGCAAAATCGACTTGATGAAGGAGATCGAAACCCATCTTGCCGATGCGCTTGTGGCCCACGCGGAGAGCGGCATGCGTCAGGCGCGGACCTCGCTGATTGTCACCACGGCCACGGCCCTGCTGGTTATCCTGATCAGCGCCTTACTCGCGGCGTATCTCTCCTCCCTGATCGGCGGCGCACTGGAGAGGATCAGCCTTGAGCTGGACAGCGGCGCCGAGGAAGTGACCTCGGCGGCCGGCCAGGTTTCCTCGGTGAGCCAGTCCCTGGCGGACGGGGCGAGCAATCAGGCCGCCGCCATCGAGGAAACCTCCGCCTCCCTGGAGGAGATTGCCGCCGTGACCAAACAAAACGCCGACAATGTCGGGCAGGCCGAAGCCCTGACCAGCGAGGCGCGGAGGGTGATCGACACAGCCAATACCTCCATGGGCCAACTCACCCAGTCCATGGCGGAAATCTCGCAGGCCAGCGAGGAAACCTCCAAGATCATCAAGACCATTGACGAGATCGCCTTCCAGACCAATCTGCTGGCCCTGAACGCGGCGGTGGAAGCGGCGCGGGCCGGAGAGGCCGGAGCCGGTTTCGCCGTGGTGGCCGACGAGGTGCGCAACCTGGCCATGCGGGCTTCCGAAGCAGCGAAGAATACCGCCGGGCTCATCGAGGGGACGGTGCATAAGGTGCAAACCGGCGAAAAGCTGGTGACCTCCACCAACCAATCCTTTCGGGAAGTGGCCGAGAGCACCGCCAAGGTCGCCATGCTGATGGGGGAGATCGCCATAGCCTCCCGGGAACAGGCTTCGGGCGTAGGCCAGGTCAATCTGGCGGTTACCGAGCTGGACACGGTGACCCAGCAGAACGCAGCCACCGCCGAGGAAGCAGCCAGCGCCTCCGAGGAGCTGAGCGCCCAAGCCGAACAGATGCGGGAAACGGTGAAGATGCTGATCGGATTGGTGCGGGGTGGCGGCAACTGAAAGAACAACACCCCATGCTGCGGCAGGAAAACAGGACCTAAAAAAAGGAACGGCGGGCCAAGCCCGCCGTTCCTTTTTTTATCGCTTCTTTCTTTCCTTATTTTTTCTTCATCGCTTCCTTAAGCAGGTGTGTCCCCTTCTGGGAGGCAGCGATGGAAGAGGTCAGACTCTCCCGGGCCAGACCGGGATTATGCCAACCATCGCTGTTTTCGGCGGTCCACCACTCCCAGAGCACATGGGCAATCTCATGCTGCTTGCGGGCCTCGGCCAGCACCGATTCCGGCACGCCGGCCTTCTGGGCGGCGGCAAAGGTATCGATCAATTCACCCAGCGCGGCTTCGGACTTGCGCATCTTGCCGCGGGTGTAGTTCTGCACCGCCTGGATCTGGTAAAGCTTCTCCTCCACCGTGGACTTGGGATGGCAGGTCAAACAGGCTTGCTTGACATGATCCTTGGGCCGCACCACCTGATGGGAGGTGTAGGCTTTGCCCGCCGCGTTCTTTTCCTTGGGCATATGGCAGTTGTGGCACTGCACTCCGGCCTTGTCGTGGACGCTGCCCCAGTAGGTTTCCATCTCCGGATGCTGGAGTTTGATCAGGTTGGCGCCGGTCACCGCATGCTTGAAATCGCGGAACTTGAGCTTGTCGTAGTGGGCGAGAATATCCAAGGCATTCTTCATGGGGAAATGGTTGGTCCGACGGTCGTCCATCCCCACCTTGGCCCCGCTTTCCGGCTCGAAGCCGGGGTTGCAGTTGTACTCCACATGGCACTGGCCGCACAACAGGGTGGAATCCATCTTGTCGAGCAGGCCAATTTTGCGGAAACCACGGAAATCCACGACCTTGACCTTTCCTTTGCCCTTGTCGGCATCATAGGGCCGGGCGCCGCCCTCCCGTTCAATGGCGTCGATGAGGGCGTCACGAACGATGCGCGGCTTGGTGGCGTGGGGGTCATGGCACTCGATACAGCCCACCGGGTTATGCACATCCTTGATGAGCGCGTTGACATCGGAGGATCTGTCCCATTTGGCCTGTTCGTCCTTGTCGCCCATGTACTTCCATTTCAGGATCAAGTCTGAGGTTTTGCACTGCAGGCAGACGGAGTTCCCGGCCTTGGCCGTGTAGGGCAGCAATTTGCCCGTATCCTCCAGCACATCCCAGGTCTTGCCCGGCTGGGTCATGCCGAACATGTTCTTGAACTGGTAGCGGCCCCCGGCAAAACGGTCCACCGTGAGCTGATCCACGACCATGAAGGGATGGGAGCGGGGTTCGTTATGTTCCTTGGTGAAGCCGTGGGGGGCGAGAAGCTTGTCCTGCATGGGAGAACGGCCGGTGGGGGTGCCTTTTTCCTTGCGGGCCTGGGCATCATAGTTGACCCGGTAGAAACTCTTGAACTGATCCTTGTGGCAACCGCCACAGGTGGCAAGATCGAGACTGGTCACCGGTTTGGTCTCGGCGTTGGCGAGATGGGCGTCCAGTTGGGAATGGCAGGTGGTACAGGCAAGCCTCGCGTGTTTCCCGCTCTTCTTCAGCTCCTTGACCTCTTCATGGCAGGAAAAACAGGTGGCCTCATCCACGCCCTTGCCGGACTTGGCCGTTTTGGTCGCCGCCAGACCAGGGGTTGCCCAGACCAGGGTCAGGGCCATGATCGAGCCTATCCATATCCGCTTTTTCATGCTCAGCGCCTCCTCTATGTGGGTGATTTTAGGAAAAATACACTCCCATGACATGAAAAGTATAGCACGGGAAACTTGAAGCAGGTCAAGGCAATTTTTGCCGGGCTGAAACCGCGAGCGGCGCGCGACAAAAAAGGGGAGCCCGTGCGGGCTCCCCTTTCCGATTGATACGCCATTTTTCTCAAACCAGGATTACAGAATGGCCTTGATGGCTCCCCGTGGAGGAGCGCAGCTCGGCGTCGATCTCCTCGACTCCGATGGCGCGGGTCGCCTCGTTGCCTGAACCAACTCGATTATGATTCCAGATCCTTTTTCATCCGGTCAAATTCGTCCTTGCCTATTTCGCCTTGGGCATAACGCTTTTTAAGAATATCCAGCGGCGTCTCCCTCTGGCCGGGGAAGTCCTTCCTTCTGAGCCAGCCGACAAGCACAACGATTCCGGCAACAAGCAGCGCCCAAAACACCAGCATCATGACCACCCCTCCAATCCCCATGCCATGCCCCCATCCGGACCAACAATCATATCCCCACATTGTTCCACCTCTTTCCCAATAGGCGCAGAAAAACAACCTCCGCGCTGTTGAAACGTTCCGCAGCCCTCAGCCATTTTTTTTCCCTAGAACCAGTAAAACAATACCGCCCACCAGGGTAGCGATCCCCACGACCGGCGGGAGCGGAAACGTCTTTTGTTTCTCCGCCGTCATCTGGATAGGGCCGAGATCAACGACCTTCTCTTGGGTCGTGTAGGTGATGCCTTGATAGGCAAGGGCCAGAATCCCTATGGCGATGAGAACGATGGCTATCAGCGTGTTTGTTTTCATTTAGGTCCTTTCGGTTATCAACCGGGCGGAAGAGAAAACCTCTCCCGTCAGTTACCGGCGGCGCCGGCCCTGAATGACGTTGAGCAGCACAACAACAATGGCAATTACCAGCAGGAGATGAATAAAACCGCCCAGCGTGTAACTGCTGACCAATCCCAAGGCCCAGAGAATTATCAGTATCACGGCAATCGTCCACAACATATGAGCCTCCTTTATTTCTTCTGGTGGTGAACCCGGAGAGGAATGTCTCTGTCGAGCCACTTGCTTCCCGGAGCAACTCTCCGGGAAGCACAATAGGATTTGGCGCAGCCGAGCCGCGTTACTGCCTGCTTACGATGCAATCGAGGCCGCGCTTAGCAGCCCTCAATAACCTTTTTCTTCTTCGGCTGCTGCTTAACCAGCATGCTATTCTTGACCGAGGTCACCCCCTTGACGGTGCGGGCAACCTCGACCGCTTTGTTGATATCGGCCTGGGAATTGACAAAGCCGCTCAACTGCACCACGCCCTTGAACGTTTCCACGTTGATCTCGCTGGACTTCAGCGAAGGCTCCCCGAGAATTTCCGCCTTTACCTTGGCGGTAATGACCGTGTCGTCAATATACTCTCCGGTTCCCTCTTGTTTTGCCGTCGAGGCGCAGCCCAAAAAAGAAGCCAGCAGAATAACGAGAAAAAAGCTCCCAAACAGATTGATCAGTTTCATGATGATTCTCCTTGTGAATGAATTTATTCTTGGTTTTCCTCCGGCCGGAAAAGCTACTTCCGGCTCTGCCAAACCATGACCAAACCGACCCATGCCCGTTTTCTCATTCTTTTTCCCTCCTCTGTCTTGGCTGATTGTACGAACAAACACACACCACAGATATAAAGAGTGTATCACAAAATCCTTGCCCGGGGGCACGGCATTTTTTGTTAGGCTACGCCTGCGGAAACAAAAAAGGGGAACCCTTGCGGGCTCCCCTTGATACGCAATTTTTTTTGTTGTGCAATTACAGAATGGCTTTCATGGCCCCCATGTAGGAACGCAATTCCGCCCCGATCTCCTCGACCCCGGTGTAGCGGATCGCCTCGTTGACCTGAACCAGCTCGATATTGTTTACTCCGTTGTCCTTCACGGAAAGACCCTTGCCGATCACGTCGGTGTCGATCTTCTTCATGAACTTGGCCAGCATGGGCACGGCGGCGTGGGCAAAGAGGTAGCAGCCGTACTCGGCGGTGTCGGAGATGACCACGTTCATCTCGTAGAGCTTCTTTCTCGCGATGGTATTAGCGATGAGCGGCACCTCGTGCAGCGACTCGTAGTAGGCGGACTCCTCCTTGATCCCGGCGGAAACCATGGTGTCGAAGGCCAGCTCAACCCCGGCCTTGACCATGGCCACCATGAGGATGCCGTTGTCGAAATACTCCTGCTCGCTGATCTTCTTCTTGGTGGAGGTGGATTTCTCAAAGGCGGTTTTGCCGGTGGCGGCCCGCCATTTGAGGAGGTTCTTGTCGTTGTTGGCCCAATCCTCCATCATGGTTTGCGAGAAATGGCCGCTCATGATGTCGTCCATGTGCTTGTGAAAGAGCGGGGCCAGGATCTCCTTGAGATCCTCGGCAAGGTAAAACGCCTTGATCTTGGCCGGATTGGAAAGGCGATCCAGCATGTTGGTGATGCCGCCGTGCTTGAGGGCCTCGGTGATGGTCTCCCAGCCGTACTGGACAAGCTTGGAGGCATAACCGCTCTCGATGCCCTTTTCGATCATCTTGTCGTAGCAGAGCAAGGAGCCTGCCTGGAGCATGCCGCAAAGGATGGTCTGCTCGCCCATCAGGTCGGATTTGACCTCGGCGACAAAGGAGGACTCAAGCACCCCGGCCCGGTCGCCGCCGGTGCCGCAGGCGTATGCCTTGGCCAGCTCCCAGCCCTTGCCCTGGGGGTCGTTGGCGCGGTGCACCGCGATCAGGGTGGGCACGCCGAAGCCGCGCTTGTACTCCTCCCGCACCTCGGTGCCCGGGGACTTGGGCGCAACCATGATAACCGTGAGGTCCTTCCTTATCTGCATGCCTTCTTCCACGATGTTGAAGCCGTGGGAGTAGGAGAGCGTCGCCCCTTTCTTCATCAGCGGCATGACCGCCTTGATCACCTTGGTGTGCTGCTTGTCCGGGGTGAGGTTGATGACCAGATCGGCCTTGGGGATCAGCTTCTCGAAGGTATCCACGGCAAAACCGTTGCCGTGCGCGTTCTTGTAGGACTGGCGCTTGGTCTTGATCGCCTCTTCGCGCAGGGCGTAGGAAACATCCAGGCCGCTGTCGCGGAGGTTCAACCCCTGGTGCAGCCCCTGGGCGCCGCAGCCGACGATAACAATCTTCTTGCCCTTGAGCGCCTTGACCCCGTTGAACTCGGAGGAGTCCATGAAGCGGCACTGGCCAAGTTCCTCAAGCTGCAAACGCAGCGGCAGGCTGTTGAAGTAATTCTCTCCCATGGTGTTTCTCCTTATCGTCTTGGAAATGTAACTGTCCAGCAGCACCGCATCTGCTTTGTCATCGGCCAGCTTATGTGCAACAGCACACTTCGCAGGCCTCTTCCGCGCATCTGCGGCACTGCTGAACAGTTACAGGTTGGGGGTATTTTGAGTCTTTCCCCATAAAAATGGATAGTTACCTGATAATCATGTCTTTCTTTTCTTGCTTCCGAGAACCATCATAGCCCCATTTTCTGTTGCGTCAAGTGACTTGTTCGCGATATTGTATTGCGAGAATTGCAACAATTGTTGGTTGAGCGAAGCAACCATCCCGCGCGCGACCTCACACAAAATGCCCTTCGACAGGCTCAGGGCGAACGGAATTTCGCCTTGTCATATATCCCCGTTCGTGCTGAGCCTGTCGAAGCACCTGTAAGGAATGCACCATGGACATGGAGGAACTCAAGCTCTTTCGCCACCTGGCGGAATCCCTGCATTTCGGCAAAACCAGCCGCGCCTGCCATGTGACGCCCTCGGCCCTGACCCGCACCATCCAGCGCATCGAGGCGGAGGTGGGAGAGCGGCTTTTTGACCGGGATAACCGCTCGGTGCGCTTGACCCGGGCGGGCGAGGGGCTGAAGCAGTATGCCGAGGAATCCATCGAGCGCTGGAAAAGGCTGAAGGAGAGCCTTGCCGGCGAGGCAACCCTGCACGGCGACATTTCCCTCTACTGCTCGGTGACCGCGGCCTATTCCATCCTCCCTGGCATCTTGGGCAGATTCCGCAAAGCCTGCCCCGAGGTGCACATCAAGCTCCAGACCGGCGACGCGGCCCAGGGGGTGGCCCGGCTGCGCAACAACGAGGTGGAGGTGATCATCGACGCCCTGCCGGATAAGCAGGCCAGCGGCCTGGAGTTCATGCCGCTCACCGAAACGCCCCTGGTCTTCATCGCGCCCCTGGCCTTCCCCGAAACGGTGATCCGCGACGGCCCGGAGATCGACTGGCGCAAAACCCCGTTGATCGTGGCCGAGCAGGGACTGAGCCGGGAGCGGCTCGACCGCTGGTTTGCCGCGAAAAAGATCCTGCCCAACATCTACGCCCAGGTGGCGGGCAACGAGGCGATCATCGCCATGGTCAGCCTGGGCTGCGGCGTCGGGGTGGTGCCCCTGCTGGTGCTGGAAAAAAGCCCGCTCCAGGAGCAGATCGCGGTGCTCGAGGTTTTCCCCCGGTTGGCCCCGTTTTCCCTGGGGGTCTGCACCGTAAAGAAGAACCTGCGCAACCCCAAGATCCAGGCCTTCTGGGAGATCGCCGGGGTGCGGTGAGGTTAAGCCGGGCGCATCCGCCGCCTGGATTCCGTTTCCAGGTTCGGTAAAAAGATGGCCAGCAGACCGATGGCAGGCAGAAACGAGCACAGGCTATACACAAAGGCCAGGCTGGTCAGGTCGGCGAGATGGCCGAGCACCGCGGCGCCGATCCCGCCCATGCCGAAGGCAAAACCAAAGGACATCCCGGCCACCGTGCCGACCCTGGCCGGAAGGAGTTCCTGGGCATAGACCACAATGGCCGGAAAAGCCGAGGCCAGAATCACCCCGATGGGCACGCTGAGCACCCCGGTCCAGAACAGATTGGCATAGGGCAGGGCCAGGGTAAAGGGAAGCACCCCCAAGATCGAACCCCAAATCACCACCTTGCGGCCAAACCGGTCCCCAAGCGGCCCTCCGGAAAAAGTGCCGACAGCAACCGCGCCGAAAAAGACAAACAGATGCAATTGCGCGCTCCGCACCGGGAGCTGAAATTTATCCATCAGATAGAAGATATAGTAACTGGACATGCTGGCCAGGTAGAAAAACTTTGAGAACATCAAGGCCAGCAGCACCGCCAGGGTCAGCGCCAACTTGCCGCGGGGCAGCGTTTGGACCGCTGTGGCGCTCGCCCGTGATTGCAGCCGCGTCAGCCCGTGCTTTTTGTACCAGTGGCCAACCTTGATCAGCAGATACATGGCCAGCAGGGCCGCGAGAGAAAACCAGGCAAGGCTTGCTTGTCCGTGGCGCAAGACGATGAGCGCGGCAAGCAGCGGGCCAATGGCCGAACCGCCATTGCCTCCCACCTGAAACAGCGACTGCGCTAAGCCATGCCGCCCTCCCGAAGCCATCCGCGCCACCCGGGACGATTCCGGATGGAACACCGAGGAGCCGGTTCCCACCAGAGCCGCGGCCAGCAACAGCACCGGATAACTGCCCGCCTGGGAAAAGAGCACCAGCCCGGAGAGGGTAAGGCCCATGCCCATGGCCAGGGAATAGGGTTTCGGATTCCGGTCGATATAAAAACCGACCACGGGCTGGAGGACCGAGGCCGTGCCCTGGAAGGTGAGGGTAATCATGCCGATCTGGGCAAAGCTCAAGCCGTAATTGGTTTGGAGCAGGGGATAGATCGCGGACAACAGGGTCTGCATCATGTCATTGAGCAGATGACAGACACTGATCATGACCAGGATGGTGAAGGCTGTTTTTTCCGCGTCCGTTTGCGCGGTTACAGGGGTCGGATGCACTTGGCTTTCCATGATTGCGGCTCCCTGCGGGAAAATTTTCGCGGAAAGCAGACAGAAATACCACCGGCTTTCACTTCTCGCAACCCCCAACCAGTGTCAGCCCTGGGTCCACCGCCGAAGGGGCTTTGCAACAGGCCGGACACTCGGAACAGAACCATGCGCTGGCGAAAACCTGCCGGCCTTTCAGCGTGGATCTTTGACCAGGAGCATCATTTGAGTGGTTTTGTGCTCTTTTTGCCGGCGTGTATCAACCGCTCGCCACGCGTTACATCCCGCCACACAGTGGTAAGAATCGCGAAGAGAACAGGCCCAAGAATAAGACCGAGAATCCCTAGGGCGATCACGCCGCTGATCGCTCCGAGCACGATCGCCGGAGCAGGGATATTGCTCTTTGCCCCGATGGCGAGCGGCCGGATCGCGTTATCGGCAAAGCCCACGAAAAAAATGCACCAGAGCGCCAGGAGTCCCGCCGCGAGATAGGCGCCATTGATGGCGACTAGGACGACAAGGGGCGCCCAGATAATGCTGGTGCCGACAACCGGCACGAGCGCCGCCACCGCCGTCAGCGCACCCCAGAGAACCGGGGCAGGGGCGCCGGCGACAAAATATCCGAGCCCCGCGAGTATGCCCTGCACAAGACAGGTGAAGAGCGTTCCCACTGTCACGGCGGTGATTGTGGCGCGAATCTCGGAAAAATAATGGCGCGCTCTGTCCTGGTTGGTGGCAAACCGTCCGATTGCCGCGGCCATAATCCTTGCCCCGTCACGGTAGACGAAAAAGAGGATGAACAGCGCCACCGCCAGGGTAAAGAGGAGCTGCCCCAGATTTTTTGCGGTGTTGCTCGCCACATGCAGGAGATATCCCGAAACGGTGGCAGCCAGTTTTGCTCCGGCCCCGGAAAGATCGATGCCGAACCGCTCTCCCAAGGAAATAATCCCGCTGGCAAGGGGAAACTGGCTGAGAGTGCCTGCCCCGTCGGTGCTGAACGCCGAAACGAGCTGTTCGCCTTCCTTGTACCAGCCGACGGCGTTTTGGGCGATTATGATGATCAGGGCTGCAACCGGGAGCATGAAGCAAATGGTTATGGCAAGCACCATCACTCCGGCCGAGCGGTTAGGATGGCGAGGAAACTTCTTTGCCAACCGGTCATGGTGGGGAAGAGTCGCAAGACCGATGATAAGAGCCCACGCCAAAGGCTTGGCAAGGGGGGCCGCCAACAGGGCAAACAGCCAAACCGCGGTGGCCGTGGCTATGGCAGCCACGATGCTCAGATACATTTTCTTGTCCATTGTTGTCTCCTTTCTGAGGAAAATCCGGGCGCAGACCTCCGCCGCATCGTACCAACTCCGGAACAAAAAAAGGCTTTTTCCCTACCAGCCTTTCTCGGCGTACCCCTCGATCCGGTGGAAGTTGAGATAGCGGTACACCTCATCCGCCTTGGGGGTCACCCGTTCGGCAAGGATGGCGTGGTATTCCGCCACGGTGGGGATGCGGCCCAGCACGGCGCAAACCGCGGCCAGCTCGGCGGAGCCCAGGAACACCTTGGTGGAGGTGCCGATGCGGTTGTCGAAGTTGCGGGTGGAGGTGGAAAAAACCACGGCGTTGTCGCGGGTTCTCGCCTGGTTGCCCATGCAAAGCGAGCAGCCGGGGATCTCGGTGCGCGCCCCGGCTCGGCCGAGGATGCTGTACAGACCCTCACTCTTGAGCTGCTCCTCGTCCATGCGGGTGGGCGGCGCCACCCAGAGGCGCACCCCCACCTGGGGCCGGTTGTCCAAAATTTTGGCCAAGGCCCGGAAATGGCCGATGTTGGTCATGCAGGAGCCGACAAAGACCTCGTCGATGGCAGTGCCCGCCACCTGGGAGAGGAGCTTCACATCGTCCGGATCGTTGGGGCAGGCCAGCACCGGCTCGGTGATCGTATTGAGGTCGATGTCAAGCACGGCCTTGTATTCGGCGTCCGCATCCGGGGCCAGCAGTTCGGGCGCAGCCAGCCACGCCTCCATGGCGGCGATCCGGTTGCGGATGGCATCTGCGTCCTGGTAGCCACGGGTGAGCAGGCTTTTCAAAAGCTCGACATTGGAGCGGAGGAACTCGGCCACCGGCTCCTTATTGAGCCGCACCGTGCAAGCAGCGGCGGAACGCTCGGCCGAGGCGTCGGCCAGCTCGAAGGCCTGCTCCACGGCCAGATCGGGCAACCCCTCGATCTCCAGCACCGTCCCGGCAAAGAGGTTCTTCTTACCTTTCTTCTCCACGGTGAGCAACTCCTTCTGGATGGCCACCCAGGGGATGGCGTTGACCAGATCGCGCAGGGTGATGCCGGGCTGCATTGTGCCGGTGAAACGGATCAGCACCGATTCCGGCATGACCAACGGCATGGAACCGGTGGCCGCGGCAAAGGCGACCAAGCCCGAACCAGCCGGAAAGGAGATGCCGATGGGAAAACGGGTGTGGGAATCGCCGCCCGTGCCCACCGTGTCGGGCAAAACCATGCGGTTGAGCCAGGAATGGACCACCCCGTCGCCCGGGCGCAGACTGATCCCGCCCCGTTCGCTGATGAAGCCGGGCAGGGTCTGATGGGTCTTCACATCCACAGGCTTTGGGTAGGCTGCGGTATGGCAGAAGGACTGCATCACCAGGGGCGCGGAAAATTTCAGGCAGGCCAGCTCCTTGATCTCGTCGCGGGTCATGGGGCCGGTGGTATCCTGGGAACCCACCGAGGTCATCCTGGGCTCACAGTACATGCCGGGCCGTACTCCGGGAAGATTGCAAGCCTTGCCCACCATCTTCTGGGCCAGGGTGTAACCCTTGCCACTGTCCTTGGGAACCTCCGGCTCCCGGAACAGGGTGGAAGGCGGCAGCCTCAACGCCTCGCGGGCCTTGGCGGTTAACCCCCTGCCGATGATGAGATTGACCCTCCCGCCGGCCTGCACCTCGTCGGGCAGGGTGGCGGGGGAAAGGCTGAAGGTGGTAACCACCTGCCCCTCCCGGCTGATGGTGCCGGTGCGGGTGTTGATGGTGATGATGTCGCCGGTCTCCAGGGAGGTCACGTCGCACTGGATGGGCAGCATGCCCGAATCCTCGGCGGTGTTGAAGTAGATCGGCGCGATGGTGGAACCCATGACCACCCCGCCGGTGCGCTTGGCAGGCACATGGGGGATGTCGCGGCCCATGTGCCAGAGCATGGAGTTGACCCCGGACTTACGGGAGGAGCCGGTGCCCACCACATCACCCACATAGGCGATGGGGTGCTCCTTTTTCTTCAGCTCTTCGATAACCGGAAGCGAACCGGGCAGCCGGTTTATTAGCATGGACTGGGCATGCAGGGGGATATCCGGACGGCTCCACGCCTCGGAGGCCGGGGAAAGATCGTCGGTGTTGGTCTCGCCCGCAACCTTGAACACGGTGACCGTGAGTTCCTCGGGCATGGGGGCGCGGGAGGTGAACCAGGTCGCCTCGGCCCAGTTGGTGAGCACCTGCTTTGCATGGTCATTGCTTTTTGCCTTGGCTGCCACTTCGTTAAAGGAATCATAGACCAGGAGGGTGGAGGAAAGCGCAGCCACCGCATCCGGGGCCAGGGCTGCATCATCCAACAGATCGATGAGCGGTTGCACATTGTAGCCCCCCAGCATGGTGCCCAGCAGTTTGACCGCCGCCTTCCTGTCGATGAGCGGCGAGACGATCCTGCCCTGCGCCACCCCGGCCAGAAATTCGGCCTTGACCTTGGAGGCCTCATCCACCCCCGGAGGTACCTGATTGGAGATGAGATCCACCAGGGTGGCTTCCGTTCCGACGGCCGGTTTTTGCAGCAGCGCAACCAAGGCGGTGGTCTGGTCGGCGGAAAGGGGAAGGGGGGGCAGGCCAAGAGCAGCCCGCTCGGCAACATGTTTTTGATACGCTTCCAGCATGGGTACGACCTCCTTACATAATAAGAAACCGGGATGGCCCGGTGAGCTTTTTACATGAGACTCCCCCTCCCTCGCCGTTAACACTGCTGACGGGAGGGGGTTGGGGGGTGGGTGAAGTTGGCAACGGCCTCCCAACCAGGACCTTCCCCCTCTCCCTATCCCTCTCCCTATCCCTCTCCCGCCAGGGGAGAGGGGACTTTCTTGTATTCTGCACTTTTATCACCGGACCATGCTGGACATGGTCCGGTGATTTTTTTTCAAACCAGATTCCTACCCTTGCCGGGCTCGACCTGTCAAGAAGAACATGAGGGTCGGGCACAGACATCCGGGAGTGCCGGAGAAGAGCCGTTCTGCTGTTTTTCTTTCTTCTTTTGCGTGCCCAAAAGAAGAAACAAGAAAAAAGCACCCCAGCCAGTCCTGGCCCTTCGGGCTTCCCTTGCTTCTCGCCGGGAGCGGGACGCTAAAAAACTCGGGCTTCGCCCTCAAACAGTTTTAGCGTTTTTCCCCGCCCCCGTCTGCGAGGCGCGGCAGGACAAATGGGGGAGAATAAGACTCCCATTGGCACGCAGCCGAGCACCGGAGAGGCTGCCGAAAAGGGGATTTGCACTGTTTGAGGCGTTAGCCGAGTTTGCAAAGCCCCGGCAGTATCGAGGAGCGCAGGGAATCCCGCCAGCGGCGGGACAAGTGACACGGGTGCCCTTTTCTTGTTTCTTCTTTTGGGCAAGCAAAAGAAGAAAGAGGGAACAAAAAAAGGCGGAAGGAGTTTCCTCCCGCCGCCGAACGCCCTAAGAACAGCACTCAATTATCAGCCAGCCGCCATCAACCGCTCAATATCCTCGCTGCCGATGGTTTCCTTCTCCAGCAAATCCTTGGCCATGGCCTCCAGAATCGCCCGGTTCTCGTTGAGCAGCCGGGTCGCCGTATCCCTGGCCTCGGTCACCAACCCGGTCACGGCCTGGTCGATGCGCACCGCGGTCTCCCCGCTGTAGGGTTGCCTGCTCCGCCCCATTTCATCGGGCCCGGCCACGTTCAACAGGCCGATCTCCTTGCTCATCCCCCATTCGCAGACCATCTTCCGGGCAATGTTCGAGGCGCGTTCGATGTCGTTGCCCGCCCCGGTGGTCACATCGCCGAAAACGATCTCCTCGGCCACCCTGCCACCCAGGAGGATGCAGAGGTTGTTCATCAGCCAGGAGCGGGACTGCGAGTGCTTCTCGTCGGTGGGCAACTGCATGGTCAGCCCCAGGGCTCTCCCCCGGGGGATGATGGTCACCTTGTGCACCGGATCGGTGCCGGGCAGCAGCCGGGCCACCAGGGCATGACCCGCCTCGTGGTAGGCGGTGAGCCGCTTGTCCTTGTCGCTCAGGATCATGCTGGTGCGCTCCGCTCCCATCATCACCTTGTCCTTGGCCTTTTCCATGAGGGCCATGGAGATTCGGCCCACTTCGAAACGGGCCGCCATCAAGGCTGCCTCGTTGACCATGTTGGCCAGCTCGGCCCCGGAGAAACCGGGGGTGCCCTTGGCGATGATGGACATATCCACATCGCTGTCCAACTGGACCTTGGCGGCATGGACCTTGAGGATTTTTTCCCTGCCCCGCACATCGGGCAGGGGCACGACGATCTGCCTATCGAAGCGGCCCGGCCGCTTGAGAGCCGGGTCCAGGATATCGGGCCGGTTGGTGGCCGCGATGATGATAACCCCGGCATTGGCCTCGAAGCCGTCCATCTCCACGAGCAACTGGTTCAGGGTCTGCTCGCGCTCGTCGTTGCCGCCGCCGGCCCCGACCCCGCGCTGCCTGCCCACCGCGTCTATCTCATCGATGAAGATGATACAGGGCGCCTTTTTCTTGGCCTCCTTGAACAAATCCCTTACCCGGCTGGCACCGACGCCCACATACATCTCGACAAAATCCGAGCCGCTGATGGAGAAAAACGGCACCTGGGCCTCCCCGGCAATGGCGCGGGCCAGCAGGGTTTTGCCCGTGCCCGGCTCGCCGGAAAGGAGCACGCCCTTGGGAATCTTGGCCCCCACCCGGGTAAAGATGCCTGGGTCGCGGAGAAAATCAACGATCTCGCCCAGCTCCTCGCTGGCCTCCTCGATGCCCGCCACATCGGCAAAGGTGATCTTGGATTCCTCGCCCTCGATGAGCCGCGCCCGGCTCTTGCCGAAGGTCATCAGCCCCTTGCCGCCTCCGCCCTGCTGCTGGCGCATGAAATACAGGCCCAGCCCCACCAGGACGATCATGGGCAGCCAGGAGCCGAGAATGGCCAGCAGCCAATGGGGTTCTTTTTTCTTTTCCACCTGGAGGGTGATCCCCTCCTTCATAAAAGGCTGCACCTGCTCCAGACTGTCCGGCAGCACGGTCTTGAAGCGGTTGCCCACCAGATCCTGGGCCTCTGCCACATTTTCCGTGATGGTGACCCGGCTCACCTTGCCAGAATTGACGCTTTCCAGAAAATCGTTGTAGCTGATCTGGTTGACCGGCTCGCCAGCGGGATTGAAAAGATTGATCAGCAACAGCCCCACCAGGGCGATGACCAGCCAGATGGACAGGTTTTTGTAGAATTGGTTCAAGGCAGACCTCATGAAAAGCTGAAGGTTTAAAGGCTGAAGGCTGAAGGAAAAAATCGTGCCAGAAAACTGATTCTTTCAGTCTTCAGCCTTTAGCCGAAATCCCTATTTTTTACTTTGTACACGATGCGGACGGAAAGACGCAAGCAATCAGGCGGACATTGTCCGGTCGCCGAGGGGCGCGATCTTTTTCGGCACCAAGCCGCTGGACATGAAGGCCGTGCAGAGCTTGCGTTTTTCAAAAGGGCAGCCGGCGATGTTCCAGCAGGGCGTGTATTGCAGCAGCTTGTGGATGGCGGCCAGGCTGATTCCGTGCTCGTGGATCATGCTTCGCAGGCAGGAAACCCATTTCAGGTTATCCAGACTGTAATAGCGCCATTTGCCGTGGCGGACCGGGGACAACAGCCCATCGCTCTCATACATCCGCAGGGTGCGCGGGGTTATGGCCAGCATCTCGGCGGCGGCGCTGATGGTGAACACGGCCTGGTCATCGGCCAGCAAAGGATGGACAAAGACGGGCGCGGAGGTTTCAGGGGTGCGGCACGGTGCATTCATGGCGAATCCTCCTTAACGGGGCAGTTCCAAAGGCATGGGTCCATCGATCTTCAGCGAAAAAACCGCGATGATGGCAGGCAGGGCCGCGAAAGGACCCATGAGCAGGGACATGACAAAGGAGCTGACAAACCAGAAGGTTTCGGCTAGCTTGGCAGTGGTCTGGATAACGACCGGGGCTGCGCCTTTTTTTTCGCTGCGAAGTGTTTTCTTCATGGCCGACCTCCTGTCTCATGTGTCCTGGGCAGCGCAGAATCATTTCGTGCACCGCTTTGCTCTTAGGTATACGCAAGGGCTATGCCAGGGAAAACGGAAGGGGCCCGAAGGGAGCAGGGTCGAATAAATTTTTTCAATAAAAACAAAGAGCTGCAACTGTATAAAAAATAATGTACATGAAACCTTGCAATAGATCTGCGGAATTATTCGTGCGCAAACGGGCTAACAATGCTTCGCATTTGGACCGAGGAAGGATCATATTGCGCCCGAAATACCCTTTGCGCCTTCTTTCCTGAGACATGACAGAGCCCACAACGTGCCGACAATGCGGAACCTGCTGCCGAAAAGGCGGACCAGCCCTCAACCGCGATGATCTTGCGCTTGTCCGCCAGGGGTATATCCGGCACGACCAGTTGCTCACCATCCGGCAGGGGGAGAGGGGGTACAACCCGGCCACCGGCAGGCTTGAACCGGTACCGGTGGAGCTGCTCAAGATCCGGGGGCAAGGCAGTGGCTGGACCTGCCTCTTCTTTGCCGAGGCCAACAACGGCTGCACCATCTATGCGCACCGCCCGGCAACCTGCAGGATTCTAAAGTGCTGGCAGCCGGAAGCGCTTTTGGCCACCATCTACCAAAACACCCTGCGCCGCGCCGACCTGATCAACCCCAACGACCCGATCCTCGCCGAAATCGACCGCCACGAACGGGCCTGCCCTGGCAAGGAATTTACCGAGCTGCTCGCGGACACGGACCGGGACTCCCTCGCCCGGCTCACCGAAATGGTCCGCGCCGATCTGGCCATCAGGGGTGAGGTTGCCCACAAGGTGGGAATTTCGCTGGAGATGGAGTTTTTTCTCTTTGGCAGACCGCTGTTCAAGCAGCTCACAGGGTCTGGGCTGGAGTGTGTCGAGGAGGGAGGAAGAATCAGTTTGCAGAGAAACTCCCCTCGCCCACAAGTGGGCGAGGGGAGTAAAGATATGTTCGGGATGCAAAATTCTCGGCTACCCAAGTAATTGTAACCGTTTAGCAGCGCCGCTTCGCTGCTGCCGTAGATGCGCGAAAGAGGCCTGTCCGCCATACATATAGTATGCGGACAGGCCGATGACAAAGCAGATGCGGTGCTGCTGGACGGTTACAAACCCTTACTTCACCTCGCGCACCATGATCTCCTCGGACCAGTCGTTGTGCTCGAACTGTTCGTGGTCCGGTTTGGCCGGCTTTTCCTCGGTCAGCCTTTGCTTCACCCACTTGAGCACCTGCTCGAACTCCGCGGCCATCTCGGCCATGGCCCGGCCCCGGTGGCTCACCTGGTTTTTTTCCTCCATGGAGGCTTGGGCAAAGGTCTTGCCCAAGGTGGGGCAGTAAAAAATCGGATCATAGCCAAAGCCATCCTCGCCCCTCGGCGCGGTGAGCAGCTCGCCTTCGCAGGTTCCCTCGTAGGTAAGGGCCGGGCCGGAAGGCACGGCGATGGAGATGACACAGTGGAAGGCGGCCTTGCGGTTGGCAACGCCTTCCATATCCTTAAGCAGCTTGGCGGTATTCTCCGCATCGCTGGCATTCTCCCCGGCATAGCGGGCCGAATACACCCCCGGCGCCCCATTTAACGCCTCCACCGCCAGCCCGGAATCGTCGGCAATGCACGGCAGCCCCAGAACCTTGGCGGTGAAATGCGCTTTTTTATAGGCGTTGTCGTCAAAGGTTTCGCCGTCTTCCACCACTGCGGGGATGGGGCCGAAATCGGCCAGGCTGCGGATCTCCACGGGAAAATCCTTAAGCAGCTCCCGGAATTCCTTGAGCTTTCCCTTATTTGTCGTGGCCAACACCAATATATTGAACATGATTTTTCTCCTTTTTGTCGCCGCTGACACTGCCCAGGCAAGAATGATCATTTACCCGCATCACCGCCGGAAGTCAATATGGTCCACGGAAGGGAAGGCGCGACAGGTCGCTTGGGGATCTTTGTTCTTCGCCCTTGTTTCCCACGCCGGTCTCTGCATAAGATAATTACAGCACTTGACCTAGGTCAATGATGGGAGCCGTTTTTTGCAATACGGTTCATCCTGCAACCGGCCCATGCGTCTCTTTCAATTCAGCACAAGGGGGAACCGCTGATGTCGCAACGAACCAGTCCCGCGCCCAACCCGGCAGAACTTCTCTCCGACGAAGATGTCTACGAGGCGATGAAAAAAATCCCCGGCTATCTCGACATCTCGGCCGGGGATTTCAAGGAACTCTATCTCCTCGCCTATGAGCATGCGGAAACGCGGTTATACAACAGTTTGCGTGTCACCGAGATCATGACCCGAGAGGTCATAACGGTTCTCCCCGCCACTCCCCTGGCCGAGGCGGCGGCGCGCATGGCCAAACACCACATCACCGGTCTTCCCGTGGTGCAGGAAGATGGCACCGTGGTCGGCATCCTTTCGGAGCGGGATTTTTTCCGCAACATGGGTGACGGCAGCCAGACCTCCTGCATGGCCCTGATCGCCAACAGCCTTGCCTCGGGAGGTTGCCCCGCGCTCTGCATCCGCGGCACAACCGCAGGGGAAATCATGACCACCCCCGTGGTCACGGTTTTAGAAACCGCCCTGTTGCACGAAGCCGGCACCCTGATGCGGGAAAAAGGCATCAACCGGATACCGGTGACGGACACCAAGAACCGGCTGCTGGGCATTCTCACCCGCAGCGATCTCATGCACGCTTTTCCGGACAAGGGGATTTCATGAACTATTTCGACAAGATGCGCGGCACAACGACAAGCCCGCCCCGGGTCAGCCTGTCCGAGATTTTCTGGTCCTGGATCGGCGCTTTTCTCGGCATTGGTGCGGTGGCGTTCATCAACTACAATCTCTTGCCCCAATCGGACCTGCTCATGCTGATCGGCTCCTTCGGCGCTTCGGCGGTGTTGATCTACGGCGCCATAAAAAGCCCCCTGGCCCAGCCGCGCAATCTCCTCGGCGGCCATATACTTTCGGCGCTGATCGGGGTGGCCAGCTACAAAATGCTGGCTCCGCACATGTGGCTGGCAGCGGCGGTGGCCGTGGCCACGGCTATCGCCGTGATGCACCTCACCAAAACCCTGCACCCGCCGGGCGGCGCCACCGCCCTCATCGCCGTGATCGGCAGCGAAAAGATCTACGCCATGGGCTATCTCTATGCAATTGTTCCCGCCGGGGCCGGGGCCTGCATCATGCTGGTGATCGCGCTTCTCGTGAACAACATTCCGAAAACAAGGCGATACCCCGAATTCTGGTGGTGAGGCAAAAACGTAACTATCCAACGCAGGGTGAAAACTGAGCAACCCACAGATCGGGAAACTGGCCGGCAGTGCCGCAGATACGTGTGTCAATTGTCGGCAGCAGTGCCGACCAAGAGGCCGGCGAAGTGTGCTAGTGCACACGAGCCAGCCGATGACAAAGCAGATGCGGTGCTGCCGGCCAGTTTACCTAGCTCGCCACGGTCAGCCAGGGCGGCACCGGGCAGTTGAGCGCCTCGGCCATGGCGCGGAACAGCTCGGCCTCGCGGATGGTGATCTTTTCGTCGTAGGTCATGCAATCCAGGGCCGCGGCAAGAACCTGTTGCCTAGTCTCGATCCCGCCCTTGGCAAGAATTTTCAGGGCATTGTCAAACCCCGCGAACGAACATTCCGAAGCGGGCCGGTAGGCAAACAGCTTCATCTCCTTGCCAAAAACCCGGACCGCCTGCATCAGCGACTTTCTGGCCAGCTCCTCATCCCCATGCCCCAGCCGGGACACAAGCGAGAGCATGCAGGAAATTTCGTCGCGCATCTGGGCAAGAGACCGGGCCGGGAGCACGGAGTCTGGCTGCGGGTGGAAGTGCGGCTCCAGATGCCGAAGCAGCACATGGTGCAATGCGTATTCGAACAGGCCGATCCGGCCGTCGGCCTGCATGAGCCGGTCAACGGTTCGCTTGAACGCCCCATACTGGTCTGGGGAAAGGCTTTTCAAGGCCGGTATGGCCAGATCCACCAAGGGCAGCCGGATCTCCGCAAGAAGCCCATCCAGGGCGGGCAGGAGGTGCATAAGCTCCTGACGCACCTCCGGGTCCGCCTCTTTTTCCAGAACCGAAAGTTGTTTTGCCCGGAGATCCTTACCAGGGTCAAGGAGAAGGCCGTACACCACCGCCCTGGCCCCGAAACCGTTCCTGGCCGCAGCCCGGACCGGAGAGGGGATGCTGTCGATCATCTCCCTGGCCAGACGCAGATGCTCCCCGTGCGGAGCGGCGATCGCCTCTTTCAGGGGACGGCCCGCGGCCAGGGAATGGACGAAGACATGCCGTCCATCCCCGGAGGCTGGAACTTCGCCCGACACACCGCCAGGCTGTCCGGCGGGCGCTGCATGCATCAAGGCCTCTTCCTCGGTGATCGGGGCCGGGGCGACCCGCGCCGGAAAATCCCCCCGGAATTCCGGATCAAGCCGCTTAATTCTGGCCAATAGGGGCGGGTGGGTGGAAAAAATATTGAACCAGCTTTCGCTGAGACCATTGCCGAAAAACATGTGGCTGATCTCCGAGGCATGCGCGTCGCGGATTTTCGACCCGGCGGACAAGCCGCCGATTTTTTTGAGCGCTCCGGCAAGCCCCAGGGGATTTCTGGTAAACTGCACCGCCGCCGCATCCGCCAAAAATTCCCGCTGCCGGGCCACCGCGCTTTTGATGAGCTTGGCAATAAACACCCCGGTGTAGCCCAGGATAACCAGGACAACCCCGATCACTATCGCATAAAAACCGCCGGTGCCCTGCCCATTGCCTTTGCCGCGCTCCCCCTCGCGATCCGTGGAAAAGGCGCTTTTGAGCAGTATCTCGCCCAACAACCCGATGACCAAAATACCGTGCAGGAGCCCCTGGAGCCGGAGATTGATCGCCATATCGCCGTAGAGGATATGGCTGAATTCATGGGCGATCACCCCCTGCAATTCTTCCCGGGTGAGATACTGCACCGCCCCCCTGGTGACGCCGATCACCGTGTCCTCCTGGGAAAACCCGGCGGCAAAGGCGTTGATCCCGGATTCCCGGTCGAGCAGATAGACCGCAGGCACCGTAATCCCCGAGGCAATGGCCATCTCCTCGACGATGTTCAGCAAACGGCGTTCGTGAAAATCGTTGGTATCGGGGTAGACGACCCGCCCGCCCAGGAGCTGGGCTATGAGGCTGCCGCCGCCGCTGCGCAGCCGCAGGTACTTGTAGACGGTGCCGACAAGGATCAGGGCCAGAACCACCATGGCGATTTTGCCCATCAAGGCGAGATCCCACTGGCTGGGGGAGAGGTTGAAAGGGGTCACCGAGACATAGAGACGGCCCGGGTTGAAGGTGGCCAGCAGATAGAGGAAGAGCGTAACCAGCCCCACGACCAGGGATACGGCCACGGCAAAATACACAACCAGCCGGAAGGTCTTCCGCCGGGCGAGGTGCTGCTGTTCAAAAAAATCCCGCATCGTTGCTCGACCGGAGGCTCAGAAGGCGACCTTGGGCGCCTCGCGCTCTTTTGTCTCCTCAAGCTCCAGGAACTGCGCGGGCTCAAAGCCGAAGATCCCGGCAAAAAGCACGGCGGGGAAGAGCTCGCGCCCGGTGTTGTAGGTCATGACCGCGTCGTTGAAGGCCTGGCGGGCAAAGGCGATCCGGTTTTCCGTGGAGCTCAGCTCCTCGCTCAATTGCATCATGTTCTGGTTGGCCTTGAGATCGGGATAGGACTCCACCAGGGCAAAAAGACGGCCCAGGGTGGTGGAGAGCGCACCCTCCGCCGCGATCATCCCCTGGATGGCCGCGGCGTTGCCCGGATCGGCGGCAGCCTGCTTCTCCGCGCCAGAGGCCTGATTGCGGGCGGCAATGACCGCCTCCAGGGTTTCCCGTTCGTGGGTGATGTACTCCTTGGCCACGGCCACCAGATTGGGGATGAGATCGTAGCGCCGCTTCAACTGCACATCGATCTGGGCAAAGCTGTTTTTGAAGCGGTTGCGCAGCCCCACCAACCGGTTGTAGATCCCGACCACCCAGACAATCATCACCACCAGCACCGCCAAAAAGACAATTCCCCCCAGGCTCAGACCAGCCATCGCGTCCTCCTTTCTTCTTGCGTGATACCAACCGTCACATCAGCACTGTTATGGCCACACTGTTCTAACAGGATGTTGAAAAAAGCCGTCCTGGCTTTTTTCAACCACGATCGGTCAGAAGTAAATTCTGTCCGATCTCACAATTTCAACGAGTTAGGACTCGTCGAAATTGGCGATCCATCCCTGGATCGCACGCAGGGCATCGAAAAACGAGTTTTTCAACACCCTGCTAAAACCAGAGATTGCAGACGGTCACCGCGGCGATGAGCCCCACGGTTTCGCCGCAGAGCGCGGCGGGCAGGGCGTGGCGGGTGCGCCGGATGCCGATGGCCCCGAAGTACACGGCCAGCACATAGAGGGTGGTTTCGCTGGAGCCCTGGATCACCGAAACCATGGCGGCAACGATGCTGTCCGGCGACTGTTGGACGATCTCGCTCATGAAGGCGAAGGAGCCGCTGCCGGAAAGGGGGCGCAGCAGCCCCATGGCCAGGGCCTCGGCCGGCATGCCCACCGCGGAGGTAACGGGCGAGAGGACACCAACCAGGATATCCATGGCCCCGCTGGCCCGGAACATGCCGATGGCGACAAAGATCGCCACCATGAAGGGGATGATGCGCATGGCGGTGGTAAACCCTTCCTTGGCCCCGTCGGTGAGGGTTTCATAGATCCGCACCCCTCGCAGATAGCCGAAGATGAGCAGCCCGGAGATCAGGGCCGGAATCAGCCAGCTCGACAGGCTGTTGAGGCCGGCGGCGGAAAAGGCCAGCGGCGCCTCGGCGCTGCTCAATTGATACACCGCTCCTCCGGCAAAGGCGGCAACCAGCAACCAGACGAACCATTTCCCTGCCGCGCCGGGCGGATACAGCTCCGGCTCACCGCTGGCCTCTGCCTCGATTGGTGCTGTCTCCTGGGTGGCCTGCACAGGGAACTCCACCGCGCCATTGTTGCGGGCCAGCATCTTGGCCGCCACAATGGCCGCGATGGTGGAACAGGTGGTGGCGATAAGCGAAGGGATGAAAATGGCGGCCGGGCTCGCTGCGCCCGCGGCGGCCCGGATGGTGATCACCCCCAGGGGCAGCAAGGTGACGCTGGAGGTGTTGATCGCCAAAAAGAGGCACATGGCGTTGGTGGCCGTGCCCTTTTCCGGGGCGAGCTTCTCCAGCTCCTGCATGGCCTTGATCCCCATGGGCGTGGCCGCGTTGCCCAAGCCCAGGGCGTTGGCCGCCATGTTCATGATCATGGCGCTCATGGCCGGATGATCGTGGGGCACGTCGGGAAACAACCGGACCATCAACGGCCGCACCCGGTGGGCCACGATGCGCATCAGCCCCCCGGCCTCGGCCACCTTCATGATCCCCAGCCAGAGGGCCATGGGCCCGATCAGGCCGATGGCCAGCGTAACCGCATCCTTGGCCGATTCGAACGAGGCGCTGGTAAGGGCGTCCATCCGGTTGGTATAGCTGGCGGTCACCGTGGCCAGCACAACCATGGACAACCAGATAATATTGATAACCGAAGCTTTTTGTTTCATGCCTTCCCCTGTCTGCCCTGGGTGAAAAAAAGAGCAACCCTAGGTAATCAAAACCCCGGCCAAAAAGCCAGGCTTTATTTTTCCATTTTCACACAGCTTCTGATACACTTATTAGCATACGGCTGTCGATGCGCATCTTTCCATGGCGCCGGTCCACGCTCCCGCTTGCCGGGACAACGGGAAAAGAGTTGAAATGCTTTCCTTATCTCACAACATGGTCGCACCTTCACTCTGCCGCAGGGCACAACACACGAGGCGCAACGATGGCAGGCATCCGCTCGTTCCACCGAAAAAAAAGGCCCCTTTCCCGCAAGGCAACCACCCTGGCGGCACTCTCCATGCTCATGGCCGCCAGCCAGCCGTGCTGGGCGGCCCGCGCCAATATTACCGCGCTTTCCCTTGAAGAGCTGCTTGCCGTGGAAATCACCTCGGTTTCCAAAAAAACCGAAAAGGCCAGCGAGGCTGCGGCCGCTGTTTTTGTGGTCAGCCAGGAAGACATAAAGCGTTCCGGCGCCACCAGCATCCCGGAAATCCTGCGCATGGTGCCCGGCCTCCAAGTGGCGCGGATAGACGCCAACAAATGGGCCATCACCAGCCGGGGGTTCAATGCCTTTTCCGCCAACAAACTGCTGGTGCTCATGGATGGCCGCACCGTGTACAATCCGCTTTTTTCCGGAGTCCTGTGGAATGCCCAGGACACCGTTCTTGAGGATATAGAACGGATCGAGGTGATCCGGGGGCCGGGGGCCAGCCTGTGGGGGGCCAACGCGGTCAACGGCGTCATCAACATCATCACCAAACACTCGGCGGACACCCAGGGCACCCTGCTCACCGCGGGAACCGGCAGCGAGGAAAAGGGGTTCGGCACCGCCCGCCATGGCGGAAAAATCAATGACCACACCACCTATCGGGTGTACGGAAAAAATTTCTACCGCGACGATATGGCCTTTGCCGACGGCACCAAGGCCGATGACGACTGGTACCAGTGGCGCGGCGGCTTCCGGGTGGACAGCGGAGCCCTCGAGTCCCCTTACACGTTCACCATCCAAGGGGACGCTTACAACGGCAATGCGGACGCCACAACGAACATTCCCGCCACAAGCCCGCCCTACACAACCGACATCAGCAACCCCAGCAACATTCGGGGCGGAGATCTCCTGACCCGGCTGACCAAAAAAGGGAAAGACAACTCGGAAATGACCCTGCAGGCCTATTATGATCTGGCCAGGAGCAACGACCGGCTGCTGGGCGACGAACGGAGCACGGCTGATCTCGAATTCCAGCACCGCTTTCAGGCCACCACAAAACAGGAGCTGACCTGGGGATTGGGCTACCGTTATACCCGCGACTCCTTGGAAAACAGCCAAACCTTCTCCTTTGCTCCGGCCAGTCGAACCGATATGCTGCTCAGCGCCTTTGTCCAGGATGAAATCACCCTGGTCGACGATCTGCTCCGCCTCACCCTGGGCTCCAAGTTCGAGCACAACGACTTCACCGGCTATGAGGTCCAGCCCAACGGCCGGCTGCTCTTTACCCCGCACAAGCATCATACCTTCTGGGGTGCGGTGAGCCAGGCGGTGCGGACCCCCTCCCAGGCCGAACACGATATCCGCATCAGCAGCGCCATTGCTCCCAGCGCGGCAATCCCCTTCCTTCCTCCTGGTCCGGGATTGGCGGAGATTGTCATTAACGGCAATGAGGATTTCAAGTCCGAAAAACTCATTGCCTACGAAGTAGGCTACCGGACTCAGATCCATGAAGCGCTGGCCTTCGACCTGACCGCCTTTCTCAACGACTATAGCCGGTTGCGGACAACCCCTGCCTCGGCGAACTTTATTACCGCGAACAACAGCGGCGACCCGGCCTTGTTCTATCAGCTCAACTATGAGGCCGGAAACACCATGGAGGGCAACACCTACGGCTTCGAGCTGGTGGCCGACGCCAAGCCCCTGGACTGGTGGCGGCTGCAATTGGCCTACACCTACCTGCGCCTGGATCTGCAGGAGACAGGCCAGGGTCTTTTTGCCAGCGAGGATGCCGAAGGGGAAAGCCCCCGCAACCAGGTCTCGCTGCGGTCCATGATGAACCTCCGCTCCGACATCACCCTGGACACCTGGCTGCGCTATGTGGACAACCTGCCGACCTATGGCATCGACAACTATGTCACGCTGGACGCCCGGGTCGCCTGGCAGGTCAACCCCACGGTCGAACTCTCCCTGGTGGGCCAGAATCTGCTGGATAACGCCCAGCCCGAATTCGGTTATTTGTTCATCAACACCATTCCCTCGGAAATTGAGCGCAGCGTCTATGCGCAAGTACGCATGACCTTCTAGGTTAGGAATCCATGGCGCCAAACCCTTCACAGCCCAAGACGAACCCCGACGGCAAGCGGATCTTCGCGGTGTTCGCGCTTCTGTTTCTCCTCTGCCTGCCGTTTGGCGCGGCACATGGGGCGGGCTATGAAGAGTATGAGCTCAAGGCCGGCTTTCTTTACAATTTCTTCAACTTCATCAAATGGCCGGACCGTTCTTTTGATTCCCCGAAAAGCCCCTATATTTTGGTGATTGTCGGCAACGGAGAGAAAAACCGCGCCATTGAACATGCCCTGCACAACAGCACCGTCGGCGTGCGGCCCCTGAAAATCATCACGACCAACTCGGTAGAGGATCTTGACAAGGCGCACATGGTTTTTTTCCTGGAATCCTATAAAAATCCCGACCTGGCCAAGGTGCTGGCCCAGCTCAAGGGAAAACCGGTGATAACCGTGGGCGAGGAGAAAAATTTCATCACCCTGGGCGGCGACATCAATTTTGTGCAAAAAGGCGCCAAAATCAAGTTCCAGATCAATCCGGCCTCAACGGAAAAAGCCGAGCTTAAAATCAGTTCGCGGCTGCTCATGCTTGCCGTTGGCCCGGAGCAGTCGGCAATAGATTACGACAGACCCCTCCGCGCCACCTCCCCCAGCACCATCACCTCGAACCTGCGCCTGAATCAGGAAACAGCAAGGGACCATGGAATACTTTAACCGCCTCCCGATCAGAAAAAAACTTCTGCTCATCATCATGCTCGTCACCGGGGGAGTGCTGCTTTTTGTCAATATCGCCATGTTTTCCTACGAGTTTTTCACTTTTCGGCATGTCCTGGCCAATAATTTGGCCGTATTAACAAAAGCAACCGCGGAAAACGCAAAATCCACCGTGGTTTTTTCCGATCAGGATGCCGCCACGGAAACCCTGCTGGCGCTGCGCGCCGAACCCAGCATCCGGTATGCCGCCATCCTCACTCCGGACCAGCGGGTCTTTGCCGTCTACGGCAAGGATGCGGCCGGTTTTCAGCCGCCGGCGATCCCCGTCAATAGCCCGGTCTTTGGCAAAAACTCCGTCGATTTCCTTACGGAGATAGAGCTTGGGGGCAAAACCGTTGGCCTGATCTTTGTCCGCTCCGATCTCCACCATGAACAGATCCTGCTCAAGCGGTATTTTCTGGTCGCCCTCCTGGTCATGGGGACAACTTTTTTCCTGGTCTGGATCATCACGGGGAAGCTCCAGCGGATTTTCACCAAACCCATAGAACAGCTTGCCGCGACAATTCGCGGGGTTACTCGGGATCAGGATTATTCCTTGCGGGCTCCGGTGAAAAACAAGGACGAGATCGGCGCGCTGACCATGGGCTTTAATGAAATGCTCAATGAAATTGAAATCCGGGATCAAGCGCTCACCCTGGCACACAGCGATCTTGAACTGAAGGTCGAGGAGCGGACCCGCGATCTTGTCCTGGCCAAGGAGGCGGCGGAGGCGGCAAGCCAGGCAAAGTCGGAATTTCTTGCCAATATGAGCCATGAAATCCGCACCCCCATGAACGGCGTCATCGGCATGACCCAACTGGCCCTGCAAACCGAATTGACCGATGAACAACGGGATTATCTGGAAACCATCGACCTTTCGGCCAGCCGCCTCATCCAGGTGATCAACGATATTCTCGATTTCTCCAAGATCGAGGCGCACAAGCTGGACATCACCACGGGCGACTTCAATCTTCGGGAAACCGTCGAGGATACCACGCAGGAACTGGCGGGCCGGGCGCACGAGAAAAAACTGGAACTGGTCTGCCACATCGAGGAGGATGTTCCTGAATTCCTCATTGGCGATGCCTTCCGCCTCCAGCAGGTGTTGACCAACCTCCTGGGCAACAGCATCAAGTTCACCGAATCCGGCCAAATCCTCTTGGATGTGCAGCTTAAGGGCGAGTACGATGGCGCCGTTGAATTGCTGTTTTCCGTTTCCGACCAAGGCATCGGCATCCCCGAAGACAAGCAGCAAAAGATTTTCGAAGCCTTCAGCCAGGTGGACAGCACCATGGCCAGAAAATTCGGCGGCACCGGCCTGGGGCTCTCCATCTCTTCCCGCCTGGTCCACCTCATGGGAGGACGCATCTGGCTGGAAAGCACTCCCAATGCCGGCTCCACCTTTTTCTTCACCATCCTCTGCCAAAAGCAGTCTGGGGAAAAAGCCATTCCGCAGGCATCTCCTGCCTTCCTGGAGGGAAAATCCATTTTGGTCGTGGACGACAACCCCATCAACCAAAAGATTCTGCTGCAAAAACTTACGCACCTTGGCATGCGAGCGCGGACTGTTTCCGGCGGCGCGGAGGCGTTGCAGGTTTTGCAGGAACACCTGGACGCAGGAACGCCCTTCGCCCTGGCCATCGTCGACATCCAGATGCCGGACATGGACGGCTTCACCCTGATTGAAAAAATCCGGCAGCATCCTCGGTTGACCCAACTGCCGGTGATCATTCTCACCTCCGCGGGGTTGCCGGAGGACAAGGAGCGAAGCAACCGCCTCGGGGTGCACGCCTATCTGCTCAAGCCGTGCCGGCACAAGGATCTGCTCAAGAGCATCTCCACCGTTTTTGTCCGGGCGGAACGTCTTGAGCCTGCCGTCGAAACGCCTCAAGGCGAAGAGACACAGAAAACACTCCATATCCTGCTGGCCGAGGACAATCTGGTGAATCAAAAAGTGGCGCAAGGGTTGCTCAAAAAAGAAGGGCATTCCGTGGTCGTCGCCAACAATGGCCTGGAAGCCCTCGAAAAATACCGGGCGGAACACTTCGATGTGATCCTGATGGATGTGCAGATGCCGGAGATGGACGGCTTTGAGGCAACCGCGAAAATTCGTTCCCTGGAACAGGGAACAGACAGACACATCCCCATCGTTGCCCTGACCGCTCATGCCATGAAGGGGTACAGCGAAAAATGCGTGACCGCCGGCATGGACGCCTATATCTCCAAACCGATCATCATTGGCGAGTTCAGGAAAATCCTTGAAGAGATCCCGCCCACCCGGACCGGCCACGGTTCCTGAAATACTCACGCTCGCAGCGAATACGGCTTTTGCGGCGTGACCCCAAGCCCTTTGGCCTCCAGGAGCCCTTTAAATTATTGCAAGTTATTTTAAATAGTTAGAACTATCCTTCAATCCCCCCTCCCGCACCCTCGGCAAACCCGCCAACCAACAAAGCAAAAAACTACAAAAAAACAAAGAGTTAAAAAAAACAGCGGACCTGTTTTTTTTCTTGACACTTTTCCGTGCAATAAGCATAAACTGGTTCAGTCAAATACGTTGAGCCGCCTGCGGATATCAGCGATATCATTTTGAAATTATTTGTTCTTTTCCCGAGCTCCACCGAACAGCCAGCAAGGAGAAAAACGATGCAACAAAAGGTTATAGATCTTGAAGAGCAAGAGGAACCTCCAGGGTGTTGCCCAACCGCTTTTCCGTTTCCCAGCCAACCACCCTCCCAGACCTTCCGCCAACGCCATTTTTCCTCCGCCACCGACGATGACTGGCACGACTGGCGCTGGCAGCTTCGCAATCGCATCACCAGCCTCAAAAAACTCGGCAAGCTCATAGACCTCTCGGACAGCGAGCGGCAGGCCATGGCCTTCAATGGCGCCACCCTGCCCCTGGCCATAACCCCCTATTACGCCAGCCTCATTTCCCCTGACGATCCCAGGCAGCCCCTCCGTCGCACCATGGTGCCGACGGTCAACGAGCTCCTGGTTTCCCAAGGCGAGGAGCACGACCCCCTGGGCGAGGAGAACCACAGCCCGGTGCCCGGCCTGGTGCACCGCTATCCCGACCGCGTCCTTTTTCTGGTCACCGACTACTGTTCGAGCTACTGCCGCTACTGCACCCGCTCCCGGATGGTCGGTCGCCGCAAGAGCCACAGTCCGGCCCGCTGGCAGAAAGCCATCGCCTACATCGCGGCCAATCCGAACATCCGCGACGTGCTGCTTTCCGGCGGCGACCCGCTTACCATGGCCGACGAACAGTTGGACTGGCTGCTGAGCCGGCTACGGCAGATCCCGCACGTGGAGATGATCCGCATCGGCACCAAGGCGCCCATGGTCCTGCCCCAGCGCATCACGCCCGAGCTGGTGGGTATGCTGAAAAAACATCACCCGCTGTGGATAAGCATCCACTGCACCCATCCCGACGAGCTGACCGAGGAAGCGACCAGGGCCTGCGCCATGCTCGCCGATGCGGGCATTCCCCTGGGCAGCCAGACCGTGCTCCTCTCCGGGATCAACGATTCCCTGGACACCATGCGGCAGCTCATGCACGGGCTGGTAAAGATCCGGGTCAAGCCCTATTACCTGTACCAGTGCGACCCCATTATCGGCTCGGCCCATTTCCGCACCCCGGTTTCCAAGGGGCTGGAGATTTACCAAGGGCTGCGCGGCCATACCTCGGGCTATGCCGTACCCAACTATGTGATCGACGCGCCGGGAGGCGGGGGCAAGATTCCGCTCCTCCCGGAAACCGTGGTCGGTCGCGAGGGCAACGACCTTTTGCTGCGCAACTACGAGGGCAAGGTTTACCGCTATCCCGACCTGATCGGCGCGGCCGGCCGGGCAAGCTGATGAAGCTATGCCCGAATCGAATACCCCCTCCCTCGACGGGAGGGGGCCAGGGGTGGGTGAAGCTCCAATCTGCCGGGCTCATAGCTGATTCCCCCTCTCCCTAACCCTCTCCCGCAAGGGGAGAGCAACCGTGTTTAAGGTCAAGTAGTTTTTAGCGTCCAAGGAGCATTATTTTTCAACATGGCGTTCATAATGGTCAATAGCTTACGCATACAGGCAACGATGACTACCTTGGCAGGTTTTCCTGTCTTTTTGAGGCGTTCGGCAAACGCTTTGATGGCAACATTACAGCGAATTGCCGAAACGGTGGCCATGTACAAGACAGCTCGCACATCGGCACGTCCGCCCCAGATAAAACGCTTACCGCGATGTTTTCCGCTGTCGTTCGCCAATGGAGCAACGCCTGTCAGCTTTGCTATTTCCCGTCGATTGAGCTGCCCAAGTTCCGGGCATTTGGCCAGCATCGTTAAACTGGTCACCGCACCGACACCGGGAATACTACTCAACAGATCGTCCTTGATGCGCCAAGCTTCGGATGTTCGTAAACGTTTGCCCAAATCATCATCAAGCTTGGCTATTTGTTTGTTCAACCAATCAATGTGGGTCTTCAGGCTTTTTTGCATAGTCTTTGACTTTGCGCTACTCAAACGGATGGTCTCTTGAACACGAATCGAGACCAACTGGCGACGCCTGCTCACCAAATCATCGAGCTCGCGCAGGTCAGCGTCTTTAAGCGGTCGCACAGGCGGTCGGATAGCGCGAGCAAAGGCACACAGGACTGTGGCATCTACTCGGTCAGTCTTTGCCAATTGACCGGTGGCTTTGGCAAAATCCCGGGCCTGGCGGGGGTTAATAACGGACACCGGCAACGAGTGTGCCAGGAGTTCAATCGCCAAGGGTGTTTCCAGCCCGCCAGTCGCCTCCATTACGATTCGTGTCGGCGACATGGCCGTCAGTCTATGACAAATTTCAGCGATGCCCTCGTCATTGTAGGCGATGTGCAAATTTTCTCCGGCAGGTTCAAGCCGGAGGTCTAACAGGATGTTGAAAAAGAGTCTTCACTGAAGGCGTTCTTGCCGTCAGCCCTGATTTTCAAATTGTTCTTTGAAACTTTGCACCCACCCTGTGGGAGATTCTGCCATATTTCGATGCACTTTTCTTCATTTCAGGGGA